>JAEURC010000065.1 GCA_016789025.1 Anaerolineales bacterium
AGTCCCTTTGAAGCCAAGTTTCTTGCCCAATCGCGTCAGTTGAGGCGGGTCAACGTAGGTTGTGGCAAGAATCTCGTCTTGCCCAAGCGCGTCGTTGGCGTTGCCGTCAAGCAGGATTCTTCCCTGCGACATGGCAATAACGCGTTCGAAATTTTCGGCGCAAAAATCAATATCGTGCGTGATAGTAATGACGGTCTTGCCGCGTTCGCGCAACACGTTGATTACATTGGCAATGCGCGCGATGTTTGCCGCGTCTTGTCCCGTCGTCGGCTCGTCGAAGATGACGATGCCCGTATCCATGGCAATGACCGATGCCAGCGCGACCATCTTCCGCCAGGTAGCGGATAGATCGTACGGATTCGTCTCCGTCTTATCGGATAACTCCGTCATTGCCAGTGCGTCTCGAACCTGACCTTCAGCCTGCTTCGCGCTCATCCCCAAGTTTTTCGGCCCGAACGCCACTTCGACCCCGACATTTTTCGAGAACAATTGCTCGTCGGGGTTTTGAAACACATACCCGACTCGCTGCGCCATCTTTGCTACCGAATGTTCGCGCGTGTCCCAATCGCCAATTTTCACCGAGCCGGATGTGGGTTGAAGCAATCCATTGAGATGTTTGACCAGAGTCGTTTTCCCTGCGCCGTTCTGCCCGATGATGGCAACCTGCTCGCCCGATTGGATCGTGAGCGAGAGTCCGCGCAGGGCTTGCACGCCGGTGGGATAGGAGAAAGTGAGGTTGGAGATTTCGACGTTCATTTGGATTTTGTGTAGCGGACATTCTCTAACGTCCGCATTAGAGAATGCGGATTACACATGTGCGAACCCTTCCACCGCCTCCTCCAGCGTGACCGGCAATTTATCTTTCTTCCACAACCCGGTCTCTTTCGCCTTCCTCGCCACGGATGTGTAACGCGAAATTCCAAAGCCTTTGCCAGCCAGCACATCTGAGGTCAGCGCTTCTTGCGGTTTTCCATCCTCAATGATCTGCCCCTCATGCAAAGCGACAACGCGGTCTGCGAAGTTGGCGATCCATTCCACTTTGTGTTCCGCCATGATGACGGTCATGCCTTGTTCTGCCAGCGTGCGGATCACGCCGAAGACTTCGCGCGTGCCGATGGGATCCATTTGCGAGGTGGGCTCGTCGAGGACGAGTACCTTGGGGTGCATGACCAGGATCGAGGTCAGCGCGACGCGTTGTTGTTGTCCGCCGGAGAGGGAGTAGGGTGAGCGATCCGCTAATTCTGAGATGCCGGTCAATTTCATTGCGTCGTTCACGCGTGGGATCATTTCGTCGCGCGGCACGCCGATATTTTCAAGCCCGAAAGCGATCTCCTCGAAAACCGTATACTTCGCGCCGCTGATCTGGTTGAACGGATTCTGGAACGCCAGCCCCACGTTCAACACCCACTCATGCAGATTCGATTTGCTCGAATCCGCGCCTGCTACTTCAACTGTGCCGCTGAGTTCGCCTTTGAAAAAGTGCGGAACGAATCCCGCCACCGTGTAGCACAACGTAGACTTGCCCGCGCCGTTCGGCCCAATGACCGCGACAAACTCGCCCTCGTTCACCTGGAAGTTGATGTTCTTCAGGGCAGATTCCTGAGTGAGTGGGTATTTGTATGTGACGTTTCTTAAGTCGATAATTGCCATGCAACCCTCGCGATGATGCTCAGAATCATCAAAACCATGAAGATCCTGCGCAGAATAAATTGAGCGCGAGTATCGGGAATTTCGATCAGGCTCGTTTCCTCCCGGTTTGAATTAAACCCGCGTGCTTCGATGGCAATGGCGCGCTCTTCCACTTCCATGAGACTGCCAAGGACAAGTGGGAGAATGATTGGCACAACAGCGCGTGACCGGACAAAAAGATTTCCATCCGTTTCCAATCCGCGAGAGCGTTGCGCATCTAGAATAGTAGATGCCTTAGTTACAAAGCGTGGAACGATTTGCAGAGTGGTTACAATGATGTAAGCCAGGCTACTTGGGACGCCAACCTGTTTCAGCGAGATCATCAACGCGTCGGGTCGCGTTGTCATGGCAAATAGAATAAACCCCGCCATAACGAGAATAATCCTGCCTACGCTGATTGTTGCAAATATTACGCCCTCGATTTTCGGAGCAAGAATCCAAAACTCGAAGATTGGCGTTCCCTTTCCCCAAAACAAACTTTGGATGATGATCACTGAGATGATAAACGGCAAGCTGATGCTCCATACGATCCGCATAAAGTTCTTAAACACTTTTCCCCATATTGCTAGTGGAAAGATGACGAACAAAACCAGAAAATACCCAGCCCAATTGACGGGCAGCGTCAACCCCGCGATGAGCAATAAGAGTGTGAGCGAAGCTTTTGTTAGTGGGTAAAGTTTATGTAGCCCGCTTTCGCGGGCTACATACATACTGAACGTGTTCATGAAAGGTGCGAGCTTAGCGCGCTTTGAAACGCGCTGGCAGAGAGCGAAGGATAAGCCATACTACCATGAAGGAAAGCATTTTGTCGAACGGGTCGGATACTGCGCCCTGCGCCATCACGGAGGAGAGGATGCCTGCCCCACTTGCTCGGAAAGCAGCCACGAGCACATCTGTACCTGAGCCGGTTACTCCACCGAAAACATATGCAGCGGTTGGAGCCGAAATGATCGCGGCCACGATACCGGTAATCAAACCCCAAAACCCAGCATATCCGCCTCTTTGCAACAAGAAGTAGCCAATGGCAGCGCCGATCAAAATCGCAACCACGAAGATAATCGCATATTGCGAGAACAAATCTGCCATGCTAGGGTATGAGGTGAAGCCTGTATCATCTATGCTGGCATTAGAAAAGGCGAGGATGAACATGGTCAATGAGAAGACGAACACTGCCCCAACCAGAACGGAAAGCCAGCGTGGGGATTCGTTTTCGAAAGCACCGCGTTTTCCGGCGAGACCCGCAAGGAAGCCGATTACTGCCGCCACGTAGAAAAATGGCGCGGCGAAGGGGTTGAATAATCCCCAGATCAAATTGGTAAGTGCGCCTGTCAACGCGCCTGCCCAAGGACCTGCAATCGCTCCGACCAAAACAGTGCCGATACTGTCCAGATATACGGGGAGTTTCAATCGCACCACCAATTCACCGATTGCGATATTGATCGCAATGGCAATCGGGATAAGCACGAGAATTCTGGTGCTGAACTCTTTCTTGATATTTTCTAACATGGCATTCTCTCCTTGTGTGAATTGACTAATATAACACTCGTTTCATCTTTTTGTTTCGCTTTTTAATCAACATTTTCGCGGCGTGGAAACAGCGCAATGATTCGTTTGGGAAGGAATTTTAGAATGACAAATACGATCAGCGTCGTACTGATCTTATCTACAGGCTCTTTGACCAGAAAATACGAAAGGTCGAACGTGAACTCTCCGAACACTATCGCCGCGATCAGCGATGACATGGCCGCCGCAAGGACGGCAATGATCAACCCTGCGATAATTACTTTCCACCAATGTTTGAACCAGCCGGCATTGGCGAGAAACCCAGTGACCAGCCCGATAAGCAGTGGCACAGACCAATACGGTGCATAGCCCGACGAAACGACACCGAGAATCAGGTTCGTCAACAAACCTGTCAACGCTCCCGCCCATGGACCCGCCACGACCGCGACGAAAACGGTCCCGATGGAATCAAGATAAAGCGGCAGACCCGTTTTCGATATCGCCAGCGCGCCTGCTCCGTTGACGGCGATCCCAAGCACGATCAACATCCATGCGATCCCTTTGAAGTTGCTTTTGATTTTTTCAAACATCGCTTTCTCCTGAATACTTTTCGAAAAGTACTTTAAGCAAAGTTGCTCTCGGCGGTGAGGACGCCGCCGAGGACGGCGGCTTGAGCAATATTGAGCTTGCTCCTACTGAGTAGTCTTTCGCGCCAGATTTTCCATTCGTTCCAAAAACAGTTCGATGAAATCACGCGGACGTACTCCCAGCGCAACTTTCATGTTGGCGGGTTTTTTATTGTAATTATAAAAATCGCCGATGGTCTTGCCCAATGAAACGCCGCCCGAAATATCAACATCAACGGGCAATTCTTGATACTCGCATAACTCGGGCGCGAAGGTCAACGCGAGCGCGAGAGGATCGTTGATCACGCATCCTTGCACGCCTTGATACGCGTCGTGAAATTCCATGTAGAAACGTGTTGCGTCGGCGATGAAACGCGTCAGCGGCGAATCGAGTCGCAGTAGCCGATCCACATCTCCCTGCGTCAGAACGCATTGGTAGGTCACATCCAGCGGCACAAGCGTGGTGGGAATCCCCGCGTGATAGACGATGTGCGCGGCGTGCGGGTCGGCATACGTGTTGAACTCCGCCAGCGCGGTGGTGTTGCCCTCATAGCGGATCGCGCCGCCCATGATGATCAACTCTTTGAGCGCGTTCACGATGCGCGGCTCCTGTCGAATCGCCAATGCGACGTTCGTCAGCGGACCGATCGCCACCAGTGTGACTTCGCCCGGCGTAGACATGATGCGCTCGATGAGAAAATCGCATCCATGCCGACGGGTTGGCTGGGTGCGCGGTTCTGACAGCTTTGCGTAGCCCAAGCCTGTGTTGCCGTGCGTCTCGGGCGCGAGAAGCGACGGTTGCACGAGCGGCAGTTCGCACCCAACCGCAACGGAGATGTGAGTCGCGTTCGCGAGTTCCAAAATCGAAAGCGCGTTCGTTGTCGCTTGTTCGAGCGAGCAATTGCCGTGGACGATGCTCAGCCCTTCGAGAGAAATTTCAGGCGAAGCAAGCGCAAGCAGAATGGCGAGCGAGTCATCTATGCCGGGGTCGGTGTCGAGGAGGATTTTTTTTGCCATGATTGTTTATGTGGGGGCACAGCGAGTCGAGGGACAGTCTTGACGATCACTCGTTTCGCTGTGCCCTTACGAGATGGATTTCGCCAAGGTCTCCATGCGTTGAATGAATAACTCGATGAACTCCTCGCCGCGTACTTGAAGCGCAACTTTCATGTTGACGGGTTTGCTCGTATTGCCGAAGAAATCACCAAAAGTTTTTCCCATCGAAACACCGCTGGAATGATCCACGTCCACATGCAATTCTTTGAACGTCAGTAATTCGGGGGCGATGATGGTTGCCAGCGTGAGCGGATCGTGTAGCGCACTGCCTGTAAATCCGTGATCGAACGAAAAGCGCAAATAAACTTCGACAGCGTCGTTGATGAATTTCGTGATCGGCGACTTGATCTTGAGCAGGCGATCCACGTGTTCGATCTTCAGCAGGCATTTGTGCGTGACATCGAGCGGGATCAGTGTGATCGGTACCCCTGAATGGAAAACGATATGCGCGGCGTGCGGGTCAACGTAAATGTTGAACTCCGCTTGCGGTGTGACGTTCCCGTGTTCGAGAACGGCTCCGCCCATGATGACCAGTTCCTTCACGGCTTTGGCAAACTTCGGTTCTTTGCGGATCGCCATGGCAATATTCGTCAGCGGACCGATCGGGAAAATGCTTAACTCGCCAGGCTCTGCAAGGACTCGCTGGATCAAATAATCAACAGCGTGTCCTTCAATGGTTTTGCTTTTCGGCGTAGGGAGTTTTGAGTTGCCAATTCCGCTTTCACCGTGGACGTGAGCGGAAGCCCGCAACGGCTGAACAAGCGGAACCACGCTCCCCGCAATAACGGGAATATGGCTCGCGTTCGCCAATTCCAAAACCGCAAGCGCGTTACGCGTGGCGGCTTCCAGCGTGACGTTGCCTTGGGTGGTTGTCAACGCTTCGAGTTTGATTTCAGGCGAGGCGAGCGCCAGCAGAAACGCGAATGCGTCGTCAATGCCGGGGTCGGTGTCTATGATGATTCGTTTGGGCATATGAATTATTGGTAATTGGTAAATAGTAATTGATGTTGAATGGCTTTGGTGTAAAGGCTGGAGACTAGAGATTAGAGACTGGAGATTAGATGGTCGGCTTCCGCTTTTGTTGGCAATGAGGGTTGTGCGCCGAACTTTGTTGTTGCCAACGCGCCGCACGCGCAACCGTATTGAACAGATTCTTCCAGAGATTTGTTTTGTAACAAAGCAGTTGCAAACCCTCCGATGAACGCGTCGCCTGCGGCGGTGGTGTCTATCACGTCCACTTTGAATGTGTCGACTTGTTTGTTTGTTTCCTTGTTTACCAACAACGCGCCTTTGCTTCCGAGAGTCACGATCACGTTCTTCGCACCGCGTCTTAGCAGGTTTCTGACGGCAGATTCGGCGGAGGAGATGTCTTCGATCTTCTGACCCGTCAACAACGACAATTCCGTTTCGTTGGGAATGATAAAGTCGGCGAGCGCGATCAATTCATCGGGCAATTGTCTTGCAGGCGCAGGATTAAGAATCACCCGTACATTATTTTCTTTGGCGCGTTGCGCGGCGCGTAACACTGCGGGGAGGGGGATTTCGAGTTGGAGGAGGAGCAATTGGTAATTGGCAAATGAGATATTGTCTACATCGGTGGTTGAAACGTTTCCGTTCGCGCCCGCCGAAAGGACGATGCTGTTTTGTCCGCTTGCATCCACAACAATAATCGCTGTTCCAGTGGACGAATCATCGCGTTGAGCAAGAGACGCATCCACTTTGTTTTGTTTGAGATTCTCAAGGAGAAAATCGCCGAAGTTGTCTTTGCCCACGCGCCCCAGCATCGAAACGTCCGCTCTGAGCCTCGCCGCCGCGACAGCTTGATTCGCTCCCTTGCCGCCGGGGATCACGCGCAAATCTTCTCCGCTGATCGTTTCGCCAGGTTGCGGAAAACGTGGCGCGCGTACAACGAGGTCCGCATTGAGCGATCCGACGACGAGGATTTGATTCATGTTTGAATTATATAACAAGAAGTGACAGTCATCTTTAAGATGACTGTCACTTTGCGTGGTGCCCCCACGGGAATTCGAATAGCATCCCCCCTGCGGGGATCACGGTTTAAACGAAAGAGTCATTGCGAGGATGACTCTGTTTGTGCCCCCACGGGAATTCGAATCCCGGTTTAAGCCTTGAGAGGGCTTCGTCCTGGGCCACTAGACGATGGGGGCAAAACTTGGATTAAGCGGCGAGATTGTATCATCCCGAATATCAATCGTCAACGAGAAAGGCGCGCACTTCGCCCGGTCCGTGCACGCCGATGGTGTGGACGCTTTCGATGTCGCCTGTTGCAGATGGCCCCGTGATGAAGACGGCGGATTTTGTATTTTTTACAAGGTGAATCGCGTTTTCTAAAGACGGATAAATTTGCGATGTGTGCAACACAGCGAGATGGATTTCAGGAAGCAGTGACGCGTGCAGGGATTTCCCTTCGCCATCCGCCTCAAGCACGGACCCTGTGTCTGCCACGCCGCATTGGGCTTTTGTCACCCCCGCGCGGATCGCGGGATCGGGCTCGCGGCTGAACGTGATCCCTGCTTGGGTGAGCGCGTCTTCATCTAAAACATTCGGCTCAAGTTGAATGCGGTTGATGTTTCGTGATTGCAAAAACTGAATGATAGATTGCGTCGCGTTCTCCGTGTGATGGACATGTCCATGCACGGCGGTTAGTTCTTGGGCGAAGCGTTCGACATTTTGGAGTGCTGGAGATTGCTCTTGCACAACCTCTTTGCTCACATCGTTCAATTTTGCGGTTGTAGTTTGAATATCCGACAGCGAGCTGTCGGACTCCAAAAATCTTTCACGAAAAGGTTTGGATGCAAATTTCGGAAAGTCTTTGCTATAACCCCAGCCTGTGAACGCGGGCAAACGAATCCATTGAGGGAGGAGGAGACTCGTCAGCGCCGCGAATTTTTGGGCGAGGGTAAACAGGCGTCGGTGGCGGGCGAAGCGGGAATACATCCGAAGTGAAAGAGTGGAGAGTGGAGTTAATCCATGTGAGTTGGAAGACTTGAGACTTGAGATTGGAGACTGATCTGCGCGAACGCGCACCAGCAACTTCGGCAGATCAATATCCACAGGGCAGGCGTCTTTGCATGCGCCGCATAGCGTGGACGCTTGCGCGAGCGGAACGAATTCGCTTCCGAAGAGTCCTGCCGAAATGACCGAGCCGATGGGTCCTGAATATGGACTTTTGTATGCGTGACCGCCGATCTCGCGGAAAATGGGGCAGGCGTTGAGGCATGAGCCGCAACGGATGCAATAGAGGGATTCTTTGAGCGGCGAGTTACGCAGACGTGAACGTCCGTTGTCGAGGATGATGAAGTGGCGTTGTTGATTATCAAGCGGCTTATGAACGATCTGCGTGTACGATGTGAGTTTTTGCCCAGTGGCTGAACGCGGAAGCAAGGACAGCATCAACGCGAGATCGTCGAGGTTGCGGACGATGCGCTCCATGCCGATCAGCGCAATGTGAATCGGGGGAAGGGTGGTGACCATGCGTCCGTTGCCCTCGTTGGTGACAAGACAGATCGCGCCTTCCTCGGCAATCGCGAAGTTCGCGCCTGTGATGCCGATATCTGCCGTGAGAAAAACTTCGCGCAATGTTTTCCGCGCGATGTTCGTCAGCGTGGGAATGTCTTCGGTATAAGGGATGTCGAGCTTTTCGTGAAAGAGTTGACCCACGTCTTGTCTCTTCAAATGCAGGGCAGGCGTGATGATGTGACTTGGCTTCTCGCCGCGCAATTGCACAATGAACTCGCCGAGATCGGTTTCAACAACGCGAATCCCCTCCGCTTCGAGTGCATGGTTGAGGTTGACCTCCTCCGTGACCATGCTCTTTGATTTTGCAACCAAAATTTTGGACGCTGATTCACGGTGATCAACGCTGATTTCTTTTTGGTTTTCTTTGCGATCTTCGCGGCTTCGCGGTGAATCTTTTGCAATTTCCAGAACTATTTTCACCGCCTCCGCCGCATCCTTCGCGCGATGGACAATAACCCCGTTCGCTTGCGCTTTGCTTGTGAATTGATCGAGATACGCGTCGAGATGCTCGATTACCTCCGCGCGGACGGCGTGCGTGCGTTGACGTCTCTCGTGCCAATCGGGTAAGGTCTCGAGCGCGTTGATGCGCCGCGTCACGCGCCGTTCGGCGTTGAGGTCTAACGCTTTTTGAAGATGTTGGTTCGTAAGCGATGTGCGAATGCGCTCCCGAAACTGTTCACTGCTCACTTTTCACCGTTTTCCAATCACTGTTCACTGCTTACTGATCACTGACTTGCCAATACTTCCGCGATATGAACCACCCTTTGATGTTTCTTCGGCCTGTGCAATCCACCCGCGATGTGCATGAGGCATCCAGTCTCGATCAAAACCAACGTGGGCGAGTCGGTGACTTCGAGATTCAAGATTTTTCGTTTGAGCAATTCCGCTGAAAGTTGGGGATGTTCAACGGAGAAGATTCCGCCGAAGCCACAGCAATCTTCCGCGGCGGGCAATTCTACGATGGTGGCGCCTTTCACGTTGGCGAGTAGGGCGCGGGGCTGACGGTCAATTTTCATGCCGCGCAGGGCATGGCAAGTTGGATGATACGTGAGAACTCCGTCCCAACGTGCGCCCACGTCTGTGACGCCGAGTCTGTCTACGAGATATTCGGTGAATTCAAATACGCGATTCGCCAACGCCTGCGCGCGTGGAAGCCAAGCAGGGTCATCGCGGAATAATTCGAGATAGTTATGTTTCATCATGTGGGCGCATGAGCCTGAGGGCATCACAATGTCGCCAGTTGTTTTCTCGAACACTTCGATAGTGTGTTGCGCGATCGGACGCGCCTCCGCGTGCAAGCCCGCGCTAAAGGGAGGTTGTCCGCAACAGGTTTGGTCGCGGGCGAAGTCCACGTCAACGCCGAGGCGGCGGAGAATGTTGACCATCGCCTCGCCAGTTTGAGGGTAGAAAGAATCGACGAGGCATGTCACGAAGAGTTGGATGCGGGGCATGTGTCGAGTATACACGGATACAGGTACACAGGTAGACACGTACACACGTAGACAGGTAGAC
>JAEURC010000066.1 GCA_016789025.1 Anaerolineales bacterium
GGGCATTTATGAATGGTGTAAATGAATTCGGTGTCTTTTTCTTCCACGGTGCTGTGCTGGTCGCTTAACTGCGAGAAGATCTTTGCCACTGCCGGGATGCCGATCTTCAATTTGGCTTGTAGTGGAAGCACCACAAAGGCAAGGTCTGCCGCACCGGCGAGGGCGCCAAAGTTTTTCAACGCATCTGAAAAGGTGGCGCGACCGGCGCGCAGCGCTAATCCACGCCCGCCGCGCGGACCGTACATATCCTCCAGCGCGCTGCCCATGGCAGAGAGTTCGCCAAAATCGAATCCTTTATCCAGGTTGTCGGCAGGGTAATTGTCAATGTAGTTATTCATACCCGCGAGGTTGAGAATGGCGTTCAGGCCATTCTTGCCCATCACTTCCTCGAGCGACTTGATCGTGATCAAACCAAATTTATTGGGGTAATATAGACCGGCTTTTTGAACAGGGCTCATTAGATTCTCCGATTAGATCAGTTTCGCAAGATCTTCCGCGGCGCGACGCATATCCAGAAAGATCAAGCCCAACTTAGCCTGCTCACGCGCCAAGGCGGTAAGCACAGCCTCTTGCCCCACCGACATCAACAGCACATAACCTTTTTCGCCTTTGATGTACACTTGTTCGAGCGAGCCGCGTCCCAATTCGGTGGCGATTCGTTCGCCGAGCGAAAGCATAGCGGCAGACATGGCAGAAACGCGGTCTTCCTCCACGCCCTGCGGCAGGGCAGATGCGATGCTCAAACCATCGACGCTGACAACAGCCGAAGCTTCAATGTCCGGCGACGATGCTTGCAGTTCACGAAGACGATCCACCATTTGTTGAGTGCGAGATTTGGACAAGACAGCCCTCCAAGGATACCAACCTGCTTGCGCAGAAAGGGACGATTCAAACTTGCAGGTATTTTAGATTACGGGGTAAAAAGTGTCAAGCCAGCCGCTTCAAATGCCCATGCAAATTTACAGAAGTGCAAACATTCAAGTGCTATAATTTTCGAAAAGCCTCATGAAAAATATTTTTTCTATTGTCTTTGCCATCGCAATTTTGATCACGCTCATCGTCCAACGGCCCGTTTCTGCGCACAGTGAACCCGAGCGCGAAAGCGGAGCGGTGCTCTGCCCACCAGATATATACCTCGTCGACCCCGGTGACTGCCTGCCGCTCGGTCCATCTAACTACCTCGCGGAACTTTCACAACTCGGGTTGACAATTCCTCCGCGCCCACTCGCCTCAAAACGCCCGGACCCAAGCCTGCCTCAGCTCCCCTATCTTTATTTCCACCTTGACGGCAGTCTCGTCCCGGTCTTGAACGGACCCGCCGGCGTTGAGACCGGCAATGCGTACATGCCCGGTTTCGTCTACGTCAGCTATGTTGACCGCGTAGATACCGGTCATGGAATTTACTACATGCTTCAGGATGGCAGTTGGATACCGGGGAAAGGCGCGCGTGTATCGGAAATTTCTTCATATCAAGGACTCGAGTTCACATCTACCCCCAAGCGACCTTTCGGTTGGGCGTTTGAATACATTCCCATCAAACAAGCGCCGGGCTATAACGCTCCTGAAACAGGAAACTTCATCAATCCCTTTACAGAATTGTTGCAGGTATATCAGACTCAAAATGTAGATGGCGCGGACTGGAATATGATCGGACCGAATCAATGGGTGGAGGCGCGCAAGGTGGCGATCATCACCCCGAACACTGTTCCGCCCCCGGAGGCGACCACGGGTCGTTGGATCGATGTAGATCTCGCCGAACAAACCCTCGCTGTCTACGACAACTATCAATTAGTCTTTGCCACCGTTATCGCCAGCGGACTCGAACCTTTCTGGACGCGCCCCGGTACGTTTCAAATCTATTTGAAAAAAGAAACCGAAAACATGCGCAACAACGACCCGACCGATTTCTATTATCTCGACAACGTACCCTGGACCATGTATTTTGATAAAGCGCGCGCATTGCACGGCGCATACTGGCGTACGCGCTTTGGCTACCCTCAGTCTCATGGGTGTGTAAACCTCTCGGTTGGCGATGCGCACTGGTTATACAATTGGGCAAGCGAAGGCGACTGGGTATATGTTCACGACCCATCGGGCTTAACTCCCACCGACCCGGCGCTATATCATGACTGGGCGTATTGACACTTCATTATTCTGCATGGTAAACTCTCGCCCGCTGTTAGATTGGTCTCGTGGTGTAGCGGCCTAACATGCGGCCCTGTCAAGGCCGAGATCGCGGGTTCGAATCCCGTCGGGACCGCCAAAGATAACAAAAGAACCGACCTTGATGTCGGTTCTTTTGTTATAGGATTCATATCGGACGCGCGCCGGGCAACGACCAATATTTTCTTGAATTTACACCTTCGGTCCTGCCTCGGTCACTTCCTTTGGCGTTTGATCCGCATATTTAGCGAAATTATCAATGAATTTCTGAGCGAGTTGTTTGTACTTTGCCTCGTGTTCCGATCGATCTTTCCATGAGGAAGCAGGGTCGAGAACTTCGTCTGGAACTTCGGGGCATGAGGTGGGAACCTCATAACCGAAGACGGGGTCGCGGCGATACTTCACCTTGTCGAGTTTGCCGGTCAATGCCGCATTCAACAACGCGCGCGTATATTTGATCGATATACGTTTGCCGACGCCGTACGGTCCGCCCACCCAGCCGGTATTCACCAGCCAACATTTCACATTATGTTCTTCGATCTTTTGCCGCAACAACTCCGCATACTTGGATGGATGATGCACCAGGAATGGCGCTCCGAAACAAGCGGAAAATGTGGCAACCGGCTCTTTCCCTAATCCCGCTTCAGTTCCCGCCAGTTTGGCTGTGTACCCGGAAATAAACTGATACAACGCCTGATCCACCGACAATCGCGCAATCGGCGGCATGACGCCGGTCGCATCCGCAGTGAGGAAGATGATATTTTTTGGATGCCCGGCTTTCTTTTCAGGGACGGCATTTTCAATGAATGTCAACGGATACGAAGAACGCGTATTTTCGGTGAGAGACGAATCGTTGAGGTCAATCGCCCGGGTCGCCGCATCAAACACCACGTTCTCGAGAATCGTCCCAAACATGCGCGTCGTCGCATAAATTTCCGGTTCGGCTGATTGCGATAGTCCGATCACCTTGGCGTAACAGCCGCCCTCGTAATTAAAAACACCGTTATCGCTCCAGCCGTGCTCATCATCGCCAATAAGTCGGCGTGTCGGGTCGGCAGAGAGGGTCGTTTTACCCGTGCCGCTCAAACCGAAGAACAACGCTACATCGTTCGGATCTTTCGGGTCCACATTCGCCGAGCAGTGCATCGACATCACGCCGCGCAACGGCAAAAGATAGTTCATCAGCGTAAATATCGACTTCTTCATTTCGCCGGCATAGCGCGTGTTACCGATAATCGCCAGTTTGCGCTCTAGATTCAGCAAGACAAATGTTTCGGAACGCGTTCCGTCGCTTGCCGGATCCGCCTTGAAACTCGGCACATCAACGATGGTGAAGCCCGGCATGAAATTTTTGATCTCGTCTACAGTTTCAGGCAGGATAAACATATTGCGAATGAAAATGCTGTGCCACGCTTCCTCGGTGACAAAGCGCACGTTTAAACGATACGTCGTGTCGGCGCCAGCGTACACATCCTGCACGAATACGTCGCGTCCTTTTAGGTATTCGGTCATGCGGCTATACAGCGCGTCGAATTTCGCGCCGTCGAATGGACGGTTCCCACCCCACCAAACAATGTGTTCCGAATCAACATGCTTGACCACGAATTTGTCGTTGGCTGACCTGCCGGTGTGCTGGCCGGTTTGCGCAACGAACGGGCCGCCCGCCGTTATTGCGCCCTCGCCACGAAAAACCGCCTCCTCATACAGCCCTTCGGTGGGCAGGTTCCAGTAGGCGGTTCGCAAGCCGGTGATCCCGTGATTGGATAAGTCGTAATCTGCGCGACGAGTTAGCGCGGCATTCTCTGTTGGAGTTTTTCCATTTCTTGAGTTGCTCATAAAGTCACCTCGAAAGTTTAGGGTTAATTGGGGGGCTTTGAAGAAACTTCCCTCGCGTTAATCATAACACCATCCAGGTACCGGGGAATTGAGTTTTATCCTATCAAAACCTGTCAAACTACTGACAAGTCACCGACCCCGGCACCGGGTCCGCGCCCTGCAACCAGACACGTTCGAATTCCTGGAGATACAGGGATGCAATCTCGGGATTGTCGAGGATGATCACATTCTCGTCGTTGCTTTCCTCAGCGCTGGTGGAAAAGTTCAACGAACCGGTGATAACAAAACGTTCATCCACGATGATGATCTTGTTGTGCATAAACCCCGGGTTGCCGTCGCGTCGAACCGGTATGCCCGCGCAAGCCAGAGTGTCGAACTCCGACGCGTCAGTATCGCTACCCACATTTTCATACACGCCCGCCACGCTCACTCCATTGTGGGCTCGTTCGATCATGGCGTTGGCGAGCGGGAAGTCGGTAAAACTAAATGCCAAAAACCGAACACTCGACTGCGCAAAATTCACGATGGGGATGATCGCCTGTTCCAGCGCCCCATCTTCCGAAGTGAAGACCACCCAAATCTGCGTTCCGTTCACGTTGACCGATTGCTCGCCCAACTGCGATGGCGACTTCGGACCAAACTGCCCGTCCCACATCTCTTGAAATTCGCGCTCGTAGATCGTTGCCACTGCCGGCGAGTGCAGAACGACCACGTTGTTCTCCTGCTTAAAAACCCCGTTCTTTGTGAGGTTGGTCGAGCCGGTCCACACGGTTTGATAGTCGAAGATGATAAATTTATTGTGCATCAACGCCGAACGATTATCGGCGCGCACTTCGATCCCGCTGTTTTGCAACACCGCAAATTGACCGCGCCCCGGTTCCTCGTCCGCTTCCAGCCCATGTTCATCGTCGGTCACCCAACGCACATCTAATCCGCGCTGACGAGCGGCGATCAAGGCTTCGGCAACGGGCGTGAGGTCAAATTCGAAGGCGGCGATGTGGATGGCATTCTGCGCGGCATTGATCTTTTGAATCAACACGCCTTCGAGGGAATTTTGCCACTGCGCAGGGTCGGTAAAATTAAAGCGATCGGTAAAATATACTTCCCACCACAAACCGCTTGGGGGTTGCGCGGTTGGCGGAGGGGCGATCAATGTTTCCGCTGGAGGGGCAAATTCACTTGGGGATTGAGGCGGCAGTCCCGTCGCGGTTTCCGCGCCGGGTAGAGGGACATTCCCCGCATCGTATCCGGTCAGAGTTGTGATGAATCCGATGATGACGATCAGGATTAATCCGAGGAGTGTCCCTAGCGTTTTATGTTGTGGGGTCCCGCGCCGGTTCGACATGAATGCCTATTTCGGGAGTGTCAGGAATTCTTTCAACTTCAAGATCAATTGATGCGGCGTGATCTTTGCGTCATCAACGAGATTCAGCAGTTTCCCAAGATCAGCGGGAGCGTCTTTGCCGAACATCAACTTCCAATGTTCTGCCATTTTTGTTTTCAGGTCCGGGCGGCTTGCGGCATCGTACTTTCCTGCCGCCCAATTGCCCACACCGCGCAGAAATTGTCGCAAGGCTTTCATACGCGGTTCCATATTTTGATCGGCGGTCGTATCGTCCATGCCGCTAGCGCTTTGAGCAAGTTGTTCCGCTAGATTAATACCCCAATTCAGCAACTCGGTGGCGGGGGCTGTCTCCAGCATGTCGAGCATCGACACGTTGCCGGTCACCACTTTTTTTGCATTCTCCACACGGATTTTTATATCGGTCATGTTCACTCCAGCGCGGAAAAATCTTGAGGATTGCCCAGCGGGAATCGCTGGGCGGTCGAATCGATCCGCTTTACCAGCCCCAATAAGACATCCCCGCTTCCCGCCTCGACGTACGCCTGTATGCCGCTCCCCATCATCGTCCGCACCGATTCGGTCCAGCGCACGCGCGACTGCATCTGCGCTTTGAGGTCTGCGCGCAATTCTTCGGCAGTGGTCATTGACCGGGCGTAGACGTTGCCGATCACGGGAATTTTCGGGTCGGTCATCGCGCACGCGTCAACTGCCGCGTTCCATTCGGGTTGGATCGAATCCATCAACGGCGAGTGCGCGGCGATGCTCACCGCCAGCGCAACCGCTCGCTTGGCGCCGGCGGCTTTTGCGCCAGTCATGGCGCGTTCCAGCGCGGACTTGTGACCGGAGATCACCACCTGCCCCGGGCAATTATCGTTGGCAACTTGCACGATCTCATCGGCGACGCTCGCTTCGGCGCAAACTTTTTCCAACGTGGGAATATCCACGCCGAGGATCGCCGCCATGCCGCCCGGGTTCACTTCACCAGCGCGCTTCATCAATTCGCCCCGCGTACGGACAAGCCGTAGCCCATCGGCGAACGGTAACGCGCCAGAGACGGTAAGCGCGGATAACTCGCCGAGGGAATGCCCTGCCAGTGTGGCAGGCTGAAGGTCCGGGTGAAGATGCGCGAAGGTCATCCACGCGGCAACGGAGTGAAGGTACAACGCCGGTTGTGTGTTGACCGTCTCATCCAGTTGCTCTTTCGATCCATCCCACATCAATTGCGAAAGGGAGAACCCGAAGAGCGCGTCGGCTTCATCGAAGAATTGACGGGCAATCGGATATTGCGCGGCGAGGTCTTTACCCATGCCAACGGATTGGGAGCCTTGACCGGGGAACAGGAATGCGGTTGTTTGGGAAATGAGTTTCATAGCGCTTAAAACACAAACGGGTCGTGATGGTCACGACCCGCCGGTGGTTTACTCGGACTTTTTCTTTTCTTTCTTTACTTCGACAACTTCACGCCCTTCGTAAAATCCGCAGTTCGGGCAGACCGTGTGCGGAAGGCGCAGGGAACCGCAATTCGCGCAGGAGGTGAGGTTGCGGGGTTGCAAAGCATCGTGGGCGCGGCGCATGTTGCGGCGGCTCTTCGAGTGCTTGCGTTTTGGATGTGGGGGCATTGGTCTTTCTCCTTGATAAATTCAGCAGCGCCGGCTTACGTCGGCGCTACGGTTTTGACGACAGCGGGCAGATTATAGCGGGTGGGGATGGGCGCGTCAAGGATGGGATAGGGTCTTTGCATGGCTTTCTCATTCTCGTAAATCTTTTAACGCGAACGCCGCGAAACGAGCGAATAGCGCGAATTTTCTCATGGTTTTCGCGCAATTCGCGCTCGAGCCGCTCTACAACCCCAGGGATTCGTCAAGCAACCTTGAGATGACCATGGCTTTTGTTTGTGATCAAGCGCGAATAAGAAAGCCTTTTGTAAGGAGTCTCGTCCGCTTGCAAATAGCATCCGGGCAGAAGTTCATCGTATAATTTGGGTGTGATAGAACCAATGTAACGCAATCACACAAGGAGTTGGAAACAATGTCGACAACGCTTATTGCAATAATAGTCATCGCGGTTGTATTGGCAGTCATCGGAATCTCCATGAACAGGTCGCGCACCCGCCGCGAACGCAATCTTCGCGGCGGCGCCGGCAGCCAGGATGCTTCCGAAAAGCGCGACGTGAAATAACAACTCGCAATGAACTCCATAGTAAAATCAACGCATGGAGTTTCAGATCGCAGTCGCGAAAGTCAATAAATACGCCACATCTGAAAGCGGAGACACGCTGGAAGTGGTCGAACGCCCCAATGGAGGCTTGTCTGTTGTGCTTGCCGACGGGCAAACTTCCGGGCGCGGCGCCAAAGCGGTTTCGCAAATGGTTGTCCGCAAAGTGATCGGCTTGCTCGCCGAGGGCGTCCGCGATGGCGCGGCGGCGCGGGCGGCATCCGACGCGCTGTTCACCGACAAACAAGGGAAGGTCATCAGCACGCTCAACATCGCCTCGCTTGATTTGCATAGCCGCACCATCGTCCTGACCCGCAACAATCCCTCCCCTCTTTATATTTGCCGCGGCGAAACCATCGACCGCATCGACGCCGAAAGTATTCCTCTAGGAACCTCGCGCGATGTGCGCCCGCTCATCACCGAATTACCCATCGAAGCGGGGCTGACCATCGTACTCTACACCGACGGGTTGACTCACGCCGGAGAACGGCGAGGCAACCCGATGGAGGTTGGCGAAGCGATTCGGTCTGTGCTGGAAGATCAGGACCCCAGTCCGCAATCGCTGGCGGATTCGCTGTTGGCGCACGCAGTCCGTTTGGATGACGATCGCCCGGCAGACGATATCAGCGTATTGGTGTTGAAATTCTCATCGAACATCGGGGACAACGTCCGCCGTATGACAGTACGACTACCAATCAATCGAATTGCCTCATGAAAAAGTTAGAGAAAATCCTATAGCATTATGGAGCCTCCAAGTAAACGTCCGGTTATCGGGGTTGTTGGTCCGTGCGGGTCGGGCAAATCAACTTTGATTGCCGGGCTTGAGCAACACGGCTTCACCTGCCGGCACATCGCGCAAGAACATTCCTACGCGCAAGCCATGTGGCAGATCATCGCCAAACCGGATATTCTGATCTACCTCAACGCTTCATTTGAAACCAGCGCCGCGCGACGAAAACTCAACTGGCTCAAAAAAGATCACACCGAACAACTCCGCCGCCTTGCCCATGCGCGCGAACACGCCAGTCTCATCATCGAAACCGATGAGATGACTCCGCAAGAAATTTTGAAAACTGTTTTAGATTTCCTCCACAGGACGCCTTCATGAAACCCCGCATCGCTTCTTTCCTCCTTTTCAGCCTGTTCGCGCTTTCCTGCTCATTGCTCCAGCCCACACCGACTCACGCTCCCGAAACTTCCTCAACCCCCGATCCGCTCGATACTGCGTGGGACGATCGCTCCATCTTCAAAGAGGGGTTGGTTCCATCCGCTCAATGGGCGCTGGACGAACTGGATGGCGCAACGGTTTATCACATCGAACTTGACATTGCAGACGACCTCTCTCACGTGAAAGGCTCAGAGGAAGTACGCTATACCAACACAGAAAGCGAGCCGCTAACCGAAGCGCGCTTTAGGTTGTTCCCAAACATCCTCGGCGGCAAGATGGAGGTGGCAAATCTCCTTGTGAATGAAGCAACCGCAACGCCTCGCTACGATCTGCGTAACAGCGTGATGGTCGTTCCGTTCGCCGCGCCGCTTGCGCCGGGGGAAAGCGCCATAATCAGCATGGATTTTTCTGTGGAAGTTCCCCGCACAGTAGAGTTGAACTATGGCGTGCTTGCCTACGATCAGGATGTGCTCGCCCTTGCTCATGCCTACCCGATGGTTGCTGTGTTCGATGATGAGGGATGGAATGCCGAAATCCCGCCACAGGAGGGCGATGTAACCTATGCCGACGCGTCTTTTTTCATCGTTAAAGTTACCGTGCCAACAGGCGTGACGGTGGTTACCTCCGGGCGGCGAGTTGGCTTCACGGAGGCTGAGCAGACGCAATCAACGGTTGTTGCGAGCGGCCCCGCGCGCGATTTTTATCTGGCGGCGAGTCCAAAATACGAGGAAACGGTTATCGATGCGGATGGCATCCTCATTCGCAGTTACACCACTGCGGATTTTGGCGAGGGTTCGCAATATCTGGTTGAAACAGCCGCGCGCGCCGTCAAAATTTTCAGCGAACGCTACGCGCCATATCCATACACCGAACTCGATTTCGTCTCGACCCCAACGCTGGCGCTAGGCATCGAATACCCGGGCATGATTGTGATCACCTCCTGGATCTACGATACGCAAAACGGCGCCGCCAACGAATACCTCGAGGCGACGGTCGCGCACGAGGTGGGTCACCAATGGTTTTACAACCTCGTCGGTGACGATCAGTTGGACGATCCCTGGCTCGATGAGTCGCTGACCCAATTCATCACTCTGCAATATTTTATCGATACATACGGCTCTGCCGGCAGTGAGGGGTTTGAGGACTCTCTTGAATTCCGCTGGGATATGATCGCGCGCGAGAACATCCCGATCGGCTTGCCGGTCGAAGAATACGACGGGGCAACCTATAGCGGAATCGTCTATGGTCGAGGACCTTTGTTCTTCGTCGCGCTCAGGGATATTATGGGTCAATCGGCATTCGATGCGTTCCTGAAAGACTACACACAATCGCTCACGTGGAAGATTTCCACCCCGGAAACGCTTCAATCGCTCGCGGAAAAACACTGCAATTGCGAACTGGATGATATCTTCAACGAATGGGTGTATCCGTAGTCGGATGGTAGTATAATAACCGCCGCGTGGCGACCAAGCCTAAGACGGCGAGTGCGCCACATTTTCATGGATGGAGAGAACACCCGCATGCTTCGTAACTTAACCAACAGACTTTTACTCATCGGCCTTGTGCTAATGCTCGCGATCTGGGTAGACACAAATGAAATTGTTCAGATCCCCAATCCCTTTAAAGACGACGGCTCCCCTCTGTTTCAAGTCGACGTGAAGCCCCGGCTCGGTCTTGACTTGCAAGGCGGCTTGCAAGTTCTACTCGAAGCCGATATTGCCGACGATGTGAAGGTTTCGCGCGAGGAAATGGAAACCGCCCGCAACATCGTCGAAAACCGAACCAACGCCCTGGGCGTCAGCGAAAACATCATCCAACTGGCAGGCGAACGACGCATTGTTGGCGAATTCCCCGGCGCTGAAGATACCGACGCAATCCTCGACATTATTCAACAGACCGGCTTGCTCGAATTCGTAGACACCGGAACTTATGCCCCCTCGGAAGGCAGTACTCTGCAAACCGATTTTCTCCCCGGCTCATCCACCCCGCAAACTCCCGCAGACGGCACGACAGTCTTTCACACCATCATGACCGGCAACGTATTGCAAGGCGTGAATGTGAGCGTCACCCAGACGGGCGAACCGGCGATCGATTTCGTTCTTAATTCAGAGGGAGCCGCCATATTTGCCGAACACACATCTGCGAATACCGGCAAATATCTCGCGATCGTTCTCGACAAGCAGGTTATCAGCGCGCCGATCATCGAATCCGCGATTACGGGCGGACAGGGTTCCATCAGCGGTAACTTCACGCCAGAAACGGCAAACGCGCTGGCTGTCCAATTGCGATACGGTTCGCTTCCCATCCCATTGAAAGTTGTCGAAACACGGATCATCGGGCCCACTCTTGGCGAAGACTCGCTCCAGAAAAGCCTCGTGGCTGGGTTGGTCGGCTTCGTCATCGTTGCCCTCTTCATGATCATTTATTATCGCCTGCCCGGTCTTTCGGCTGTCCTGTCGATTTTGGCGTATGCCGCCATTTTGTACGCCGTCTTTAAATTGATCGGCGTCACGCTCACCCTGCCCGGCATTGCCGGTATCATGTTAAGCACCGGCTCCGCTTTGGATGCAAACATCCTGATCTTTGAACGGCTAAAAGAAGAACTTCGTTCCGGGCGAAGCCTGCGGCAGGCATTCGACCAGGCATGGAAACGCGCCTGGCCCTCCATTCGCGATTCAAATGTTGCCGCCCTCATCACAGCAGTCATCTTGTTCTGGTTCGGGAGTTCCTTTGGCGCCACGATCGTCAAGGGATTTTCGTTCACACTTGCCATCGGCGTAATCATCAGTTTGTTCTCGTCGCTTTTCATCACCCAATCTTTTCTGGCGCTTCTGTTCAACATCGTCAAACCGACAAACTACGAACGCTCGATGGGCATCTAGGATTTACTCATGAATATTCTTGGCAAACGCTACATTCTTTTCGGCTTCTCCCTCTTGATCATCATTCCCGGCTTGATCATCATGTTCACCCGTGGGATTCCCCTTTCCATCGACTTCAAAGGCGGGAGCCTGCTCGAGGTGAAATTCGACGCCGCACAACCGGCGCCGGGCGAAATTCTTGATGTCTACGATGCTTCCGGGATCAAGGACTCGCAAGTGCAAACCAGCGACTCCGGCAGTTTTATCATTCGATCCGAGTTCATGCAGAACGAGACCCGTGACGCCGTTCTCACCGCGCTCACAGCCAAGTTTGGAAAACTGGAGATCGTCCGCTTCGACAGCGTCGGACCGAGCATTGGCGAGCAGGTCACATCTCGTGGAACGCTCGCGGTCATCGTATCATCGCTACTCGTCGTGCTGTTCATTGCATGGTCGTTCCGAGGCGTGCAAAACGCCTTCCGCTATGGGATCTGCGCCATCCTTGCCATGATCCATGATGTGGCGATCATCTTTGCCATCACCGCCTACGGCAGTCTGCTATTCGGCTGGGAGATCGACGCGCTCTTCCTTACCGCACTCCTAACAGTGATCGGCTTCTCGATGCAAGACACCATCGTGGTATTCGACCGCATCCGCGAAAATATGAGCATTTACCGCCGGCTGGATTTTGAGGCACTCGTCAACCACTCCATCGTGCAAACCCTGCAACGCTCCATCAACACCCAGTTGATGACCGTCGAATTCCTTCTGCTGGCGCTCATCATGTTTGGAGGCGCCACCCTTCAAGAATTTGCCTCGATCCTGCTAATCGGGCTGATGAGCGGAACCTATTCATCCATTTTCATCGCCGCCCCTATCCTTGTATTATGGGAAAATCGCGAGTGGGAAAAGTGGTTCAAACCCAAAGCGCTAGCTGGCTAGAACGTAATCAAAAAGGACACCTTGCGGTGTCCTTTTATTGTCTACGCAGCCACACGAGAAGATTTAACAAAAGCGAACGAAAAGTCGTCCGCCTCACGGTGAACATGAGTAGTGGATAATCCCTCTCCTCATAGGATTTCAACCGAAGAAGTAACCGGACAACATCCTGGTTCGGCTTGGTTCGATACATGGTCCGCGCGTGCTCTGGAATCATTGGATATGCATACCACGTACAGGACGCCTGAAGGATAAAGATGTTACAACAAAACATCCCGCCTGGCGCTTCAAGCGGGATGTTGCGACAAACTAACGCGTCATTCGCAGGGACAACTGCTCCACCTGCGGTTGGCTAACCTACCCCCCCAACTCCACCGCCAGCGTATCGTAATAAGTGCCAGCGCCAAAACCATCGATGAGGATATGGTCGAGCGGCTGCAGTTTCGGTAACTCCCTGAGAAAAGCGATCATGTTCGACGCCGCACTCACATTCCCAAAATCGCTCAACAACCACGGCATCGGTAACACGATCCCGTCGTTTTGCAGGTGCTTTTCCTTGAGCTTATTGATCTTGTAATTGGCGTGGTGTACGATCGCCACAGCGAACGACTTTCCAGCCATACCCAACTCCTCAAGCCGAGTCTGATATGCTGCGTATACATCGCGCACCACCTGCACTCCCGTTCGCACGAATAACTTGACCATGCCCATCGGTCCAGCCATCGCAATGGATGAGCCATCGTGCGGTTCGTGCATCAACCCCGCCACACGGATATTGTTCGCCGACGGTTCTGTCACATCCACGTTATACCCATCCGCTTTTTGTTTGGAATGAGGGTAATACATTTGCACTTGCAGAACACCGTCTTCATCAAACGCCTCATGCGATTTACCGGCAATAAACCTCATTGTCTTCCCGGGGATGACGCCCACCACGCCGGCGGCATTCCCAAATAACTGCAGCGCATTCGCGTCATGCGAAGAACCGACGAAGCGACTCAGTCCTTCAATACCGCCGACCAGCACTTTCTTTCCATACAATGATTCGGCGATATTTTGATTTAACTGCAAGTTTTCAGGCAACGTAGGGTTCAACGCCAAATGGAGCGAACTTGTCGACCCATCACACGCCTTATGGGTAGCTACCTTTAAGGCGCTGTCGGGAATCCCTGCGGCCCTTGAAATCTGATCAAGGTAATCTGGCGAGAGTGGCGCGCTCATGCCTATGAGTACGCCTGCCACCTCGGACGGATTCCAGTTGCACGCTTTGATCGCCTCGCTAAGAAACTTCGCGCCCACTTCGATCTCGAGTTTTGCGTGCTCTTGCGGTGTCAGGTTAAGGGGAATGTGGTGCCGGCTGCGAAACCCCAAATCAGAGAGATTCAACTTCTCTTCGATCGGAAGCGGATGCCCCAACCTCTCTTCGATAAAAAAGTGAAGGTTGTCGTTGCTAAAACTTTCTCCCCAAGTTCCGTATACGCCGCCAATTCCAACCGAGGGATTGCTGACCGGCTCCATTCCAAACGGAATGCCTGCCCCTATTTCAATCACGCCTTTTGTAAGATTGGGGCGGTCGTAAAAGGATTCGGATTTTGTTGTTTCAAGTGTCATTTCAATACTCCTTACTTTCTATGAAGCGCAAACCCCTGTTCTACCTGAAAGTTTCGCACTTTGGATTAATTTACGCCAAGAAAAAGAGACCCTCGCGCGAGAGTCTCTTTTTTTGCTGGGGAGCCTGGATTCGAACCAAGATACCATCCTCCAGAGGGATGTGTCCTGCCGTTGGACGACTCCCCAATTCTATTTTCCAGCGGGCGGTATTGTAGCATGGCGGGAAAGTTCGGGCAAGCCTTATTTGCGCGCAGTGCGCCGCGTGTTATCTTCAACATCGAGCATGATTAGTAACACCTTTGACACTGCCTGCAAGCCGAAGAAGTAGAAGACGCCTGGGAGAAGTTGAGTGAGGAACGGTGAGAACATATTCAATCCCATCAGGAATCCCAACCCCTTGTCACCCATCATGCCGTTGGCATACTGGGAGAGGAATAGCAGGATCTGAAACGTCCACGTCAACATATAGACGGTGAGCGTGATCCATGAAAGGATGTCTGCCCAGCGCGACAGTTTGAGAACGCCGTCGCGGTCGAAGTACGCGCCGAGAAATTTTTCTTGCTTTTCGTTTGATTCGGTCATATCAGCCTCCAATGGGATTATAAACTGTGTACGCCGTCATTGCGAGCCGCAAAGCGGCGAAGCAATCTCCGTCACGAGGTTGGGGATTGCTTCGTCGGCTATCGCCTCCTCGCAATGACGGAGGGTTTCGCGTTTGTTATAATTGCCAGACGCCGCAAGCGGGAAAAAAGTTTCCCAAGCCGAATCAGGTTGAACGTCGAAAAAGAAGCGAAGTATTTCATCCAAGAGAAGAGATTGAGAATGAGTCCCGAACCCTTCGACCCTGCTCAGGGCACACCGACCGATTTTATCCGCGAAGCCGTCAAGGAAGATTTGAAAAACGGACGTTTCAATTATGTGCGCACGCGCCTGCCGCCTGAGCCGAACGGGTATTTGCATATTGGGCACGTGAAGGCGTTTATGATTGATTATCTCGTCGCAAAAGAAAATGGCGGCGATCTGGTTTTGCGCTTTGACGACACGAACCCGACCAAAGAAGAAACCGAATTTGTGGAGGCGATTGAAGACGATGCGCGTTGGCTGGGCATCGAATGGTCGAAGGTGACGTTCGCTTCGGATTATTTTGATCTGTTGTATGAATGGGCGCAGAAACTTGTGCTGGCTGGCAAGGCATACGTGGACGATCAAACTCCCGAAGAGGTGAGCAAGAATCGCGGCACGTTGACCGAGCCTGGAAAAAATTCTCCGTTCCGCGACCGCGATGTGGAAGAGAACATGGACTTGCTCGAACGCATGAAGAATGGCGAGTTCCCAAATGGCTCGCGGATTTTACGCGCCAAGATTGACATGGCGCATCCGAACATCAACATGCGCGACCCCGCCATGTATCGCATTTTGCATGAACATCATCACCGCACAGGCGACAAGTGGAAAATTTATCCGCTATACGATTGGTCGCATGGACAGAACGACTCAATGGAAGGTATCACTCACTCGTTGTGTTCACTTGAATACGAAGATCATCGTCCGTTGTACGAGTGGTTTCTGGATCAACTCGATGTGTTCAAGCCGCGTCAGATCGAGTTTGCGCGTTTGAATTTAAATTACACCGTGATGAGCAAACGGAAGTTGCGTCGTTTGGTGGAGGAAAATCACGTCAGCGGTTGGGACGACCCGCGCATGCCCACGTTACGCGCAATGCGTCGGCGCGGATACACGGCGAACGCGATCCTCGATTTCATTCGTCGCGTTGGCGTGGCGAAAAATTACAGCGTCAGCGATGTGTCATTGCTTGAGGCTTGCGTGCGCGAAGACCTCAACAAAACGTCGCTTCGCCGCATGGCAGTTATTCGCCCACTCAAAGTGGTGATTGACAATTATCCCGACGATCTCGTCGAAGAAATGGACGCGGTCAACAACCCCGAAGACCCGAACGCTGGCACACGCAAAGTTCCTTTCTCGAAAGTTATCTACATCGAGCAGGATGACTTCCGCGAAACGCCGCCGCCGAAATATTATCGTCTGTTCCCTGGCAACGAAGTGAGATTGCGTTACGCATACTTCATCAAATGCTCGCATGTGGTCAAGAATGACGCGGGTGAAGTGATCGAAGTCCACGCCACGTATGACCCGTCCACGCGCGGCGGAGACTCGCCCGATGGTCGCAAGGTGAAATCCACCATCCACTGGGTTTCGGCGAAACATGCGAAAGAAGCGGAAGTTCGCATGTATGACCGACTCTTCTCGAAGGAAAATCCCGAAGAAGGCGAAGAAGGATTCTTGAATTGCTTAAATCCGAATTCATTGGAAGTTTTGAATGGATTTGTAGAACCGTCGCTTGCCACAGCGGAAGCTGGCTCACGCTTCCAGTTTGAACGGCTGGGTTATTTTTGCGTGGATAAGGATTCTACGAAAGAGAAGCCTGTGTTCAATTTGACAGTGAATTTGAAAGATGCGTGGGCGAAGATCGAAAAGAAGGGAAATTGAATTTAATGAAGAAAACATCTGGGTTCCCTGAACGACCAATTACTATTGGCAAGAAAGGCAAATCGCAGCTACCGAATGGCAATATTGAAAAATTTACAATTGTTGACGAAATCTGCATTCCACAATCAGGATTGCCAAGCAAGTTAATCTATCTTCAAAAAATTCGTTTTGACGATGGAAAAAAAGAGTTACGCCTTTGCTACTACATCATAGGAAAATTACCGAAATTGAGAGGCAAATGGGTATTCGGACAATACGCAACATTTCTTCCTTCGCGGGATTTTAGAACAATTACAAATAAAGCAAAGAAAAAGGGTTGGATATAATTTTTCATCCTTGACAACTCATCCCCCTCTCATGTAAACTCCGCACGCAATCAAATCCAAAAGAAAGGAGCGCACTTCCCATGCAATACCGTACGATAACACCCGATCACAATTTACCTACCCGAAGTGCGCCTGCTGACCGCCCCTAGACGGTCTCTTCCTGTGTCCTCCCAGCCACGGTGCACCTCGCATCGTGGCTTTTTTGTTGCGCCCTCACGCTTCGTCTTCGCTCCATGCAAATTGTCTTCGTTCTGAGCAGAGTGAGGAGCGCGCGTTGCGACGAACGCAGACGAAGAACGCTCCGCTCAGCGCGGCAGGAAAGTCTCCAGTCTCTAGTCTCAATTCTCTAATTCTCGCAACCACCACTTACCAATTACTAATTACCATTTACCACCAACGGATTTCCCATGAACCTCTCCTTCTCCGCCTACTACCACCTCCTCGCCTCCCACATCCGCCCACAACGCGGACGGTTCTTCCTGCTCGCCGCGTTGCTCTTCGGCAGTATCGGCTTGCGGATTTTCGCGCCGCAGATCATGCGCCAATTCATAGACTCTGCCCTCGCGGGCGCAGCGCTTCAAACCCTCACGTGGACCGCGCTCGCTTTCATCGGTATCGCGTTGACTCAACAAGTCGTCGCCATCGGAGTCACGTGGCTCGGCGAAAACGTCGCATGGACAGCCACCAACGCGCTCCGCGCCGAACTCGCCGAACATGCTTTGCATCTCGACATGAAATTTCACAACGACCACACGCCTGGCGAACTCATCGAACGGATTGACGGCGATGTGACCGAACTGGCGACGTTCTTTTCGCAATTCGCGTTAAATCTCATCGCCAACGGTTTTCTCCTCGTCGGCATTCTCATCGCGCTGTTCATCGAAGATTGGCGCGCGGGCTTGGCGTTCACGGTGTATTCGTTCCTCACCATCTTCATCCTCGGCAAAATGAAAGACATCGCCGTGCCGCATCAAAAAGCGCGGCGCGAAGCCGAAGCACAATATTATGGCTTCATCGAGGAACAACTCTCAGGCACCGAAGATATTCGCTCCAGCGGCGCGGTCGGATTTTCCATCCGCGAATTGTTTCGCCATCAAGGCGAGATCCTCAAGCACAACCGCAAGTCGCATTTCAAACGCTGGATCATCGAAAACGCAATGGGACTCGCGCTTACGCTCGGCACACTGCTCTCCATCGTCAACGGTTATTGGCTGTTCACCACGGGCGTCATCACCATCGGCACGGTTTATCTTTTCGTGCATTACATCAACCTGCTCGAAGAACCATTCTGGGCGATGACTCACGAGATCGAAAGTTTTCAAACCATCGGCGCGTGCGTCGAACGATTGACCGAGTTCAAGGCGTTCAAGCGCGAAGTAAGGAATGAAGCAGGCTTGGATGTGGAGTCGCATCCGATTCAATTGACATTCAGCGACGTGACGTTTTCCTATAATGGTGACGACGCTGTCCTCACCCGCCTCTCTTTTGACCTTCAATCTGGTTCCGTTCTCGGACTCCTTGGTCGTACGGGCAGCGGAAAAACCACCATCGGACGATTGATCTTCCGTTTGTATGACGTGAACGACGGACAGATAAAAATGAACGGCACACACATCAACAACCTACACCTTGACTCGCTTCGCCGCAACGTTGCCATCGTCACTCAGGATGTGCAACTGTTCAAAGCGTCCATCCGCGAAAACCTGACGTTCTTCGACCGAACGATCTCCGATGAAAAAATCATCAGCACACTCGAAGAACTCGAACTCGGCGACTGGTACGCGAGTCTGCCTCAAGGGTTGGACTCCGTTCTCGAAACGGGATCAAGGTCACTGTCCGCGGGCGAAGCGCAATTGCTCGCCTTCACGCGCGTCTTCCTCAAGAATCCAGGCTTGGTGATCCTCGACGAAGCCTCGTCAAGACTCGATCCTGCCACCGAAGTCAAACTCGAACGCGCGATTGACAAACTGCTGAAAAATAGGACCGCCATCATCATCGCGCACAAACTCGACACCATCCAACGCGCCGATGACATCTTGATCTTAGAACGCGGCAACGTCCTCGAATACGGCAATCGCAAACAATTGGCATCTGATTCAACATCACGGTTCCATCAACTCCTGCAAACAGGCATGGAAGAAGTATTGGCATAATTGTTACCTCGGTGGTCGAGTAGTCCTGAGCGAAGCGTAGCGAAGTCGAAGGACGTATCGAGACCACCACGCCGTAAAGAAATTTTGTTACAAGAGTTTGTATGCGTACCTGTGGTTTCGATACGCCCTTCGCTATCGCTCAGGGCTACTCAACCACCAATTTAGAATGAAACAGGAAATTATTATGACAGCATCAACATTCCACAACAAGCGCGTTTTCCAGTCCGCTTTAGCGGGCTTCGTACGAATAGCACGGACGTTCACGTCCGTGCGGGCAGAATCATCGCGCAACAAACTCCACAAACCATAACCAAAATCTATCCCCCCTTAGTGACCTTCGTGTCACCTGCCCCCATGCTCTTGCGGGGTTCGTGGTAAAAGGATTTACAAAATGACCGAATCAACCCTCACACAACAAGAACTCAACACACCATCACTCCCCGCATGGAAAGTCATCTGGGAGATGATCCGATTCCGCCCGTGGCTCGACGTGATTGATTTTTTCAGCGTCGCGCTCAACCGCTTCAGTATGCAAGTCGCGCCCGCGCTGATCATCAAAGTGTTCTTCGACATGCTCACAGGCGACGCGCAACTCACGTTTGGCATTTGGGCAGTCGTCGCGTTCTTCATCGCCACATGGCTCGGACGACTCCTCTCAACCTTCGGCTTCTACTACGCCGATGTTCCTATCTTTTCAGATATGGACACGCTGATCCGAAAAAATTTGCTCACGCACATCCTCAAACGACCAGGCGCGTCGCAACTCCCTGATTCCCCTGGCGAAGCAGTGAGCCGCTTCAAAACAGACGTGGATCAAATTCCGCTCTTCGTGATCCTCGTCAACGACATCCTCGTCGGCGTGGGTATCATCGCCTTTTCAATTTATCTGATGATGCAAATCAGCGTGTCCATCACGATCATGGCGTTAATTCCGCTCATTATCGTCGGCATCGTCGCAAACATCGCCACAAAACGGATCGAACATTATCGCGCCGCGTCGCGTCAAGCCGCGGGCAACGTCGCAGGATTCATCGGAGAATTTTTTGGAGCCGTCCAAGCCATCAAAGTGGCAACTGCTGAAAAAAATATCATCCATCATTTTCATAAAATCAATGATGAGCGTCGTGTATTAACCGTGCGTGAAAAATTATTTGATGATGTACTCGGTTCCATTTATCGCAACACTTCCACGCTTGGCACAGGCGTTATTTTAATTCTCGTTGGTCAATCTATGCGCACGGGCAATTTCACACTCGGTGATTTTTCGCTCTTCGTGTATCTGCTCAACAGCATGGGCGATCTCACCACGTTTGCTGGCATGTTGTGGGCACGTTACAAACAACTTGAAGTTTCCGTCAAACGCATGTATCGTCTCATGGAAAATGCGCCATTGAATGCGCTCGTTCAACATAGCAAAGTGGATTTTTCCGCGCCGTTGCCAGATGTGACCTACGCGACAAAAACCGCCTCAGACCGACTGGGCGAGCTGGTCGCAAGCCATTTGACCTTTCACTACCCTGCTTCGACGAACGGCATCGAGGATATTTCCCTGAAAATAAAACGCGGCTCGTTGACGGTGATCACAGGTCGTATCGGTTCTGGCAAGACAACGTTGTTGCGCACATTGCTGGGTTTATTGCCCGCCGATTCTGGCGAAGTCAAGTGGAATGGCAATGTCATTCAAGATGCGAGCAATTTCTTCATCCCGCCGCGTTGCTCGTACACGGCGCAAGTCCCTCGTTTGTTCAGCAACACGCTACGAAATAATATTTTGCTCGGCATGAACAAAAGCGACGATGAAATTTACGAAGCCGCCAAACTCGCCGTCATGGACCGTGACCTCGAACAGCTCGACGACAATCTTGAAACGATGGTCGGTGCGCGCGGCGTCAAACTCTCTGGCGGACAAATGCAGCGCACCGCCGCCGCACGCATGTTCATCCGCGAACCCGAACTCGTCGTCTTCGACGACCTCTCCAGCGCGTTAGACGTTGAAACCGAGCGTCAACTATGGGAGCGGATATTCGGATCAGGCAAAGAAATGACCTGTCTGGTCGTATCCCATCGCCGTCCGCTCCTACGCCGCGCCGATCACATCATCGTGCTGAAAGATGGCAGAGTAGAATCCGAAGGCACGTTGGACGAATTGCTCACCACCAGCCAAGAAATGCGCGAGTTGTGGAAGATGGAAGAATAATGTCATTGCGAGGGCGGTGTTCGTCCGCCCGAAGCAATCTCCTCGAATAGGAGATTGCTTCGCCACGAAGAACAAGAGCGTGGCTCGCAACGACATAACTACAAAGGAAAACATCATGCCCACATCCGATGAAATGATTCGTGAAGCCCGCGAAAGATTCAACATCGCCATCGCAAACAAAGACGCGGCAGCGATTCGCACATTGCTCGCCCCGACATATCACATCGTCACAGGTCGCAGTGACCAATTTCACGGCGCGGACAAAGAGACGGCGCGTTGGGCGTCCGTGTTCCAATCCGATCCGACGGCGATCTACGTCCGTACGACACGTGAGATCACGGTCAACGAATCGTGGGGCTTGGCGGAAGAGCTTGGCAATTGGAAAGGCAGTTACACCCTCAATGGGAAATTGCTGAATGCCTCAGGCGTGTACTCCGCCAAATGGCAGCGAAAACAAAATGGAGATTGGGTCTTGCAAGCGGAAGTGTTCACAACCATCGAGTTCGATGAGGGTTGTGTGCCGCCTGACGAAATTTAGTACGGCAAGGTTCACCTTGCCATGCAAGCGCAAAGTGAACTTTGCGGTACGAGCAAGGAGAAATATCATGGACATCATCACAGGAAAGATCCTGAAATATCACAACTGGCAGGATGGAAAAATTATCGGGCTGGCGAAGGATGCTGGCAACAAACTCATCGAGCAGGGCATGGATCGCGATGATGCTCTCGCTCAATTGGACGCGGTGCGAAATAACCCCGGCGAATTCTTAGCCAATGCTACCTTTGCCGATCTCGCGCGCGAGTGCATCCGCTTGAATCAAAAGGACGAACCACAGCCGCACGACTTGCGCGAGTCGCCGCTTCCGTTTCCCATTTGGGGACGCAACCAGATCGACGCCGAAGCCATCAAGCAGATGGAAAATTCGATGCGCCTGCCTGTCGCTGTTACTGGCGCGTTGATGCCCGACGCGCACGTCGGCTATGGGCTTCCTATCGGCGGCGTACTCGCCACAGACAACGTTGTCATCCCATACGCAGTCGGCGTGGACATCGCCTGCCGCATGAGACTTTCGATCTACGAAGTCTCGCCAATCCTCATCGGACAGAAGAAAGGCATGTTCGAAGAGTCGCTGTGGAATGAAACCGCATTCGGCATGGGCGCAAAATGGACAGGCGCAAAGCGCGCGCAACACGCCGTATTGGAAGACGAGGCGTGGTATGCCACCGCGCAACTCAGAAAATTGAAAGACACCGCCATGAATCAACTCGGCACCAGCGGGACGGGAAATCATTTCGTCGAGTGGGGATCGTTTCGCTTGGATGAGGAAATGTTCGGGCTGAAGCCTGGCGAATATCTCGCGCTGCTCTCGCACAGCGGATCACGCGGGGTCGGCGCGCGAATCGCTGACAGGTTCAGCAAACTCGCCATGGAGAAACAGCCGCACTTGGATAAGAGCGTCCGTCATCTCGCGTGGTTGTCTTTGGATTCGGCGGACGGGCTGGAATATTGGCTTTCGATGGAATTGGCTGGTAAGTTTGCTTCCGCGAATCATTACATCATCCACAAACGCGTCGCCGCTTCGGTGGGATTGAAAGAAGTTGCCGTTGTGGAAAATCATCACAACTTTGCGTGGAAAGAAAAACTCGCAGATGGTCGTGAAGTGATCGTCCATCGCAAAGGCGCGACACCCGCAGGCGCGGGAGTCTTGGGCGTGATCCCAGGCTCGATGGGCGACGCAGGCTTCGTTGTCCGAGGAAGAGGCGTGGCTGAGGCGTTGGAGTCCGCTTCCCACGGCGCGGGCAGGTTGATGAGTCGAAGAGCCGCGCTGAATTCCATCAGCAAGCGCGAACGGGACGATTATCTCAAAGAGCGAGGCGTCACATTGCTCGGCGGCGGACTCGATGAATCACCGCAGGCGTATAAGCCCGTTGACAAAGTGCTCGCCGCGCAAAGCGACCTGGTGGATGTGGTCGGGAAGTTTACGCCAAAAGTTGTAAGGATGGCGGACGAGGCGGGTGATATATAATTGAGAGACATGTCATTGCGAGGAGCGCTCTTGCCCTTTGCGACGAAGCAATCTCCAGTGCGAGGAGATTGCTTCGCTTCGCTCGCAACGACCTTTGAATACAGAGGTAACCATGGCAACCAAACGCGCAAGCCCTGCAAAAAAATTACAAGACCGGCTCCTCAAATTCTCGCAAGCCGATGAAATGAAACTCCGCAAGGCACTGGAGCAAAAACTGTGGGATGGCTACGGCGCGGAGTTCGCGGTGTTCGTGTTGGACATGTCGGGCTTTTCATTGCTCACGCGCAAATATGGGATCGTGCATTACCTTTCGATGGTGCGGCGGATGCAATTGACCACGCGCCCCATCGTCGAGTCGTTTGGCGGGACGATGATCAAATACGAAGCGGATAACTGCTTCGCGGTCTTTCCGAATCCACTCGCGGCGGTCAACGCGGCGGTGGCGATGCAACACGCGTTCACCGCGTCGAACCTGCTCACGACTGACGATCTCGACATCCACATCGCTTGCGGGATTGACTACGGACGCATCCTCGTCGTCGGACATGAAGACTGCTTCGGCGACCCTGTCAACCGCGCCTCCAAAATGGGAGAGGACATCGCCGCCTCAGGTGAAGTGCTCGTCACGAAGGACGCGTTCGATATGATCCCCGCCGAAGCCAATATCAAGGCACGTGAGTTGAAGATCTCGATCTCGGGGATTGAAATCCCTGCGTTTGCGGTGGAGTATCGGAAAGAATAACAGTGAGCAGGATAGAAACATTGTATAATCAAAATCGAGGTGAGCTATGACTACCTTTGAAAAAACTCTTCTCCGCGAAATTTCTACCCTGCCCGAATCCCGTCAGGCGGACGTGCTGGCATTCGTCCGTTTTTTGAAGATCAGCCTCAAAGACGATGATGAACTGGAACGCGAGTTCGATGAAGCTATCAAGGAGGCTCGCGCAACAGCATTGAAATACAATATCACGGAGGAAGATATTAACGCAGAGATCCGCGCCGTACGGGATGGAAAATGAAGCGAGTGGTTCTGGACACCAATATCATGGTGTCTATGGCGTTGGGTGGAAAAGTCGGAAAAATCAACGATGCTTGGAGAGCGGGGAAGTTCTTACTGGTCGTCAGCGAGGAAATCGTATCTGAATATTTGGAAGTTCTCCAAAGGTCGAAATTTCATTTGAGGCCTCGAACTGTTGCGGTCATTATTGCCCGCGTGTATCGCAAGGCAGAGTTTGTTTTGCCTCAAGAACAGATCGCCAACATTCAACCCGACCCAAAAGACGACCGATTCCTTGAAGCGGCTATCGCAGGAAACGCCGATTTCATTGTCAGCGGGGACAAGCATCTTCTTGACCTCAAGGAATTTCGTTCAATTCAGATCATCACAGGGCGAGAATTTTTAGATTTGCTTGCGGAAACGGAATAATCGTAGAACCGTTTGCACAAAGCAAAAACTTCGCGCCGATTTCCTCAGCGCGGAGTTTCACTTTCCACTTTCTACTTACCACCCATCTCCCCCACTTCTTCGCTATCGCAGAGATTGCTTGCAGATTGTCCAAAGAAAAGTGCTTTGATCAGTACACCCTATGTTGATCTTTTAGATCGTCTGGCAAGCACAGCTTGCACCGACGGGCTGACCGCCTTATCCTTGCGATGAATACAGCCCAACCAGCAACACGGACGGCGCATCCCTTCCTTGAGTTCGCTAACTGTCCTTTGAACATGCTCTTTTCTCGTCTCTTCTTTTTTGACGAAGGTCACCCAGCAGATCCACTCGTTGCGCGCCAGTGGCGTAAGCCCTTCCCAAATAGCGAGCGCCGCATTATCGGCGGTGAGCGCTGTCCGTAAATCTGTGGGCATTTTATGTACGGTACCGTGTGAAATTGTTTTACTCATAGGATGATTTTACCAACTCTTCACTTTTTGGGCGAAGAGTCGAAGAACGGAAATGGAACAATCAGGAGGAATCGAATATTCTAAAAAATCAGAGTAAAATGCCCGTTAGAGTTGAACACAGCCTCCCCACACATGAAAGGAGATGGTCACATGTCCAGCAAAAGCGGAAGCAAAGATAAAGGTAACAAGGAACAGAAAAAGAAAGCCAAGCACAGCCTGAAGGAGAAACGCAAGTTGAAACAGGAAAAGAAACAGAAGTGATTCTTCATGCTCGATAGGCAACAAAAAACTCCGCGCCGATTTCCTCAGCGCGGAGTTTCACTTTCCACTTACAACTCTATCTCCCTTATTTCTTCGCCATCGCAGAGATCGCTTGCAAGAGCGCGTTTCCAACCACCTGACCCGATTGCTGGCGATGAGAACTTTGCCCAAGCGGTCCAGCCGCCATCAACGCGCTGAGACCCGCTTGCAAATTATCCTGTCCTTGATTCTTGGCATTCATGAACGCCATGCCCGCATTGAGCAAGTCACCCGCGTCAATGCCGCTGTCTTGCTGTCCTTGCGGCTGTTGTGATTGAGTCACCGCGCCGAGAAGCGAGCCGAGCAAGTCCGCGCCGCCGCCGCTTTGTTGTTGCGGAGCAGGTTGACCTCCGCCAAGAAGCGACTGCACCAACATCATCGCGTTATCTGGGTTGACGGATTTCTGTCCCTGAAATTGTTGCGCGGCTTGGGCGAGTCCCTGCGCGTACACTTGCGACGATCCGCTCGTGGCGTGCTGTTGAAGATATTGGCTCGCATGGTTTAACTGTTGCGAAGGCGACGCGCCTTTCTGCTCGCCCATCACTTGCGTGAGCATGTTGAACATCTGCACCATGTTGTCGCCATGGTTGCCGTTGTGCGCGTCCGCTTGATTCAACGCTCCCTGATTCGCGGCGAGCGCTTTCGCCGCCACCCCGAACATCGCAGATAAGTCTGCGCCGCTGTTCGCAGACGATTTCGCCGCGTTACTTGGAACTCGCGCCTTCCGTGTTGCTCCTGATTTTTGTGCCATGATAATAATTCCTTTCTGTGAATTTATTTTCAAAAGTATATCAGCATTCATGTCATTCTGAGCCGCGCACTTGCTCTTTGCGGTGAAGAATCTCCATGATAATCTCAAAGACCCTTCAGGACGCGGGGCGTCCCTCAGGGTAACATGCTAAAAGTTTTCCAAACTCATTATCGCATTCTGCAAACGCGACAACACTTTTTCACGCCCGATGATCTCCATGCTCTCGAACAGCGGTGGGCTGACCTTTTGTCCCGTCACTGCGACGCGCAAAATGCCGAAGACCTGATTCGCATTTAGTCCCGCCGACTCGACGTACGCGCGCATCGGCGGCTCGGCGGTTTGATGCGACATATCTGGCAGCGCCGATAAGATCTCGAAACATTTTGTAGCGATCTCAGCGGATTGCTTCGCATCGAGTCCTTTGGCGATCAATTCATCTGGATTCGGCGATACTTCGTCTTTGAAGAAGAAACTCGCAAACGCGAGACAATCATCCAATGTGACGAGTCGCTCGCGGATGAGCGGCGTGATCTTCATCAACGCTTCATCCTCGACGGGTAAGCCTGCCGCGACAAAATACGGCTTTATCCGCGCTGACAGGTCTTCGGTCGTCAACAATCGGATGTGAGTCCCATTGAAGTGATCCAGTTTTTGAAAGTTGATCGCCGCGGGCGAGGGAGTCAACGTGTCAATGCTGAATCGCTCGATCATCTGGTCGAGAGACATCACATCGTCGTCGGCGACGCCCCATCCCATCAACGCGATCCAATTGAGGACGCCTTCAGGTGTGTAGCCTAGTCCTTTGAAATCATCCACAAAAATAGAATGACCGTCTTTCATCGCTTCGGCAGATTCGCGCTTGCTCATCTTCCCTTTGCCGCTCGGCTTGAGGAACACTGAAAGATGAATCCACACGGGTTCATCCCACCCAAACGCGCGGACAATGTTCACGTGAAGCGGAAACGACGGCAGCCACTCGGAGCCGCGCAAAACGTGCGTGATCTCCATTTCGTGGTCGTCTACCATTGCGGCGAGATGATACGTGGGCAATCCATCGGATTTCAAGATAACCGAATCATCGAGATATTTATTTTCGGTCACGATGTCACCGCGTAAGTGATCGTGTGCGGTCGTGGAACCATCGTGCAGCATCTTGAATCGAATCACGTATTTTTCGCCACTGGCAATACGCTTCGCGGCATCGCTTGGGTCGAGCGCGCGACACAATCCATCGTAGCGAACACGATCCACCTTCCGCGCCTCCTGCTCCTTGCGCGATTGTTCGAGGCGTTCAGGAGAGCAGAAACAAGGGTAGGCGAATCCTTTTTGCACGAATTCATTCGCTCGTTGTTGATAGAGGTCGCGCCGCTCGGTTTGGCGATACGGTCCGAAGGTCCCGCCGTGAAGCGGGCTTTCGTCGGGAGTGATGCCAAGCCAATCGAGACTGCGCATGATCTCTTCTTCCGAACCTTCGACAAATCGCTTTTGGTCAGTATCTTCGAGACGCAAAATAAATTGTCCGCCCGTTTTACGCGCGAGCAAATAATCGAAGAGCGCGGTGCGCGCGCTTCCGAGGTGAAATCTCCCTGTTGGCGATGGCGCCATGCGTGTGCGTGCTGGTTTCAAAATAATCCTCCAAAACTACCCCCCCACCCCAGCCCTCCCCCAAATCCGACTGAAGTTCGTCGGATTTGGGGGAGGGCGCCGAAGGCGGGAGGGGTAAAAATCAAAATTCCAATTGCCTGAACCGCATGGCAACACTTTCTACAAGCCCGATGCCGAGCATCAATGAGGTGAGACCGCTACCGCCGTAACTGATGAACGGAAGCGGCAAACCCGAGACTGGCACGATGTTCAAGTTTACACCAATGTTGACCATGCCTTGAAAAAAGATCAATGCCGCAACGCCATACGCGATACACATTCCTGCCACGTCGCGCGCTTTCTGCGCGGCGCGTAAACACCGCCAAACGACGAGCATGATGATGACAATGACCAGCATTGAACCGGCAAAACCAAACTCTTCCGAGATCGCGGAGAAAATAAAATCGGTATGACGCACTTTCAAGAAGCGGAGCTGGGTCTGCGTGCCGTGGCCATAGCCCTGGCCGGTCACACCGCCCGAGCCGATGGCAATGAGCGCTTGTTGCACGTTATAGGTTGCGCCGAAGGTAGCGTCTTCTTCAGGGAGGATAAAGTTCGCGATGCGATCCTGCTGATATTCCTGCAAGAATGGAATGCGGATTCCCGCAGCAGTCAAACCAACAATGGCGATGAAGGAGATCGCTCCAACCGCGCCGATCAAAATGACATGCTTCACTTCCATGCCATTGAGCCATAACAGCGCGCCAAGAATGACGCTGAGCACCACAACGTTGCTGAGATTCGGCTGAAGCAAAATCAACCCAATGATGCCAGACGCCCAAGCCACCGCGCCGATTAGCCAACGCAGATCGCGCGGTTGACTTTGAGTTGCTTGAAAGTATCGCGCCAGCACAAGGATCGCCACGATCTTGGCAAACTCTGTCGGTTGAAGGAATAACACGCCCACCTGGAACCAACGCTGCGCGCCAAATGCGGTTTGACCAAAACCAGTCAGGGTGACGAGAAACAGAAAAATAACGAGATACATGGGGCGATAAAGCGCCATCCAATAGCGGTAGTCGATCGCGGCAACAATAAAAATCAGAACCAAACCAGCAAGAGCAAAATAAATCTGGCGGTTAATGAGCGGAAGCAACACTTCGTTTCCTGCCACTGCGGAACGAATCATTGTAGTGCCGAACGCAGTGGCAAGCACCACTGTGCCCAACAGCCAGAAGTCAAAGTATCGCCATGAAATGTTTTTTAACATGATGGGAGGTCTTGCAAATTACTATCCTGTTCATACGGCAGTTCAACTGCCGTATGAACCAACCAGCTATTTCGTCTTTCTTGACTTTCGACGCGCGGCTTTGAGTGGAATATCTGCCACCAAACGTTGCGAACGTCCGTCGTGTTCCACATCAATCTGCACTGCTTTCGCGTCGATCGCAACGTGGCGGCTGATCGTGGCGATCAAATCATCTCGAAGCGAATCCAGCTCGGCGGGCGTTAGATCCGTGCGGTCGTGGATCAGAACAAGTTGCAGGCGTTCTTTCGCGCTGTCGGCGCTGGCTTTTTTTCCAAAAATTCTGTCAAAGAATCCCATGTTACTTCCTCCCTGCCAGCCGCTGAATGCGGTCCCATAAACTACCCTGCGCGTCAAGATCGAGGAACGGAACAGTTTCACCCTTCAATCGTTTCGCAATATTGCGAAATGCCTGCCCCGCCCGACTCTTCGCATCGTACGCAACCGGCGCGCCGCGATTCGAAGCGATGACTACGTTTTCATCCTCCGGCACGATCCCGATCAATTCAACCGCGAGCAAATCGAGCACATCTTCGGGAGAGAGCATATCTTTGCTTTTGACGAGCGTGGGATTCAAACGATTCAGGATGAGGGACGCCGGTCCTTTCTCTTCCGACTCGAGAATGCCGATGACTCGATCCGCATCGCGCACCGCGCTGACCTCGGGATTGGTCACCACAAGGACACGATCGGCGGCGGCGATGGCGTTTCGAAATCCACGCTCGATGCCGGCGGGCGAATCAATTAATACAAAATCAAAATCAGACCGCAACTCTTTCGCCACTCGTATCATATCGCTGGCTGAAACGGCATTCTTGTCGCGCGTCTGCGCAGCGGGAATGAGATACAGGTCGGGTAATTTTTTATCGCGGATCATCGCCTGCTTTAAACGACAACGACCTTCAACTACATCCACCAAATCGTAGACGATACGATTTTCCAAGCCGAGGATCACATCCAGGTTGCGCAAGCCGATATCGCCGTCGATGCAAACCACTTTCGATTTCTCGGCGGCAAGCGCGACGGCAAGGTTGGCGGTGGCGGTAGTTTTCCCGACCCCGCCTTTTCCAGATGTGAGCGTAATGACTTTTGCAGGCATGTAGTTTTCCTATGGCTTACTTTGCAGACCAAAGTTCAGCGTAAATTTTTCCATCTTGATGGATGCGCGCCATTTCAGGCTGTGGATTTTCCTTCGATTCCAACACGGTCATGGCTTCGCCGGCAATGCGCAATTGAGTTGCCGAAAGGTCAAGGGCGCAGATCGCCGAGGCGGCATTCCCCTTCACCCCCGCATGAACCGTGCCTCGCAGGCGGCCCCAGATGATGACGCTTCCTTCGGCGAGGATCTCCGCCCCGGGATTTACATCGCCCAACACAACTACGTGACCGGGAAATTCGATGCGCGTGCCGGAGCGCAGTGTGCGGTTTAAAAATAAAGCCGATTCTTCGCCAAGGTCAGCCACGGAAAATTGACGCGCCTCATCCGGTCTTGGTTTGGAGATGCGCGTGGCAAGCCCAAGGAGTTGGGCTGTCTTTTCTGTAGTCGGCGATTCGCTGATCACCGCCCAGAGAAAGATGCCCCGCTCAGAAAGTTGGTCGCGCAATTCCGCAAGATCGTCCACACGCAAGGCTTGCGTTGCGACATCCAACGCAAGGCGCGCGCCATGAAAGAACGCGGGTTGGGAATCCACCTGTGTCAGTAACGCGGAGCGCTGTTGCTCCCATGGCGCGTCATCGATCGAGACGAGCAATCCGTCTCGTATGCCTTTGATTTGAAGAAGCGATTTGGTGTCTTCCATGCGCGGTAACGATTGCGAAATTATAGCATGAGTGCCCGTTGAAATTTTAATCGCCTTGCGCAAGATCGATGGCTTTGAGTTCAAAATACGCCTGCATCACGCGCGCCACGATCGGGGCGGCAACCGAACCGCCTTCGCCGCCGTTATAGGCAAATGCCAGGACAATGATCTCGGGGTCGTCGAATGGCGCGTAGGAAAGCGTCCATGCGTGCGTGGGCCACCTCCCAAAGCGGCATTTGTCTGCCTCGCGCGCGATATCGTCGCAGTATTCTGCCGTACCGGTTTTACCCGCCACTGCAATCGGGATCGGATAGAACTCTGTAAACACCTGGTGCAATGTGCCAAGAGGGTCTTCGGTCACCGACATGCGTGTGCCGGTACGAACCGCATCGATGGTGGAGGGCAGAATCGTTTTTGTATTTCCGGTAAGATCGCAGTACCCCGCCTCGCAACTCCATTCATTGATGATCGGCTCCACGGTTGCGTCCCACTTCATATTCGGTGTGAATGGCGAGATTTGGTAACTCCCGGCGGGCGGCAGGGGGAAAATTTTTGTTTCATCCGCCACATCCACCCACACAACGCGCTCACGGCCTTCCGAATCTGTGGTCGTCCGTTGTTCGTAAATGTAGAAAGTTTCCGGGTCGAACCACAACGGCACAACATGACCTTCCCCATCCTGCACCTCGCGGATGATCGTGGGTTGCATCAGCTTGCCGCGGTTGGCGATCATTGCCCCAGACATCAAAACCTGCAACGGAGTTCCCAGCACATATCCCTGCCCCACACTGGCGATATAGGTATCGCCTGTGGACCAGTTTTCCCCGGTGTTGATGCGTTTCCACTGCGGGGATGGGACGAGTCCGTCTTCCTCGCCGGGAAGTTGGATACCGGAGCGGGCGCCGTATCCCAACGCCCGGGCGTATTCGCCCAGGCGGAAGATTCCGAGTCCCTCTTCGATCTCGCTTTCAAACCCTCCGCCGAGTTTATAAAAGCATACATTACTCGAATAGGCGATGCACCGGAAAAAATCGAGGGAACCGAACCCGGCTTCGTTGATCACGCCGTTGCGTTCATAGATCCAATCTACAAACGGACGGGAATTGCGCTCGGTGCACGGGTCGGTAGGACGAAACCGCTCGCACAACAACAACCGTCCGGGTGTTTCAACGATCTGACCCACCCTAATGACGCCTTCATTCATGGCTCCCGTGGCGGTGGAAAGTTTGAACGTGGAACCCGGCGCCAACTCGGCAGAGATGGCATTATTCACAAGGGGGTGGCGCGGATCTTGCGCCAACTGCTCGTAGTAATAGCCCGGTATAAAGCGGGCGAAGCGGTTGTTCTCGTAGGTGGGGTACGAAACCATGGCAAGAATTTCGCCGGTCTTCGGGTTCATGGCAATCACCACTCCGCTGGAAATGACTCGGCTTGCTTCCAAACGCGTGTTCCAAAAATTGATCTCATCGATCAGCGATGCTTCGGCAACCTTTTGCAGACGCGTGTCGATGGTCAGGGTTACATTGTATCCGGGCGTGGGAGGGATGGGAGGCTCGAGGTTTCGCAATTCTTCGCCAGCCACATCTTCTTGAATCACGCGCAACCCGTTTTTCCCAAGCAGGATGTCGTCCATGGATGTTTCGACGCCGGCGTAACCGATCTTATCGCGGTTGGCTACAAATCCGCGCGCCTCATACGCTGTTTGAAATGCGGCAGAGATCGGACCGAGGAAACCGACGACATTGGCGGTCAATGAACCCGTCGGGTAATCTCGCACCGGTTCGATCTCCAACGAAACGCCGGGCCAATCGACCGAACGTTCGCGTACGATACGCGCAAGTTCCTCCCCGATGTTGCAACTGATCTTGACCGGCACAAACGGCGCGATGGAATCGCCCAGCGCAACCATGTCTGCAATACTTGGTCCCGGCACACACGCGGAGAACAACTTGGCATTTTCCAACGATTCGTCGGTAACAGGACCGCCCGCCGGCACGCCGGTGAGTTCGGAAACCTCGCGATAAATTCTCTGAATGTCCCCTTCATCGTCCGGCAAGCCTGCCGGGGTGATGATCACGTTGTACGAAGCGATATTACGCGCCAAGATATAGCCGTTGCGATCATAGATGATTCCACGCTGTGCCGGCACGCTGACTTCAGCAACATAATTTTCAACCGCCTGATCAAGCCATTCCTGTCCGCTAAAAATTTGCAGAGACACAAGCCGTACGATGATCGTGATAACGACGAAAGCGATCGCGCCGTAGACGAGCCATAACCGCCAGGATTGCACTTGGAATTTATTATCAGATTGATTACTCATTCAAACTCCGGAGTGGGATACATCCAATGAGCGAGATCGCGCATTACCGCATATACAGGAACAGCAAGGAGCATATTCAATAGAATGCTCGGTAGTGTCAACAACCCCAAAGTCTCGACAATGGGTAATGCTGTGCCGTTCAGGCGCAAAGCCCCTAACGAGAAAATGTGTAAAATCAACGTTCCAATAAAGGTTATTCCGAACATCGCCAACAACGGAGCCTGCCACACACGACGCTGGAGGAGTCGCGCCATGATTACAACAAGCAGATACGTGGCTAGCGGAACAAGCATGGGAATTCCTGAAACAAACCCAATCATCAACCCCGCCAAGATTGCCCAATGCCAGGCTGTATCCACGCCTTCCTGCAACGCCCACGCCGCAAGGATCACCAGCGGCAGATCGGCATTGCCCGACAATAACGGAATGCGGCTCACAATGGACGATTGCAGGACAACCGCCAAAAAGATAACAGGAATCGCAAGAAGGTCGCGCATGGTTACGGGGTTGGGAAAAGTGGACCGATATCCACCGGGGTAAAGTTCACGATCACTAAAATAATTTGAAGGCGGTTAAAATCCACAACCGGCTGCACCGTGGCTTGTTGAAATAAATCAAAATCGCGGGCGCGAATGTTGACGACCTGCCCGACGATCAAGTCCGGAGGGTATCCGCCTCCCAGCCCCGAGGTCAGGACGAGATCGCCCGCTTCTACATTTGTTTCCTGCGGAATCAATTCCAATTCGAGGTCGCCGGTAACCGAACCGACAAGAGAAGCGTCGGTCTGCGCGTTTTCCAATCGCACATTCACATTCGAGGCCGGGTCGGTGATCAACTGCACGCGCGCCGCATCGGCGATCACCGCATCCACGCGACCAACCAGCCCCTGGTCGGTGACCACCGGCATGCCGCGCAGGATGCCATCATTCGAGCCGCGGTTAATGATCACATAATGCAAAAACGGACTCGGGTCGCGCCCAATCACCTCGGCGGCTTTGTAAGTGTTGTCCGGGTTAGCGCGCGAGAAATCGACCAGCGCCGCAAGAATCTCAGTCTCGCCAACCCGTTGTTGAAGTTGGATCACCTGCGCTTGTAGTTCAGAAACTTCCGCTTCGAGTTCCGCGTTACGCTGGCGCAAAGAGGCAACATCGCGCGGCGCGGTCAAAAACTCCTGCACGGCGATAAAACGAGAGGAGAGCCACGTCTGCAAATTAACCAGCGACCCTGTGAACACATTCGACGCGGAACTGAAATACCCCCCCAGCGCAAGCGCAATCACCCCGCCCATGACCAGAAAAATGATCGTCGTTTGAAGCGCGCGCGAAAAATTGTTTCTCATTTTATATATTAGACCTTATCGGGAATTAAATCGGGACGCTGATTCACGCAGAAGACGCAGATTTTCTTTTCTTGAATCAGCGAAAATCAGCGTTTTTCAGCGTCCAAAAAATAACTTTCGCTTATTACCGATAAAGTCTATTCAATAAACTCGAAATGCCTATCTTCTACGATAAAAATTTTCACACGTTACACGCTATGCCGGGTGCTACCGCGTTCAAGTCCCACAAGATAGCGGCTCAACTTATCGAAATCATCGAACACCATACCGGCGCCGCGCGCCACACACGTGAGCGGATCTTCGGCAACCCAAACGCGCAATTTCACTTCGTCCGTCAGGCGGTCTGCCAGCCCCTGCAAGAGACCGCCGCCTCCAGCGAGGCAGATGCCGGCGTCCATCAGGTCGGCAACGATCTCGGGGGGAATTTCATCCAATGCGTCACGGATCGTATCGATTATGACCTGCACCGAACCTGCCAGCGCCTCGCGCATTTCTACCGATGAAACTTCGATGCTTTCCGGCAAGCCGGTCACCAGATTCCGTCCGCGCACTTCCATTGTTTTCTCCGGTTGAAGCGGATACGCCGAACCGATCTTCCATTTGATCTGTTCCGCAACCCCTTCACCAACGAGCAAGTTATATTTATTGCGCAGATATTGCACAATATCCTGATCCATCTCATCGCCAGCTACGCGCAGCGAGCGAGAGGCAACCACGCCGCTCATAGACATCACCGCTACTTCCGTCGTTCCGCCGCCGATATCCACCACCATACTGCCGCGAATTTCACCCATCGGCAAGCCAGCCCCCAGCGCCGCGGCGATCGGCTCCTCGATCATATATGCCGCGCGCGCGCCAGACGCCATCACCGCGTCATACACGGCGCGTTTTTCCACTTCCGTCACGCCGGTGGGAATTCCCACCACCACACGCGGGCGAGGAAGCGGCACAATATTTTGCTCGTGAACTCTGCCAATGAAATATTCCAACATTACCTGAGTAATGTCGAAGTCGGCAATCACGCCATCGCGCAACGGACGCACAACCGCCACATTGCTCGGCGTGCGACCCATCATCTCCTTCGCCTCCAAACCGATGGCAAGCGGCTGGCGCAGGCGTTTATCAATCGTCACCCATGAAGGCTCATTGATCACAATGCCCTTGCCGCGCACGTTCACCAACGTGTTCGCAGTCCCCAAATCGATCGCAATATCCAGTGAAAATAAGCCCAACAGCCAATTAATCGGGTTGAACGCCAAGGCAGGCTCCTCGATAGCAATTCTTCATACTCGTCGAAGTATTATACCTAACAATCATCAACCTCGTGAAATCACGTATAATACGACCCGTATGAAACATCCAGACCCTCTCGTCATTGGCATCGCAGGCGGCTCAGGCTCTGGAAAAACCACCGTCGCGCAAGCCATCCTCAGCAGGGTCGGGCATGATCGCATTGCCTTCCTGCAACACGATTCCTACTACAAAGACCTCAGCGGATTGCCCCCCGTCCAGCGGGCGCAGATCAACTTCGACCACCCCGACTCGCTCGAAACGGAATTATTGACCGAACACATCGCCTCCCTCCGCGACGGGAAACCTGTGGATGTCCCCGTATATGACTTCGCCACCGATCGTCGCACCGACCGGACCTTCATCGTCCAGCCGCGCAGCGTGATTCTCGTGGAGGGCATTCTCATTTTCACTGAAGCCAAATTGCGCAAAATGTTCGACGTGAAAATTTTTGTAGACACCGACGCCGACTTGAGATTCATCCGCCGCCTTGAGCGCGATATCCACGAACGCGGGCGCAGTACCGAATCGGTAATTGCTCAATATCAAGCGACCGTCCGCCCGATGCACCTCGAATTTGTCGAACCCTCGAAGCGTTACGCCGATGTAATCATCCCCGAAGGCGGATTCAACACCGCCGCATTGGATATGGTCGTGGCGCGGATCGAGGCGCTTTTGAAATAGGTTGTACCTTTTTCTTCTACCAAAACCGAAGAAAGAGGAAAGAAGAAAGACATAGTTATACCCACAAATAACCCGAAACAGGAGAACATAGATGTCAAAACAATGGTCCACCCCACCCGCAATGCAGATCGACACGAAGAAAAAATATAAAGCGCGCATGGAAACAGACAAAGGCACAATGGTCATCGACCTATTTGCCGACAAAACACCCAAGACCGTGAACAGTTTTGTCTTCCTCTCGCGCGAGGGGTTCTACGACAACGTGATCTTTCATCGCGTGATCGATAATTTCATGGCGCAGGGCGGCGACCCAACCGGCACCGGCATGGGCGGACCCGGCTACCAATTCGAGGATGAGTTTCACCCCAGCCTGAAACACGATAAGCAAGGTATTCTCTCCATGGCAAACGCGGGACCCGGCACGAATGGCTCGCAGTTTTTCATCACCCACGGACCAACACCGCACCTCAATAACCGCCACAGCGTCTTCGGTCAAGTTGTGGAAGGCTTGGATGTGTTGATGTCCATTCCCGCGCGCGACCCGAACAACCGCAATGCTCCCGCAGTAAAGATTCTCCGTGTCACCATCGAAGAAAGCGAATAAATCGCGCGCACAATCAGAGTCGGCGCCGATTCAGAAGCGAGCAAACCTTCAAACTAACATCCTGCGCGTTCTGGCGTTCATTATCGTCATTGGGATCACCGTGTTTGTGTTCAGCATCCGCGACCGGGTGGAGGGTTTTGCGGCGTTCGGTTACCCCGGCGTCTTCTTGATCGCCTTGCTTGCCAACGCGACCATCTTCATCCCCGCGCCCGGTGTGGCGATCATTTACGCCATGGGCGCGGTATTCAACCCCCTGCTCGTCGGTCTTTCAGCAGGCACAGGCGGCGCGCTTGGGGAACTTTCCGGGTATCTTGCCGGTTTTAGCGGGCAGGCAGTGATCGAAAATACGAGTGTGTATGATCGCATCAAACCCTGGGTGGATAAATATGGCGGCTGGGCAATCCTCGTATTAGCCGCCGTCCCGAATCCTTTTTTCGATGTGGCTGGCGTTGCGGCAGGCATTGCTAAAATGCCGATCCGCACATTCCTTTTCTTTATTTGGATCGGTCAACTGATCAAGATGACGTTTTTTGCATACGCGGGATATTATTCCCTGGAATGGCTCACCCGGTTCTTTGAGTAATTCACCTTACACGCTGTTCCGTACCGCAAAGTTCACTTTGCGACTCTGGCTGAGAAAAAAAACCAGGCGAATTGCAAGATATTGGACTTATCCAAATTCATCGAGCAATCCCGATTGAGGCTTTTTTCTAACGCGAAAAGCGCGAATTGAGCGAACCCTTCGACAGGCTCAGGACAAGTTTCGCAAAAAAATTCGCGGGTTTCGACCGTTTCGCGTAATTCACGTTGAAGTTTTTTGCTCGGTTTAATTGTTAATCTACAAAATCTCGCGTTACGGCTGTCACCGCGTAACATGGGTGAGTACATCTTCCATCACAGCAAGGTTCGCTCATAAGTGTTTCCTGCTTAGCCGCAGAGTCCTTTGACCCCGCATGATTTGCCAAGCAAATCACGTTCGGGGCAGGTGGAGATTCTCTTTTTCTCTGTGATCTCTGCGGCACAAACGACTTTCGCAAGAGATCAAATTAAGAACTGACTTGCTCCTTGCAATCGAGTCAGGACGTGCCCGAAACGACGATCTCCCCGATCACCTGTTTAAACACAGCCACGCCAGTTCCATAGTTCGCTAGCGCATCCCCGCACGAAGCCCCCTGATGATATTCGACCACAACTGCATACGTGCCGGGCGAGGATGGCGCGGTAAGCGTGGCGCTCTCGGTACCAGACGCTCCCGGCGTACCCCCCGGAACACCGGTATAGGCGCAAGCTCCGCTACTGCTTAGATAACTTAAGCCGGTGATCAATTGAACGCTGCATGTGGGGCAAGAACTGCTCGACACTTGAAAATCATACGTGACATAGAATTCCTGATTCGGCGCAAGCGTGATCGAAGTTCCAAACGCATAAAGATCGTCGGTTAGAACTACATTGCTTATTGTCAAACCGCCAAACGGAGTGGGCGTGGGAGTGACCACTGTTACCGCTCCGTTAGACACATCCACATTTTCAATTGCGGATTGAACAAAGTGATCGGCAAGGAGGCGGCCGGTAGACGATTCAATGAACCACCATTTCTGTCCGATGGCTGTTTGCTGGGTAACGGACTGTTCCGGTCCCAGAGTGAAATAGAGGGTGAGCTTGCAAGAAGAGTCAACCATATATACATCTATGGTTAGTTCGGAGCTATTAAAGAAAGTTGTTAGAGCCGGGGTGGTTGATGGGCGAGGACAAGCCTGTGTAGCCGTGATCGTGGCAGTGACGGTTGGAGAGGCGGTGAACGTCGGCGTTGAAGTCGGGCTGAATGTAATCGTCGGTGTGGCTGAGGCTGAGGAGGCAGGAACAGAAGTAAAGGTGGGAGTTGAAGCGGGCGTCAAAACTTCGGGCGTTTGAGAGGAAAGCCCAGAAAGAATCCAACCGACAGGGTCAATGAATTGTTTTGTCGGACGAGGACGTGATTCAAATGTGGGCGCCGATATCTGCTCAAGATACGCATTGACCGGTTCCAAAAATGGATCGGAAAAATTTTCGCTGATCTGTTGCTGAGCCGCGCGGGTGATGGGATTCTTTGGAAGCGTTCCAAACCCGCCGGTGGTAAGCATGGTTGCGGTCAGCGCGACCACGAAAAGACGCACAGATGAACGACTCCCTGCTCGTCTCGACGTTTGCGAATGTTGAGAACGCGCCACGACGATTTCCTATGCGTTGGCGTCCAAACTTAACCCCGCTTCTTTGATCGCGTTCACGGCAAGCAGGAACAGGCGCGTCATTTCGGGACCCGCATCCAGCCGATCCGTCATATACGCGCGGACTTCAATAATGAAATAACCTTCTTCCGCAGTTTGCACAACGACCGCCGGCTGATTTAGTGACTTGGCTGAAAGATCGGGGGCAAAACCTGCCGCCGCTTTCTGAATCGCATCAACAGCCACATTCAAATCCTGATTTATCGGCAAGGGAACCTTTACCGAGATCAGATGACCAGGATGCGCCGAATAATTAATGATCGTCCCGTTGGTCGCTTCCGCATTGCGGATGTAGATCTCATCGCCATTCACGGTTTCCAACGTCGTGAGGAAGAGCGACACGTTCGCCACCCTGCCTTCCTTCCCCGCAATGACCACGTAGTCGCCCGCGCTATAGGTGCGTCCGACAAATAGACTGACTCCCGCCAACAAGTCTCCGGCGATCCGCTCGGAGCCGATGGCAAACGCGCCGGTGATCGCCGTCACAACGACGACCAGCAACCCCGCCGCGCCGGTAGTATCCAGAATCACTTTCACGGTCCAGATGCCGATGGCAAGCGCGAGAAAACTCCCGATGAACCGGCTCCACACTTTTCCCATAGGACGGGCAAGCAAATGACTGACGATCCACGAAACGATCAGCGCAATGAGAATTCCGCCTAAACCGATCAGGATCGCATTCAAGAAGGGACGCAAGGCTTCAAAGACACTGGTGGACATGGGACACCTCATCCAAGTTTTTTTGAATTATAAGACCAAATCCTCCCCGCCGGAATATTCGTCTCGCCGTTTCAGTTCTTCACGAACATTGCCCAAATCAAGTTCTTCCTGTATGATTTTATTGACACTGGTCAACAAAGGAGACCGAATGAAATTTGAAACACTCGCAGTTCACGCCGGGCAGGAACCCGACCCCAACAACGGCGCGGTGATGACGCCCGTATATTTCACATCCACATACATGCAGGACGGGGTTGGAAAACCGCGACAGGGATACGAATATTCGCGCACGATGAACCCCACGCGCAAAGCCTTGCAGGATTGTCTCGCCGCGCTCGAAGGCGGTTCCCTTCGACAGGCTCAGGGCAAGGCATTCGGACTGGCATTCGCCTCCGGTCTCGCGGCAACCGACACCGTCCTTCGTTTACTCAGCGCGGACGCGCACGTGCTGGCGGGCAACGACGTGTACGGCGGCACGTTCCGCCTCTTCGACAAAATTTTCCGCCGCTTCAACCTCGACTTTACATTTGCCGACACGACTGATCCCGAATCGGTCGCCGACGCGTTGACCCCCTCCACGCGCCTCGTGTGGCTCGAGACTCCCACGAATCCATATTTGCGCATCACAGACATCCGCGCTGTGGCAGAGATCGTCCACGCGCACGCGAACAAACCGCTCCTCGTCGTTGACAACACATTTGCTACACCGTATCTGCAGCGTCCGCTCGAACTCGGCGCGGACATCGTCGTCCACTCGATGACAAAATACCTCGGCGGTCACTCGGATGTTGTCGGAGGCGCGGTGATCGTCAAAGACAAAGAACTCGCCGATCGACTCTACTTTTTGCAAAACGCGGTCGGCGCAGTGCCGGGACCGATGGATTGCTTCCTGGTCTTGCGAGGGATCAAGACCCTCCCCCTCCGCATGGAACGTCACTACGAAAACGCGGCGGCTATCGTTGAATTTTTAGCAAACCATCCCAAAGTGGAAAAAGTTATTTATCCTTTCCACGCTAGTCATCCGCAGGAAAAAATTGCCAAACACCAAATGAAAAACGGCGGAGGCATGGTCTCGTTCATCGTCAAAGGCGGAAAGGAAGCCGCGATCCGAGTCGTTGAAGCGACAGAAATCTTCGTGCTCGCCGAATCGCTTGGCGGCGTCGAGTCGCTCATCGAAGTCCCCGCCGCGATGACTCATCTTTCAGTGGTCGGCTCCCAACTTGAGGTTGACCCCGCGTTGATCCGCTTATCTGTGGGGATAGAAAATAAAGACGACCTGATCGAAGATATCAAACAAGCGTTGGAGAAAGCATAAGACCATGACCACCCTCGAAGTTGATATTTCGAGCCGTTAGCCGCGAACTTTGTCGCCACGCCAACTCACATGACAAAAGCCGACCAGTTTTAACTTGGTCGGCTTTTATCTTCCTCCATTCAAAACAGAAAAATTAAAATCCGCGAGAATCCGTGGCTAAGTTTTTCATGAGTCGTGTTTCAACTCGCGTGGATTGCCAATAGCGTCACATCGTCGTCTTGTTTTGCGCCGTTTTGATAATCCATCAACGTGCTGAAGAGGCGATCGCATGCCGCTTGAGCGGGAAGCGACCGCAATTCCTTCATCGTCTCTTTAATTCGTTCAAGGCCGAAAGGAACCCCATTCGGATCGCGGCAATCGGTCATACCGTCTGTGAACATGACCAGCAACGAACCTTTCGCCAGGCGGATACTGTTTTCGTCCAACAGCATATCCTCCCACAACCCAAGCGCCATGCCCGGCTCGTGAGGTAAACGATGGATATCGCCGCGTTCGCCGATCAGCAACGGAGGTTCATGTCCCGCGCGGGCATAGGAAAATTCACCTGTGAGAGTGTCCAGCACGCCATACAATGCAGTAACAAACTGCGTGGATTTTTCGAGGCGGGTGATGTGCTCGTTGACCATGCGCAACACTGCGCCGGGCGATGTGGAATTATCCGCCTCCGCAATAATGAGCGCGTGCGCCCTCGCCATGAAGATTGCGGATGGAACGCCCTTATCGGAAACATCCCCGATCAAAACGCCCATCTTCCCATTGCCAAGCTCAAACACATCGTAGAAATCGCCTCCCACCTGACGGGCTGGCAGGATGCGCCCGCCAAAATCATATCCATCCGGCGATGGTAAAACATCCGGGAGAATGGACATTTGAATCTCAGCAGCAACTTGAAGTTCCTTTTCGAGACGCTCCTTTTCGATCAATTGCTCCTGCGCGGCTTTCAGCTCATCGTAGGCGGTCTGCAACTGACGGTTTTTCTCGGTCAGGTCGCGAAAGGTCTGCACATTGGTGCTATCGAGGCGCGAACTTAATACGCTGACCATCGCATTTGCCAATTCGGGGTGTCGCTGTAATAACTCCTGAAATTGCGTGCGGCTCATACTGAGCAGTAAAACATCGCCACGCGCCCGAGCGCCAGCCGTGCGCCTCCCGCCGGGCATAATGATACCCATCTCGCCGAGATATTCGCCTTCATTAATAACATTGAGGATCAGTTCGTTCGCAGTCCCCGAAGCCATGTTGATCTCAAGTTGTCCGCGCGCCACGATATACAGGTGTTCCGCAAGTTCCCCTTCTTTGAACAAAATATCGCCCGGGTTCAAACGCACTCGATCCAGCGCGTTTAAAAGCAGATTTAACTCGTCGAAGGGAAGTTGAGAAAACAGCGGAATCCGCGTTAACAGGCTTGCGGAAAGATTAGTTGTTTTTAGAGATTCACTCATAGGATGATCAACTTCGCACGAAAGCACAAACACCGAAAACGAGTTGAAGTTTCAGTAACTTCAAAATTCGACCACTTCCTTGCCTGAAAGTTTATTCTGAACCCGCTCCACCACCGTGTCCAAATGTTTCGGTTGGTGAACGTAATCCAAGTCATCAGTGCGGATCGTAAGCACCGGGCACATATCGAACGCGCCCAGCCACTCGTCGTAAAAAGAATCGAGCAAGGTTAGATACTCCGACGTGATGCCCGATTCCATCCCGCGCGCGCGCCGTCGGATGCGATCCATCAACACATTGACCGGCGCTTTCAAATAAATGAGCAGGTTCGGGCGCGGCATGCTGTTCACCACCAGCTCGAACAAGCGGCGATACGCCAGATAATCGCGTTCGGCAAAATCGCCCATGTGATGCAATGCCCGCGCAAAAATATGGAAATCTTCGTAAACACTCCGATCGAGGATCGCCGAACGCGGGTCGCGTGCGGCTTCAAGATACTGATCGGCGCGATGACCAAGGAAAAACACTTGTAGATGAAACGACCATGAGCGCATGTCACTATAAAAATCAGCCAGATAGGGGTTATCTGCTACCGACTCGTATCCAGTCCGCCAGCCGAGGCGCGAACCGATCCGCTCCGTAAGCGAGGTCTTGCCGACACCGATATTCCCTGCCACCACCACCTGATATTTCGACACACAGCCTCCGCATGAGATATTCGGAGTATAGGCGAGCCAAACAAATTTGTCGAGGCTGGCAAGAAGTCCCCCCGGTATAATTCGACGCAAGGAAACTTTATGCTGACAAAATTCAAGATACGGGATTCGTCTGGCTGGACAATTTTCATCTTCGGACTTCTTGCGCTTCTTCTCGGGCTGGTCGGCTTGGTCCGCCCTGAGACGCTTTTATCGCTCCTCGGCTTCACCGCACTAGACCGCGCTTCGCGCGCCGCCGGGGATTACACAATCGTTTTTATGACCGCCTCCGCAATGGCTTCGTTCAACATGGGCGCGTACTACATCCTCGCCGCGCTGAACGACGTGAAGCAATTCTACAAATGGACGGTCCCCTTCCGCTGTGCGACATTCACCGTCTTCACGCTGATCGTCGTCATGCAACTTGCGCCCGCGCGTTTCTTCGGCGTCGGCGCATGGGAATTGGTTGGAGCGGTAGCGACCAGGCTTGCTCTTCGTTCCGAATCCAAAAAGAATTAGGAGGTTTACATGCGCTCAGAATGGATCGAATACAACGGTAAAAAAATCTTGTATCAGGACTTTTCGCAATTATTCTACAACTCCGCCGCAGTGAAGGCGGAACTGGCAGAGGTGCAGGAGATCGTGAAAGCCCAGCCGCAAAACTCCGTGCTTGTACTTACCGACATGCGCGACACTAATGTGGACGCCGACCTGCTCCCCGCCATGAATGCGGCATCCGCCGCCACCAAAGCCTACGTGAAGAAAACAGCTGTTCTCGGCGTGACCGGCATTAAACAAAAACTAGCTGACCTGCTCACAATGATCACCGGTCAACCGCTCAAATACTTTGATGATATCGAATCAGCCAAACGCTGGTTGACACAAGAATAAGCCGAACTCCGAAGCGCTCACGCTTCGGAGTTTTTCTTTGCGGATGATATAATCTCGAAATCATTTTAGGCAAGACTTCATTTCTTCACAGGCAAACCATGGAAAAGTTATTACGCTTTCTCAACTCGGCTGATCCCAATTTACTAACAACGATCCCCGGCATAACCCGCCAACTTGCGGACGATCTGGTTGCGGCGCGTCCATTTGATTCTGTGGAATCACTGCTAAAGATAAAGGGGATGAATAAGAAACTGATCTCGCGCATCGAATCCACATTGGAGGCGAACCAGCTCGAGGAACAAGCAAGCGCGATCGCCCCCATCGAGGAAGAAGCGCAACTCCCTGAAAAAAGCCAGCCCGTGAAAGAAACGCCCGCCGTTGAGGACAAGCCATCCTTTGGGTCGCGCGCGGGAGCCGCCTTGCGCTCGTTCGTCCGCGCTTTGTTCAAGTTGATCGCAATACTAATAATCCTTGGGGCAATCGGTGCGGCGCTTTATTTCGGCTTGCCCGTTCTGCGAGATAGATACATCGTCCCTGTGGAGCAAAACAGCGTTCGCGTGGATCAACTGGAAAACGAAGTCGCAGACCTGAAGAGTCAACTAACCGAAGTGAACAGCCGCCTCGACAGCATAGATTCTTCCATCGAAGCACACACAGCGTCCATTCAAAAATTGGAAGAGATTCAAACCACTCTGGAGAACCAACTCGAAGCAAACAACACGGAGACGCTGAACAAACTGAACCAAGAAGTGATGATGACCCGCGCGTTAGACACACTGGCGCGCGCGAGGCTGTACCTTGCGCAAAGTAATTTCGGCTTGGCAAAAGCCGACGTTCAATCGGCGCGGGATCTGTTAGTGGAATTACAATCACAAACAAGCGATGAAACGTTGACACAAGCAATTTCACGCCTCGACATGGCGCTTGGCAATTTGCCCGATTTCCCTGTCGTTGCATCGGGTGATCTAGAGATCGCATGGCAAATTTTGATGACGGGCAATGTTGCGCCTACGGCAACGCCTGAACCAAGCCCAACAGCAACAACAACAGCTGAACCAACGTTGGAAGTGACAGCAACTGCAACACCGTAATCGAAAGATATGTCATGCTGAGCGAAGCGAAGCATCTCTCTCAGGCACATGCGAGACCCTTCGGTCGCTAAAAACCGCTCCCTCAGGGTGACATGTTAGATTAATTTTGAAACACTGATAATTTAAAATTTCATCCTTACCCTTGGGAGACTTATGACATTCAAAATTTCATTCGGCACAGACGGCTGGCGCGGCGTTATTGCTGAGGATTACACCTTCGATAACGTCCGACGCGCCACGCAGGGATTTGCTTCGTACCTCATCGAACAAGGCAATTCAGGGAAGTGGGTCGTTGTCGGTCACGATAAACGATTCCATTCGGAGAATTTCGCGGCGACAGTCGCCGAAGTTTTGGTAGGCAACGGCTTGAACGTGTATCTCACCGATGGCGCGACACCGACTCCAGTGATCGCGTTTGCCGTTGTGGATAAAAAGGCTTGCGCCGCAGTCAATATCACCGCATCGCACAACCCACCCACCGACAATGGATTCAAGGTCCGCGATGAGAACGGCGGAGCGATAGACCCCGAAGGGTTGAGTCGGATCGAAGCGTTGATCCCAGACTCCCCGTCGGAGGCGAAGCGGGTTTTCATCCAAGATGCAAAACGCGATGGCAAAGTTGTCGTCTTCGATGCGTCTGAGTCATACATCAAGAATCTTCATAAACTTGTGGATGTTCAAAAGATCAAGGATGCGGGCTTTGTTGTGATGGTGGATGCGATGTGGGGCAACGGCGCGGGCTGGTTTACGCGTTTGCTTGCGGGCGGCAAGACGAAAGTGATCGAGATTCACAATGAGCGTAATCCGTCGTTCCCTGAAATGAAACGACCTGAACCGATCCGTCCGAACATTGATGTTGGGTTGAAAGCCACTGTTGATAACAACGCCGATGTTCTGCTCATCACCGACGGCGACGCGGATCGTTGCGGCATCGGCGACGAGAACGGCGAGTTCATCAATCAACTACGCGTGTATGCGTTGCTCGCGTTGTACCTGCTCGAAGTGCGCGGCGAACGCGGTGATATTGTCAAAACACTTTCGACAACAACGATGCTGAACAAACTTGGGAAACTTTACAACGTGCCTGTGCACGAAACAGGCGTGGGATTCAAATACGTGGCGCCAAAGATGATGGAAACGAACGCGATGATCGGCGGTGAAGAAAGCGGCGGGTATGCGTTTCGTAATAACGTCCCTGAGCGTGATGGGATTCTCGCTGGTTTATATTTTCTCGATTTCATGGTGCAGACGGGTAAAAAGCCAACCGAACTCTTGAAGATGTTGTTCGACAAGGTCGGCGAACATTTTTACGACCGCGTGGATACTCCATTTTCTGGCGACCGAAAATCGCGCGAACAAAAAATTCTGGATGCGAATCCCAAAACCATCGGCGGCTTGAAAGTGACCGAACTCGTGACGGTGGACGGATTCCAATTCAAACTTGAAGACGGCGGCTGGCTGTTGATCCGCTTTAGCGGCACAGAGCCGATCATGCGCGTGTACTGCGAAACGACTCATGGCGATAAAGTGAAGGCAATTCTTGACGATGGGTTGAAAGTGGCGGGGATCAAGTAAACTGAAGCGACAAGTTACACGTCACACGTCGGCGAGATCAACTCACCGACGTGTTTTTTTTGGGTTTACAGTATACAGACACGCCATTCAAACGCCCAACACAAGTTTACATTTTACGCCTGTTCAGCGCTATCAAACCAAGCAACAGCGGTAAGAT
>JAEURC010000027.1 GCA_016789025.1 Anaerolineales bacterium
GCAGTTGACCAAGACCGCCAACAACCACGTGAAAAAAGTCCGCTGGTAGGCGGCAGAAAGCGCGTGGAGGCTGTGGGTGCAGAGAAAATTTCGTCTGACCCGGTCTGAAGATTTCAAGCGGGTGCGGCGTTCCGGCAAGTCCTATGCCCACCCGCTTGTTGTTTTGATTGTCGAAAAGAACCTGCAAGGCAACCTGCGAATCGGAGTCGCGGCGGGACGGTCGGCCGGCACCGCTGTGCGACGCAACCGGGCAAAGCGCCTCTTGCGAGAAGCGATGCGGACCCTGACCCCCAGCCTCGCCTCTCACGCCGATTTGATCTTGATCGCCCGTTCGGGGTTAGCCTCCGCCACTCTGGCAGATACACGCTCCGCCCTGCTCAACTTGTTGCAACGCGCGCAATTGATCTCACCCCCCGCATGAACCCTGAATTTCATCTGCACGATTATTCACACGAACCGCGTCTGCGCGATATGCCGCGCACGATCTGGAATTTTCCGCGCCTGGCGTTGTTATCATTGATCCGGCTGTATCAAATGACCATCTCCAAGGGGATACCGGAAAACACCTGCCGGTTCTACCCATCGTGTTCGCATTATGGGTATCAGGCAATCTACAAATACGGCGCAGTCAAAGGTTTGGGGATGGCGATCTGGCGCGTGCTACGATGCAACCCATTCAACCCCGGGGGATACGACCCCGTTCCATAGGAGTATCGATCATCCATGAGAAAGAAATTTGTATTCATCTCTATCATCCTGCTCGCGGCTGTTTTTCTGAGCGGGTGTACCGGCGCCGTGGCGTGGCCCGGTTTATCTGCCAGCGGCGATGTGGCGTATCTGGCAAACACGAACACGGTCTATGCTGTCGACGCGAAAAGCGGAAAGCAATTATGGAAGTTCTCCGGTGAAAGTTCCGGCGGAATTTTTTCGTTTGGCAAAAGCCCAAACATGTACATTACCAACCCGGTACTCACCGAAGACGGGCTGGTCATCGTGCTCGATTCGAGCAGCAAACATATCATGTATGCCCTGGACCCGAACGATATTGATCTGGAAAAACAGACCCCCAATATCAAATGGAAGTTTTCAGAAGTGAAGGGGTTGTGGATCGCCCCTCCGCTTGTGATCGGCGACCGCCTGTTCGCGCCCAACTCAGACGGCAAGGTGTATGTTTTGGACCTGGCAGACGGCAAATCTGAAAAACAAGCCATCGAAGCAATCACGGTCTCCGAATCAGCCAAAGAAGAAGCCCGCTTGTGGGCGCAACCCGTCACAGACGGCGAACGCCTCTTCGTCACCTCATTAGATAAAAGTGTGATCGCCATCGACCTCAAAACCTACGATGTGCTCTGGCACAAAGACCTCGGCGGCGCAGTGCCCGGCGGAGCGGCGCTCGGAGCAGACGGCATGTTATACGTCGGCTCGCTCGCCAAACAACTGGAACGCTTCGACCCGGTCACGGGCGCGCACGAACCGGTCTTGGAAACCAAAGGCTGGATCTGGGGAACCCCCGTCGCCAGCGGCGACAACCTGTACTTCGGCGATGTGGAAGGGTATGTCTATTCCTTCAACACCGCGGATGGAACGCTGAACTGGGAAGCGCAACCCGACTCTGCCATTACCGCCAGCCCGCTGGTGTACGGCGACCAAATTCTGGTCGCCACCGAATCGGGCGGTGTCTATTCCTTCAATGCCGATGGCGATTTTGACGAATGGTACAAACCCGCCGACAAAGGCAAGGCGTACACCACGCCCGTTATGGCAGGCGACTTTGTGCTTGTCGCTTACTTAGAATCGGATTATTATCTCGTTGCCCTCGATGCCGAAAGCGACGAGAAATGGACCTTCTCAGGAAAGTAAGAGCAACCGACCCATGAAAAATACCGGTAATCAAACACAGGCGCAACGACCCGAACTGCCTCAGGGCTTCGCCACCGAATCGTTGAAAACCATCGCGGTGATCGCCATACTCGTATTGGCGTTCACCAACTTCAGCGCGGTCATCAACTTCGTTGTCAATATTTTGATCTTCATCTACACCTTTGTCGGTAAAAACTTCGGCATTGCCATCATCCTGCTCACGGTGTTGATCCGCCTCGTCACCTGGCCCCTCAACGCCCAGCAGATGAAAGGCGCCAAAGCCATGCAGGATATGCAAAACGACAAGGATTGGATCGCCATCCAGAAAAAATACGCCAAAGACCGCGAAAAACTCGCGCAGGAACAGATGCGCGTCTACCGCGAGAAAGGCATCAACCCGTTCGGTTCCTGCCTCCCCACGCTCATCCAATTCCCGATCCTGTTCGCCCTCATCCCAAGCATCACCTACGCCATCGGCTCCACGCCGTTGAGCATCCTCAAACTTTCAAACAGTTTGTACTCGTTTCAAGATGTCGCCTCGCTGGTTCCACTCAACAGCAAATTTTTGTGGATCGACCTCGGCTTGCCCGAACGCACCATCATTTTCGGGGTGGGCATTCCGATTCTGGCGCTAACTGTGGCGCTCACCACCTACATTCAGAGCAAACTCACCATGCCGGTCTCCTCGACCCCCGGCGACCAATCCGCCGCAACGGCGCGCATGATGAGCATCTATATGCCGGTCATGTTGTTTCTATTCTCGGTCAACTATGCCTCCGGGCTTTCCATCTATTTTGTCGCCAGCAACATTTTGAGTATCGTGCAATATGCTTTGATGGGCAAAGTGAACTGGCGCAACCTGCTCCCCGGCGGGCAAAAATCTTAACATCAAGGAGGCGGGCATGAACGAAAGAACCACACTCGAGATCATCGCGCCCACTGTCGAGGAAGCCCTCGCGCAGGGGTTGGCGCAACTTGGTCTCACCGCGGACCGCGTCAGCGTCGAAGTGTTGGATGCCGGTACCAAAGGATTGTTCGGATTGGGCAAAACACAGGTGCGGGTTAAGTTGACGGTGATCCCCGAAGGCGGGATGCCGGCGGCTACGGAGGAACCAGCCAAACGGGCGGCGGAAGCGAAGCCGCGCGCGGTTCAACCGCAGGGGAAGCCTGCCCCAGTCCAGCCGGAAGAATCCCAGCCTGTTGAACAATCGCAGGATGAGATCGAGCATGATGTGGTCCTCGATAAAACCGAATCCTCGATTTCAAAATTGATCCACTTGATGAATCTCGAGGCGCAAGTCTCGGCGCATTACGATGAGCGCGACCGCGAGGGGCGGCGCAACATTCACGTGGATATTCGCGGCGACGATCTGAGCGTGCTGATCGGGCGTCATTCAGAAACATTGAACGCGTTTCAATACATCGCGTCGCTGGTGGTCGGCAAAGAAGTAGGCGAGTGGGTGCAATTGTCGGTGGATGTGGAGGGGTATCGCAACCGCCGCGAAAAGCAATTAATCCAGATGGCAATGCGCATGGCAGACCAGGTTGCCAAAAATGGGAAGAAGCAATCGCTCGAACCCATGCCCTCCGGTGAACGACGCATCATCCACATTGCCCTGCGCGACCACCCGGACGTGAAAACTGAAAGCGCCGGCGTGGAGCCTCACCGCAAAGTGACGATCGTCCCCAAGGCCGAATAACCCGCAACATCTCACATCATATTTTTCTTTCCTCTTTCTTCTTTCTTCATGAAAGGCGAAAGAGGAAAGACTTTTAAAAAGGGAGCGGCGAGTATAATCCGCTCATGCGCAATCTCAATTCACTCGAAGCGGTGGACTATCTCGCGATCGGTCATGTGGCGCATGACTTAACCGCGAACGGCGCGAGGCTCGGCGGGACCGTTGCTTACTCCGCGTTGACGGCGCGCGCGTTGGGAATGAAGGTGGGAATCGTCACAGCAGTTGGCAAAGAGACCCCGCTCGGCGCGTTGGATGGAATTCCTGTCATTTCGATTGAATCTCCGCACAGCACAACATTCGAAAATATTTATACGGAGCAAGGACGCGTTCAATATTTGTGCGCGCAAGCTTCAAGGATTGGTTTTGATTCTGTGCCGCCCACATGGCGCGCAGCTTCGATCATCCACCTCGGTCCGATTGCGAATGAAATAGACTCATCGCTGCCTGAGAATTTTTCGCCCACGCTTCTCGGCGTCACACCGCAAGGTTGGATGAGAGGCTGGGATGCAGACGGACGCGTCTCGCGCAGTGAATGGTTGAATTCGGAATCTGTTTTACAAAAAGCAAATGCGGTCGTCATCAGCCGCGAAGATGTGAACGGCGATCACGAACTTATCGAACAGATGGCGCATCAAACGAGGATGCTGGTGGTCACCGAAGGCGCGGAGGGATGCGTTTTGCACTGGAACGGCGACCGCCGCCGCTTCCGCGCGCCCAACGTGAAAGAAGTGGACGCAACCGGCGCGGGCGATGTGTTTGCAACAGCGTTTTTTATCCGTTTGTTAAGAACGCGCGACCCATGGGAAGCGGCGCGCTTTGCCACACTGATCGCTTCTAATTCCGTAACGCGCGTTGGGCTGGAAGGAATCCCCGCGCAAGCCGAAATCGAATCTTTTTTGATGGAAGTGTTACAGGCAAGATAACTCTTGCGGCGCTTAATTTAACGCGATCTCGATCAGGGCGTCTTTGAGCCGGGCAACTTCATCCAATGTGTTGTAATGAGCGGCGCCCACCCGCACCATACCGCCTTGTTCTTCCACGCCAAGCCGTTCAGAGACGTTGAGGGCATAGTAATTTCCATCCCATACAAAAATTCCCCGCTGAGCGAGTTTTTCCGCAACTACGCGAGGATGCATATCTTTCAAGCGGAAGGAAAATGTGGCGACGCGCTCATCCAACCGGCGCTCATCATTCAACCCATAGAGCCGCAGTCCGGGAACGGCATCGAGAGCAGAGAGCAACGCCCTGCTTAGTTCCACCTCATACGCATGAATAGCAGACATCGCCTTTTTGAGTTCCAGCCGGCGTCCTTGATAATTCTCTCCGGCAAGACCTTCCACAAACTCGCCTCCAAATTCTCTGCCGATCCATTCGAAGTATTCGATCGCGCCCAAGACCCCGGCAATGCCTTCGTGGTTTTGGGTGCCGGTTTCAAATTTTCCCGGAAGCTGGTTGGTGGCAGGGCGCACTTTGTATGCGAAGAGGTTTTCCAGCAAATCGCGCTTTCCATATAAAATTCCCGAATGAGTTCCGAAAAATTTATAGGCGGAGGAGATCAGGAAGTCGCAATCCAATTTCCGCACATCGATGGGAGCGTGCGGCGCGTATTGAACCGCGTCGATGTACGCTAATGCGCCGGCGCGATGCGCCATTTCAATCATCTTCTTGACCGGGTTGATCGTGCCCAGCGAGTTCGAAGCATAACCAACCGCCAACAGTTTGGGCCTTCGCTCAAGCGCCTTTTGCAAATCGTCCAGAATGAGGACGCCATCTTCAACGTCAAAGTCTACCCAATTGACTTTTACTCCGCGATCGCGCGCCGCCAATACCCAGGGCGTTACATTGGCATCGTGATCCAAGCGCGTGACGACGATTTCATCGCCTTCGTTCCACTCGCGCGAGAGTGAACGGCTGATATGGAGGGTGATGGTGGTCATATTATTGCCAAAGACAATTTCCTCCGGCGATGCCGCGTTGTAAAAATCAGCCATGGCGCGATGCGCCTCGTCCAACACCGCATCGGAGGCGATACTCGTGGCGAACGCGCCTTCGTGGTTGGCGTTGCTCTCGATCAAGTAACGAGTGACACGATCAAGGGACGGTTTCGCGATCTGCGTCCCGCCCGGGTTGTCGAAGAAAATATCGGGGCGGTCGAGCGCGGGGAATTGCCGGCGGATAAGGTTTACGTCGAATGACATCTTTATGCTCCTCTGATCAAATTCAAACATCGGGTATGTACAATCGGATTGTACACCACGAAAAGGAGGCTCTATGTTCAACAACATTCTGCTCGCTGTAGACGGTTCGGATCATGCGCTCAATGCCGCGCGCGTGGCGGCGCAATTGGCACGCTCGATGAATTCCGCAGAACTGCGGATCGCGGTCGTTTACGATTCGATCCCGCCGCTGTTGGGCGACCCCGATTTTCAGGTGATTCTCAACGCCCGCCTCGATGAGACGGAGACAATTTTGAAAAGCGCGGTGAAAGAGGTCGGCGAGGTTCCTTCCACGGTTTTCACAGAAACCATCGCGGGCGACCCGGCGGAAGCGATCATCAAGGTCGCCGAGACTCGCAAATGCGACCTGATCGTAATGGGTTCGCGCGGACTGGGACGTTTGGCGGGATTGGTGTTGGGAAGCGTTAGCCAGAAGGTGGTCAGTCACGCGCCTTGCCCGGTGTTGATTGTGAGATAGCCAGTCCTTCAGCGCGGGCGAATTCTTCGGGCGTGTTCACGTTCCAAAATGCGAGGCTGGCAGGGTCGGCTGATCGAATCTCTTCATCGATCAACACGCGTAGGTTGACCTGTGGAAGCCATGAGACGACTCGCCACTGATCGGCGTTGATGGCTGATTCAATTGCGGGGAGGCAAGTCTCGCGGCGGTAGACGGCGTGGAGGGGTTCGTAGCCCTCGTCATTTTTGGCGATGACGACATCAACGTTTTCTTTTTTCATGATCTCGACGGACAATTGAATAAGTTTCGCGCTGGCGAACGGCATGTCGCAAGCAATAACAGCGACCAGCGGATGTGCGGCGGAAGCGATCGCGGTGTAGAGTCCGCCCAAGGCGCCGCGACCAGGCTTGAGATCCGGAATGAGGCGCAGATTCAGAAACGACAAATCTGCGGGATGGTTCGTCGTCACGATGAGTTCATCCGCAATTGGTTGAAGTCTATCTACAACGCGTTGGATGAGAGGACGTCCGAGAAAAAGTTTGAGGGCTTTGTCTTCGCCCATGCGAGAGGACTCGCCGCCAGCCTGTATACAAACCGTGAGCATGGGTGTATTATATTCGCATGGCAACGTCAATCGGCGAATTGCTGGATACGCTGACGGTGGAGGGAGAGTTATACGAAAAATTACCGAACAAAGAGGTTCGATGTTTCGCGTGCGGACATCGCTGTGTGATCCGCGAGGGCAAGCGCGGGATTTGTCAGGTGCGCTTCAATCGCGACGGGGAACTGCGCGCGCCGCACGGATATGTTGCCGCCCTTCAAAGCGACCCGGTGGAAAAGAAGCCGTTCTTTCATGTGTTGCCCAGCGTCAACGCGTTGACGTTTGGAATGTTGGGATGCGATTATCACTGCGGGTATTGTCAAAACTGGTTGACCTCGCAAGCCATGCGCGACCCGTCTTCGGATGTTTCGGTGAATTACATTCGGAAGATTTCTCCCGAAGGGATGGTTGATTACGCGAGGAAAACCAACGCTTCGATTGTTGTTTCTTCATACAATGAACCATTGATCACGAGCGAGTGGGCGGTGGAGATTTTCAAGCAGGCGAAGGCGGCGGGGTTGATGTGCGCGTATGTCTCAAATGGAAACAACACGCCGGAGGTGATGGAATATATCCGCCCGTATATCTCGGCATACAAAGTGGACTTGAAATGTATGCAGGATAAAAATTATCGCAAACTCGGCGGCGTTCTGCAAAACACATTGGATGGAATCAAACGCGCGCATGACGCGGGCTTATGGGTGGAGATCGTCACGTTGACAATCCCCGGCTTCAACGATTCGAATGAAGAGTTGTGGGATGCGGCGCGATTCATCGCGGGGGTTTCAAAAGATATTCCCTGGCATGTGACCGCATTCCATAAAGACTATAAAATGACCGATCCCGATAACACCGATGCGAAGACCCTCATCCGCGCGGCAGAGATCGGGCGCGAAGCAGGCCTGCGATTTGTGTACGCGGGGAATCTGCCGGGGCAGGTTGGGGAGTATGAAGATACTTTTTGTCCCGGGTGCAATTTCAAATTAGTGAAGAGACGGGGTTATATCATTCAAGAATATCACATCACTGGTGAGGGAAAATGTCATCAATGTGATGCAAAGGTTCCCGGATTGTGGCATAAAAACCCCTCTCAAGTAGCGTTAAATGGGCTGGGCGTGCCTTTGCCCGTTTACTAAAATTCCTTTTGCTGTATAATCTGCCCATTATCCGAAAGGAGGTATCCTCTCGTAAAGTTATTTCAGTTCCCCCATCTGTGAAAGTTGAAAAATCCAAACCAAATTTCTCTTAGGAGGAGAAACGTGAAACGAAACCTATTCAGTTTGATGTCTCTGCTCGTACTCGCGAGCATGATCCTTGCGGCGTGCGGCGGCGGACCAACCGCCACCCAAGTTGCGACCGATGAACCGGCCGCCCCGCCCACCGAAGCCCCGACGACGGCTCCCGCAACAGAAGCGCCCGTCGCGTACGAAGGCATGAAAGTGGAAGCCCCCAGCTGTGATTACGGCGGCGGCATGAAATCCATCGAAGCGGTGGATGAATTCACCGTGAAGATCACGCTCTGCGCGCCCGATCCAGCTGTCCCCGCAAAAGTGGCGTTCTCGTCGCTCGGCATCCAGCCCAGCGAGTATCTTGAATCCACAGGCGGCACCGGCGATCTGCTCGAGAAGCCGATCGGCACGGGTCCCTACAAGCTCGAATCATGGGAACGCGGCAACCAGATCGTGTTCACCCGCAATGACGCATACTGGGGCGAACCCGCCAAGAGCCCGACCCTCGTGTTCCGCTGGGGTTCTGAATCTGCCCAACGCTTGCTTGAGCTTCAATCAGGCACTGTTGACGCGATCGACAATGTTGGTCCAGATGATTTCGCCACTGTGCAAGGCGATTCGTCCCTCAATTTGATGCCGCGTCCCGCGTTGAATGTGATGTACATTGGCATGACCAATACCTTTGCCCCGTTCGATAACGAACTCGTGCGCCAGGCGTTCGCCCAAGCCATTGACCGCCAGCGCATTGTGGATAACTTCTATCCCACCGGCTCCGAAGTTGCTTCACACTTCACCCCCTGCTCCATCCCGAACGGCTGTGCTGGTGAAGCATGGTACGACTTTAATGTGGATGCCGCCAAAGCCCTGCTCGAACAAGCTGGTTATGGCGCAAGCAACCCATTCCCCACCGTCAAACTCAGCTACCGCAATGTAGTTCGCGGTTATCTGCCCGATCCCGTCATTGTTGCGCAGGATATTCAGGCGCAGTTGAAGGAAAACCTCGGTGTGACGGTTGAGATCAACGAGATGGAATCCGGCGCGTTCCTCGATGCCGCCAACTCCGGTCAACTTGATGGAATGCACCTGCTCGGCTGGGGCGCGGATTTCCCGGACGTGGTCAACTTCCTCGACGCTCACTTTAGCGCCGCGGCGTTCGATCAGTTCGGCACCTCGTTCGATGACATCACCGACAATCTGACCCAAGGCGGACAACTCGCCGCGGAAGCCGATCGCGAACCGTTCTACGAAGCCGCCAACAACGCCATCAAGACCCACGTTCCGATGATCCCTGTGGCTCATGGTGGTTCCGCAATCGCCTACAAGGCGTCTGTGGAAGGCGCTCATGCCAGCCCGCTCAGCACCGAGATCTTCGCGGTGATGGGCGTTCCCGGACAAGACACCTTCGTGTGGATGCAGAACGCCGAGCCCATCTCGCTGTATTGTGCAGATGAGACCGACGGTGAATCACTGCGCGCATGCGAACAGGTGACTGAACCGCTTCTCGCTTACGAGATCGGCGGAACCGCTACGGAAACCAGCGGCTTGGCTGAATCCTATACGGCAAGCGATGACCTCACTGTGTGGACCTTTACCCTCCGCCAGGGCGTTACCTTCCACGATGGCTCCACGCTGGATGCCAACGATGTGGTCCTGTCGTACGTTGTGCAGTGGGATGCTTCACACCCGCTTCACAAGGGCAACACCGGCGCGTTCGAATACTGGACGTACCTGTTCGGCTCTTTCTTGAACGCTCCTCAATAAGCATCGCGATAAAGTAGTAAGACCAAAATGAACGACCCCCGACAGGGATAAAATCATCCCTGTCGGGGTTTATCAAAATTTACCATGACCACATATATCCTGCGCCGCCTCCTATTAAGCATTCCCGTTATTATCGGAATTTTATTTGCCACGTTTGCATTGGCGCGTTTGATTCCCAGCGACCCGTGCCGCGCCATGCTGGGAGAAAAAGCCACCGACGAGGTGTGCGATCAATTCCTCAAGCGCCATGGGTTGGATCAACCCATCCCGGTTCAATTTGCCGTGTACATGGGCGAAATATTTAAAGGAGATTTCGGTAACTCCTTCCGGTTCTCCATGCCGGTTACCGAAATCCTTTCACAGCGCCTGCCTATTACCATCGAATTAAGTTTAGCGGCGTTATCCATCAGCCTTCTGGTGGGGATTCCTCTCGGGATCATTTCAGCCGTGCGCCATAACTCGTGGGTAGATGTGCTCACCATGCTCTGGGCGAATATCGGGGTTTCGATGCCGGTCTTTTGGTTGGGTTTAATGCTTGCCTATTTTTTCTCTTTGACTCTTAAAGGCACGCCATTTCAACTGCCTCCCTCCGGGCGACTTTCCCCCGGTTTGATCCCCGATCCATTTTTCGAAGTATGGAATATGTCGCTGACCGAAGGAACGGCGATCTACCTCACCGCAGAATTTATCTCGCGCATGAATATTTTGAACAGCATCCTCTCTGGTGATTGGAAAGTATTCAAAGATGCCGCGCAACACATGATTTTGCCCGCAGTTGCCCTTTCAACCATCCCCATGGCATTGATCGCCCGCATGTCTCGATCATCGATGCTGGAAGTGCTGGGGCAGGACTACATTCGCACCGCCCGCGCCAAGGGCTTG
>JAEURC010000084.1 GCA_016789025.1 Anaerolineales bacterium
ATATTTTCAACATGCACATGCACCGCGCCCACATCCATGCCGACCGTTTCCGTCACCGCGCGCGTCACTTGTTCCTGCACGTTGCGGCTCACTTCGCGGATATTCACGTCGCGCTTGAGGATCAAGTGCAGGTCGATAACCGCCAAATTATCTTCGACCTCGATCCGCACCCCATCATGGGCTCCCCGCCGGAATAGGCGATTCACTCCGCCGGTGACGCCTGCCATGCGGCTGACGCCCGGCACGCTCAACGCCGACAATCTCACGATGGTAATAAGCACATCGGGAGCGATGGTGGTTTTATCTAGGGAGGGCGAGTCGGTCATGGTTAATCCATTTCAGAGACTAGAGACTAGAGACTAGTCTCTAGTCTCTGTTTTTCACATCATCGCCATTCCGCCATCCACACCCAGCACTTGACCGGTGATGAACGCGGCTTGATCGGATGCGAGGAAGGCGACCGCGTAGGCAATCTCTTCGGGTTTGCCTTTGCGCGCCAGCGGGACCAATTTCAATGAGGCTTCGAGCGTCTCGGGCGACATCGCGTCGAGAATCTCCGTATCCACAAACCCCGGCGCAATTGCGTTGACGGTGATATTCCGCGCCGCCACTTCGCGCGCCAGCGATTTTGTGAATGCGATCTGCCCGCCTTTCGAAGCGGAATAATTTACCTGACCGGGATTTCCCATCTGCCCAGCCACCGACGCCATGTTGATGATTCGTCCCGCGCGCTTTCGCATCATGTGTTTTACGGCCGCTTTTGAGCAATTGAACGTAGATTTGAGATTGGTCGTGATGACCGAGTCCCAATCCGATTCAGACATCATCATGATCAACGTGTCCTTTGTGATGCCCGCGTTGTTGACGAGGATGCTCAGGTCGCCGAACGTGTCAATCGCAAACTTGATCAACGCCTCCGCCTGCTTGAAGTCCGAAACGTCCGCTTGAAACGCGGCGGCTTTGCCTCCCGCCGCTTGAACGGCTTTCACCACCTCGTCCGCCGCCTCGGAGGATTTGTTGTAATTGACGACCACTGCCGCGCCGCGCGCCGCGAGTTCGAGCGCCACCGCGCGACCAATTCCGCGCGAACCGCCGGTCACCACCGCAACTCTGTTTTCAAGCGATAACGAATCTGCCATGTGAGAATCTCCTCGTATGAAATTATACAACAGGTTGCAGGGGCACAGCGAGACCGTTTATCGCCAGAATCACCTTTCGTTTCGCTGTGCCTCTGCATACAAATTCATTTTCCTCTCATCCCTACCCCCAACGCGACGCCACCTCCCAGCGCGATCACCGCCGCGAGCAAGAACGCATCCTGCCAAAAGCGGATGGGAAACAAACGAATCAATGTATCCGAGTACAAGAACAGCCATGAATCGCCTACAAAAAACAATTTATGGAATGCGGTAAAGAAATCCCAAAAGACATTTGGATTGACAACAATGCCAATGACAACAATCAGCCCGATGACGATAGCCAGCCCGACCATCAGCCATCCGCCACGCATCAAACCGTGACGGTACTCCTGTTCCCAGCCCCCCAACCTTGACCAAATCCCCAGCGCGAGCAGGATTACGAGTATCGCATACCAAACATTCAACGCACCTTTTGTCACGCCCTTGACATCCTCCATGTGACTTAGTTCTCTTTCATTATAAAGAGGAGCCCCGTCATCAAATGTCAAATCGCCAAGGTACGAAATCTCCGCGGTGTTGACGAGATACTTCAACGCGTACGGCGCCCACTTCAGGCGGTCTTCTTTTGTGAAGCCATATTCATCACGCGGAAAGTACGGCATGTTGTATTCGACTTGCAAGAAAGCGGTGGTTAACAGCAAGCGCAGTCCCAGCCCGATGAGGGCGAGAGGGATGAGAATGGTGACAAGCCAGGAGAGGAGAGTAAATTTATTCATTCTAAATATTGTGTGCCGCCTTCGAGGATAAAGCGAATCACCATGTCATTGACGATCCATTCAATTGGCGCATGGTCGTCGGTGAAGACTGTCGTTGGCTCGAAGCCAGTTTCGAGATTGGAGAAGGTCACTTGCATGGTGGTGATGAGCAATGGATTGACTGATGGATCGTTCGATAACGCCAGTAAGTTCATTGCAAAGTTTTCAGGGATGGTCTTCTGCTTGGTGGCGAAGATCATTGTGTTGAGCGAGCCTGGGATGTCAACTGTATAAACAGAAGGGAAGACGGTCGCCATCGTGGTGGCGAGTCCGTTGATGAGGCGGCGGTCGCCGGGGACGCTGGCAGAGTTGATGGTTAGCACCCCGTTCTCCGTCAGGTGTGAGGCGCAGATCTCGAAGAATTCCTGCGTCGTCATATGCGGAGGAATGTATGGCGGGCGGTACGCATCCACGGCGATGATGTCATATTTTTGTTCGCTTCGTTCGAGATTCAATCGCCCGTCGCCGATGATGACGTTCAGGTTGGGCATATTCATATCGAAATATTTTCGCCCAACTTCGACGATCTTCGGATCAAGTTCGTAGCCGTCAATGGGAATGTTCTCGTACACGGCGGTCATTTGGCCCGCGGTCGTCCCTGCCGCGAGACCGACGATGGCGACGCGTTTGATGTCCGACGGTTTGCGATTTGAGTAAAAATAAGGGCTGACGAGGAATTGATCCCATGGACCGTTGTATTGCAGTGTGTCGGGATGATAGATCGAGTGAACGCCTTGTCCCTCGTTGAGACGCAGAATCGTGAAGCCGTTTTGATTCAACACCTCGATATAGTTATACGCGGACTCGGTCTCATAGATTTGCGCCGCGCTCGTCTTCAACGATTGATTTGCAGTGAGTAACGCCAACGCGATCAACACGAACGGCATCCAAATGTGTTTGAGCATCTCGCGTTGACTCGCAAAACGCGCCAAACCGATCAGCGCGACGGATAAAAGAATCATGCTGAATAATAAAAATGTATTCTTTGTTCCAATGGCAGGGATGGTGACGAGTGTAGGCAAAAATGTCCCGATAAATGAGCCGAGGGTCGAGATGGCGTAGATTTGTCCCGAAATTTGTCCCGCGCGGGAAGTGTCGTCAACGGTGAGGCGAATCGCGTAAGGCGAGATCGTTCCCAGCAACGTGATCGGGATGATGAACAGAATCAACACGGCGATGAACGACGCACCAAGGATTCCAACTTGCAACGAATCGAACGCGGTTGCCGCGCCGCGCAAAACGGGACTTGCAATGTACGGGACGAGTCCCAGCGTGAACGCGCCCCACGCAAGGACGCGATACATTGCGGCGGGAGTCGGATTTGCATCCGCCCATTTGCCGCCCAGGAAGTAGCCGAAAGTGAGGTAGATGAGGATCAGCCCAATGATGCTCGCCCAGACGATGTTGCTCGTGCCAAACACGTTGCCGATGAGGCGCCCCGCCGCGAGTTCGGCGGCGAGGGTGGTCATGCCTGAGATGAAGACAGTGAAGAGGAGGTAGTTTTTCATTGGAAGGAATTATACAGTAATTGGTAAATGGTAATTATTGGTCGATTATTGAGATTAGAGAATTGGAGATTGGAGACTAGAGACTGGAGATTGATCGAGAGGCAGGATGATATACTTTTGCTCGCTCAAAGGAGAAAAATGTATACGTCGAAGTTGTATCGTGAGGAAGATCGAAGAAAGATCATCGAGTTTTTGAAGCAGAATGAATTTGCGATTGTGGTGGCGTATGATGGCGAGAAGCCAACGGCGAGTCACTTGTTGGTGGAGGTCTTTGAGGAAAGCGAGCGGATTTTCATCAACGGGCACATGTCGAGGGCGAATCTGCTTTGGAAGACGTTTGAACGAGACGCGGATGTGCTGACCATTTTTCACGGAGCGCACACGTATATTTCGCCAACGTGGTACAACCACGTCAACGTGCCAACGTGGAATTATCAGGCGGTGCATGTCTATGGCAAGCCGCGAATTATTGAAGACTACGATGAGGCGTTTCAAATCCTCAAAGGGCTGACCCGTCGCCATGAAGAGACGAGCCACTACAGCCTTGAATCTTTGCCGCAGGATTTTGTTAAAAAGCAGATCAAGGGAATCGTCGCGTTTCAAATCGAGGTGACGCGTTTCGATGCGAATTACAAGTTAAGCCAAAATCGCGACGATGAGGATTATCGAAATATCGTTGCGAAGCTTGAAGAACGCGAGGATGACATGTCGCATGGGGTAGCGGAGGCGATGAGGAATAATAGGCAAGTGTAGAGACAGGACAACATCGTCTCTTATCGTTTAATTCGTAATGCCACCCACGAAAAAAGAATCACGCCGAGGTAACTGAAGGCGAGGTCAAGTAGCGAGAATGTACGGCTGTTGAAAAATTGTTGCGAGTATTCCTCGGCGCCGATGACGAGGGCGAGAGTCAAGCCGACGGAAAGCGCGACCAATTTCGGGTCCCGGTGAGGAAGCGAGTGGAGGAAGGTCAGGTTGAGGAGCAGGGTGAGAATCCCGAAGAGGAGGAAGTGTCCCACTTTGTCGCCGTAGGGAATCGAGTTGATGAAGCCGAGGACGCCAAGTTTGCCAGTATCCGCAAGAACGATGATGAGGACAATAAAGAGCGCGAAAAGAATTGCAAGCCATTTCATGGAAAAAAACGAGACGCCTTAGGGCGTCTCTGCTTTTGTTGCTTTTTCCATTTTCGATTCGCGCCGCGCTTTCCACCATTCAACGATCATCGGTACGACCGACATCAGGATGATCACAATAATGACCAGCTCAAAATTCTTTTGCACAAATTCAAGCCTGCCAAAGAAATAGCCGAGCAGGGTAAAAAGCACAACCCAAGTGACGCCGCCCACGATGTTATACGTGGCAAAATAAGCATACGACATTTTGCCGACGCCCGCGACGAACGGCGCAAACGTGCGGACGATGGGGACAAAGCGCGCGAGGAAGATCGCCTTGCCGCCATGTTTTTCAAAAAAGGCGTGGGTCTTTTCGATGTATTCCTTTTTGATCCATTTGATGCTGTACGCGCGCTCGCCAAGATAATGACCGATGGAATAGTTCACGGCATCTCCCAACACCGCCGCAATGATCAACAAAACGATCAAGCCCCACACGTTCAGCAAGCCGTCTGCCGCGAAAGCGCCTGCCGCAAACAACAACGAATCGCCGGGCAGGAATGGCATGATCACCAGACCTGTTTCAACGAAGATCACCGCGAACAGGATGCCGTGCGTCCAGACGCCGTAATCCATGATGATATTCCTCAAGTGATCGTCAATGTGGAGGATAAAGTCAATTAAAAATTTTATTTGTTCCATGATTCTTTCTTTCCAGATATAAACTTCGGAAGTCCATATTTGACTTCCGAAGTTTTGGGTTTTCAAACAGGCGCAGATTATACCGTGCTTTCCTCTTTCGGCTCGATGCGGCTGAGCCAATCTCCGATTACAAGAATGATAAGGCTTCCCAGCGATGACATGCCCACATTGAGCGAACCGAGCGGGAATAACACCCATCCCTGCCAGATGCCGACGATGTGACCAATGGCAAAGCCGAGAATACTCAAGCCGAGGTACAGCATGAATCGCCAGAAGCCTCCGCCGCGGGTGAAATGATAGAGCGAGCCGAGGAGCAGGGCGATGAGGAGGGCGAAGAGGAGGGAGGGGACAGTCATGGATCGGGAAAGAGAAGAGATTGGAGATTGGAGATTGGAGATTGGAGAATTAGAAAATTATCGCTCCGTGGCTACCTGTCTACATGTTTCCTTGTTTACGCTCTAGGGCTTTAGATACTTCGTAAAGAAATCGGTGATCGCGTTATAGCATGTGACACGGTTCTCGTATTTCAGTACATCGTGACCCTCGTCTTCAAAGACGAGCAGTTCGATGTCTTTGCCGTTCGATTTCAATTCGCGCACGAGGTCTTCGGATTCGGCGGCGACCACGCGCGGATCGTTGCGTCCCTGAATGACCAGCATCGGCGCGGACATGTTGTGCAGGTGCGTCTTCGGCGAACGGTCAACAAGGAAGGCGCATTCGTCCGCTTTTTCGGGGTCGCCCAACGCGATCTTGAAATAAGGCTTCCATGTAGCGGGGATACGTTCTGAAAATGTCAGCAAATCATACGGACCGAACATATCGCAGGAGGCTTTCCACAAATCGGGGTGCAAGCCCGCCTGCATCAAAGTCATGTAGCCGCCGTACGAGCGACCGACAACTGCCGCGCGAGAAACGTCCAGCCGTTTATCTTTTGGCAAAACATGTTTCATCGCATGAACGTGATCGAGACGATCCTGCCCGCCCCAGTCGCGGTCAACGTGTTTAGTGTAGGAGAGTCCGTAGCCCGTGGAGCCGCGCACATTCGGAACAAAGACGGCGAAGCCACGCAACGTGAGGTATTGGATCAACGGCATCGAGAACCACGCGAAGTCGGGGCGCTCCTGTCCCTGCGGGCCGCCGTGAATGTAATACACAACAGGTCGCGCGCCTTTGTAGCCGAGTCCCTTCGAGGGGAGATAAAGCCGAGCGGAGGTGCGCAGTCCGTCGTGGGAGAGAAACGAAGCGTCCTCCCCTTTTGAAAGAAGCGAGTCGGGAATCCCAAGAATCTTTTCGCCCGTGTGGCGCGTGACCACATTCCGCTTTTTGCCGCTGACGGTGTAGAGTTGTGTCGGCGATGTGGCGGTTGAGAACGAGAATGTGAACGAGTCTGTTTTGGAGTCGTAGTGAACGCGCTCGAGCATTCCGCCATCGAGCGGTTTCGCGCCGACTAAAACGTGCGCGAGGGTCATCAGCCTTTTCTTTTCATTGAACACGCCTTCGTACACCCACGAACAACCGTCAATGTTGAACGTGAGCAAATAACGATCTTTGCCAAGATGCACGGCTTCCAAAAGTTCGCCGACGCCTTTGTGTTTTACGCCTTTCAATTGCACGCGCTCAAGTTCGCCTGGCTTTGAAAGATCGAGATACCCGAGGCTGTAGGTGTCGTCAAAAACAGATGAAACCACGATCGCGCCTTTTTCGCTCGGAGAGAAAACAGCGGAGCCGAGTCCGTTAAGCGGAACATTCTCGCCTTCCGCGCGATCTTCCATTAATTTTCCGTAGATGGTTTTCTGTTTGCCTTTTTCCCACAAACACAACACGCCATCGCCAACCGCGTATCCCGTTCCGAGCAACAACTTGTTGTGATCCTTGCTATGCGCGGCAACGCCCAAGCCAAATGGATATTCAGCGATCTTGGTCAACTTGCCCGACTTGAGATCGCCGCGATATGTTTCGATCATCGCAATGTCGCGCCGTTCCGCGCCGAAGTAAACGAATCCTTTTTCGGCATCACACTCGCCCAAATGCACGCGATATTTCTCAAAGAAGTTATCGAACGATGGCTCGGGGAAACCGCCGTCCAAAGGAATCAGCATCGGCTGATAATTTTCATCGCCATCTTTGTCTATCATCACAAGAATTTTCTTGAGTTTGGAGAAAACATAAAACGATAACCCGCCGATCAAATGCGGATTTTGCAACGCGATGTGCGGCGGCAACAACGGCTCAGGCACGCTCCCGCCGAACTTCATCGCATACAAACTCAAATGCCCCGACAAATTGCTCAAAAAGAAAATTTTCTTATCGGCATATTGCGGCACAACGAACAATCGGGCAGACATCAACGATTCGACACGATACGACATGGAAAGGCTCCTCTTGAAATTTGATTTGTTTATTTTACTTTGAGTGACACGAATACGATTGCTTCAGGTATGTTGTGTTTGAGGGCGAGCGACATAAATGTCGCGTTACGGGAATTGTATTGAAAAATTTCTGATAATTTCCTGATACACCAATTTGCCTACGCGCAGGAATTAGATGATGATCCCGCCTCCGATCACCACGTCATTTTGATAGAAGACTACCGCCTGACCCGCTGTGATGTCGCGTTGCGGCGCGTCAAACGTGACTTGTGCCTGCCCCTCCTCCATCGGCTTGACCCACGCCTCAGCCTCCTTCGCGGTGTAGCGAATCTTCACCTCCGCGCGGAACGGCTCGCGTGGCGTTTCACCCGACACCCAATTGACATTGCGCGCGATCAACTCTTGTGAGCCGAGTTGTTCTTGTGTGCCTACGATTAATGTATTGCGTACTGCGTCCTTCGTAATGACATAAAGCGGAACAGGCGACGCGACTCCCAATCCTTTGCGTTGACCGATGGTGTAATTCGCAAGACCGTTGTGTGATCCAATCGCCGTTCCATCGCGCGTGACAATTTCTCCCGACTTCAGCATCTCCGCCGCGTTGCGTTGTAAGAAGTTGCGGTAATCTTCGCCTGCGAGAAAACACAGATCTTGCGAATCTTTTCGCGAGGCGGTTGGCAGTCCATGCTTTTCGGCGATCTGTCGAATCTCAGGCTTGGTGTATTCTCCAACAGGGAACAACGCGTGTTTCAACTTTTCTTGATCGAGAACATGCAACACGTACGATTGATCTTTATTTCGATCAACGGCTCGAAGCAACTCTGCCTTTCCACCTTCGGGTCTCTTCACTCTCGCATAATGTCCCGTCGCCATGAAGTCCGCGCCGAGAGCAAGCGCGTGATCGAGCAAAAACGTCCAGCGGATCTTGCGATTGCAGATCAAGCAAGGATTCGGCGTCTCGCCGCGCGCATATCCTTCGAGGAAATATTCCACAACAGTTTCACGGAATACATCTTTCGCATCAATCACATAAAAGGGAATGTCGAGTTTCGCCGCCACGCGTCGCGCCTGTACCATCGAGTCGGGCGTGCAACAGCGATTCGAATCCTCTTTACCAGGCTCGCTCCACAAACGGAGCATCATGCCGATAACCTCATAGCCCTGCTCTTTGAGCAAGGCGGCGGCAACGGAGGAGTCCACTCCTCCCGACATGGCGACGACGGCTTTAGTCATAGATACTGGATAAACAAGTACACAGGGAAACAGGTAAACACGAGATCATTTTAGACGCCGAGCTTTTTCAACCAAGTTTGGCAAAGTGTTCAAAACAGATTCAACATGCTCAGGCAAAGTATCTTTGCCAAGAGTCACACGCAGTGACCCTAGCCCCCACTCGCGCGACAAACCAATGGCGTTCATCACTTCGCTGGGTTCGGGGTTGCCTGTTTTGCAAGCAGAGCCAGAAGAGCAGGCAAACCCAGCCGCATCGAGTAGTGTGAGCAATAAGTTTCCATCTACATCTTTGAAGGCGAAACTTGCATGATGAGGTAAACGCGACTCCATATCACCAGTGAGTCGAGAATCGGGGATTGACTCAAGAACTGTGCCGATAATTTTGTCACGCAACGGCTGGACGTGCGCCACACGCTGTTCGCGCTCTTCCTCTGTTATTCTCAACGCTTCAGCAAAGCCGACAATGTAAGGCACGTTCTGAGTCCCTGCGCGGAGGTTGAACTCCTGCCCCCCACCCGTGAGATGCGGAACGAGCGCCGTCCCCTTGCGGGCGTACAACGCACCAATCCCTTTTGGTCCATAAAACTTATGCGCTCCGAGCGACATCATGTCCACGCCGAGTTCGTTTACGTCAACGGGCAAATACGCGGCGGCTTGCACTGCGTCGGTGTGGAACAAAATATCATTTGCGCGGCAGATCTCCGCAATCTCTTTAATTAGATTGATCGTGCCGATCTCGTTATTGGCATACATCACAGAGACAATCGCAGTGTCCCCGCAAATCGCTTTGGCGACGATCTCAGGCGTGACCATGCCGCGCTCATCCACATCCAGCCATTCGATGAGGAAGCCATCATATTTTCCAAGATGCTCAAGCGTTTTTGTCACTGCGGGATGTTCGGCGCGCGAGGCGAGAATCCATTTTGCGCCGGTCTTTTCGCGCATCGCGTATGCCGCGCCGCGAATTGCAAGATTATCAGACTCGGAGCCGCAGGATGTGAAAATAATTTCATCGGGCTTGCAATTCAAAACGCGCGCAACAGACTCGCGCGCAGAGTCAATCGCAGATTCGGCGATCTGTCCGAAGCGGTGAACAGATGAAGGGTTCCCGAAAGAAGCGTTGAAGAAAGGCGACATCGCATCCACTACGCGAGAATCCACAGGCGTTGTTGCAGAATAATCCAAGTAAATCATCGCGGCAGATTATAGCATGATGAGAATAGGAACTTCGTAGGGCAATCGTCCGTTATGCATTGGCAATTGCAAGTAAAATTGCGGCTCGTTGATAAAGGAGAACGAATGAAACAAAAATTTTTGATCATGGGGATTCTCACGCTGTTGATCGCATCGTGCGGAGGCGGTGAAGGAAATGCAACCGCGACTCCCACATTCAGCGCGGATGATATTCAGACCATCGCCGTGGAAACATTTTCTGCGGTTCTTACCCAGACCGCGCTTGCATCGCCTTCCGATACGCCCGTGCCCACGCTGACAGCCTCTGCCACCTTCGCGCCATTCGCAACCAGCACAGACGGCGCGTTACCGTTCGCTACCGCAACAACAAGCGGAGGTGGAAACACATGTTACAGGATGACATTCGTCAGTGATGTGTCGATCCTCGATAACACCGCGATGACGCCCGGACAAAATTTCACCAAGACATGGAAAGTGCTGAACTCAGGAACATGCAATTGGGACGCGGGATTCAAATTTGCCTTCGTGGGCGGCGAACAGATGAGCGGCGTTAACTTCACGCTTCCATCGGCGGTCGCCGCAAATGCGACGCTGGATGTTTCGGTCGCTATGATCGCGCCAACAAAAACGGGGACGTTGCGCGGCAACTGGCGGATGCAAACCGCCGGCGGACAATTCTTCGGCGATGAGGTGTATGTGCAGATCGTTGTTGGAGGAAGCACGACGACAGGCACAGCGGCGACTAGCACAGCAACAACAAACGCAGGATCGGCGGCTACTGCAACAGCAACTGCCACAATAACCCCTACCGCCACAGTTACAGCGGATGGAACGACAAGCCTTCCGTCTTCTCCATAAGATAAAAAACCCTTCGCCAAAAATGTCGAAGGGTTTTTTATCTCGCATTGCCGCTATGCAAAGCACAATCGGTACTTTGGGCGCAAGAAGCGCGATCATCCACCTTTTATCGATCCAACCGCCGGGTTATACCAACCGCCGTCTTTAGCGATGAGGGCGTTTGCTTCCTTGGGTCCCCAACTTCCCCGTCGATACAGAAACGGACGGGGATGTTTGCTGAGGACCGGGTCAACGATCGTCCAAGCCGCTTCAGAGGCGTCTTCGCGGGTGAAGAGCGTGTGATCACCGGAGATTGCGTCTCCCAACAGCCGTTCGTACGGCGATTGTTCGCCCGGTTCTTCTTCAAGGACAAAGAGTTCTTTTTGATCGCCGATGAACTTCTTGCCTTTTTGCTTCACCCGCGCCGCCAGCCCAATGGAGGAGTGCGGGGCAAGTTGAAAGCGCAGGTAATTTGTCTGCCCGCTGACTGAGGGCGAATCGTCGAATAATTTTTGCGGGGGCGGCTTTAGCTCGACCATCACTTCGTTCACGGATCGCGCCAATTTTTTGCCCGAACGCAAATACCAAGGGACTCCCTCCCAACGCCACGAGTCGATGAAGAGACGCAGGGCGCAGAAGGTTTCCACGTCTGAATTTTTCGCTACGCCCGGTTCATTCTGGTAACCGGTGTACTGACCTCGCACCAGATCGGCAGAGGCGAGCGGGCGGATCGCGCGAAAGATCTTGACCTTTTCGGTTTGTATCGCGTCGGGGTCCTGGCGCGTTGGCGGCTCCAGTGCGAGAAGGGCGACGATCTGAAAGAGATGGTTTTGAATCACATCGCGCAGACAGCCGACGGTCTCGTAAAATGCGCCGCGCGTTTTCACCCCGAAGTCCTCCGCCAAGGTGATCTGCACGCTGGAAATATAATTTCGATTCCAAATCGGCTCGAGGAACGAATTGGCGAATCGGAAGTAGAGGATGTTCATGATCGCTTCCTTGCCAAGGTAGTGATCAATGCGAAAGATCGCGCCTTCCGGGAAGACCGAATGGGCGACGCGGTTGAGTTCGCGCGCCGAGGCGAGGTCGCGCCCGAACGGTTTTTCGACGACGACGCGCGCGTCTTTGGCTAAGCCTGCAGCTCCCAATCCCTGAATCACTTTTTCAAAAAGGAACGGCGGGATGGCGAGGTAATGTGTCGGTCGCCTGGCGCCGCCCAGCGCTTTCTTTATGGCAGTAAACGTCTCGGGGTTGGCGTAGTCTCCGCTGACGTATCGGAGGAGCGAAAGAAGCTTGTGGAAGGATTTTTTATCGTCAATCCTGCCGCTGTGTTGTTGCAAACTGTCTTTTACGCGCGCGTGCAATTGCGCCAGATCCCATTTCTCGAGCGCGACGCCGACGACGGGAATTGTAAGCGCGCCGCGTTTGACTAGCGCGTACAACGCGGGGATGATCATCTTGTAAGCGAGATCGCCCGTGACGCCAAAGAGCGCCAGCGCGTCAGATCGGACGGTTTGTTTTTGGTTTATTGTCATCGAGTCCCTCGTCAGATCGGCATTCGGTGTCCGTAATATTCATGGTCTTCATTATAGCCGCCATGTCCCGCGCCGAGATGTTTGAAATCGGGGACGAACTCAATGGCGCGAATCCATTTGACCATCTTGAAGCCGAGTTGATTTTCACAGCGCAGTCGCAGCGGCGCCCCGTGCAGGAAATTAAGCGGTTCGCCGTTCATCTCATACGCGAGGATCGTTAATTGATGACGCATGTTCCGCATGGAATGGACATCGTAGTAGATGCCGCCGTCCGCTCCCTCGGCGAACGAGTAAAAGACCATATACCGCGCCTCGGGTTTCGGCTTGACGAGCTTGATGATGTCGCGCACCGGAACGCCTCCCCATTTTGCTACGCCCGACCAGCCTTGAATGCAGAAATGCTTGGTGATCTGATCCTGTTTTGGCATTGCCTTGAGCGCCGCATACGAAATCTCTTGCGGATTCTCAACCAGCCCGCCGATGGTTATCTTGTAGTCTGTAAAATTGCCCTCCTTGAGTCGGTTGTATTCGTCAGACGTTGGGAGCGTCCCATTGACCCAAAAATACGGCGAAATATCTTTTTCGGTATATTGAGTCTTCGGGTCCCAAAGTTCAGCCCACGACTTGACATATCCCACCATCGTCTCGCCGACTCGCTGCACCCCGCGCGCGTATTTGAGCGTGAGCGGCGACACCATCAGCCAGATGCCGATCAGGATGATCATGACGGGAATGTAGATCAACAGCCCATTCCACGACGCGTTGTTTACGCCTGCGAACATATAGTTCAGATTTTTACGCAGACCGGTGATAAACACGAGCGTGGTGTGAACGAAGATGAAAAAGAGAAACCAATTCAACACGATGAAATGAATCGTCCGCGCAAGTTGACGGTTCATGAATTTGGAAAAGGCGCCCAATTTGTTCGAGAACGCGGGTCCCTGCATCACGCCGGTGATGAACGCCAGAGGCGCGGCGATGAAGATGGTGACGAAATACGTCAATTGTTGCAAGCCGTTGTATACCGTCCAGGTATGTTCAACGGGAAAATTGAGCGACAGATATTGAATCAACGTGGAGAGCGCGTTCGGAAAAACATCCCAACTGGTTGGAATGATTCTTTGCCACTGATCGGTTGAGAATAGCAAGACGTAATAGAGCGTCCCGTTGAGAACCCACAACAGATCGAAGGTGAAATGCCACCAACGCGCCAGCCCGACCGAGTGGCGAACGCCAGGAATGCCGAGCCAGCCGGGGATCGTCGCCGAATCGTCTTTCGAGGTCCAGAGACGGTCTGTTGGCACATCATGCTGAAAGCGGAACCATTCCTTGCCCGGCGTGCAGTCCCTTTGCAAAAACAGGCGCGGAAAATCCGCGAGGATTTGAATACCGGCGCGGATGATGAACATCATAAAGAACGCGTTGAATACATGTTGCGCTCTCAGCCACAGCGGGAAGCCCGACGTGACCGAAATGGGCGTTGCGTCGCCGGGGTAGCGCAGGATGAACGCTTGCACGGCGGGAATCTCGCGCAACGCTTGCGCGATGGCGACCGCGAAGAGCGCCGCCACAAACGCGATCGGGATCGCCCACCAGATACTGATCCAGCGCTTGCCGATGCGGATCTGCGGCGCGACGCCCACGCGATACGGCATCCAATGATCCAGCCTGACGCTATCTTCCGCGCCGCTTAAATTCGGTTCGATAGCGGATTGTATTGCTTGACTTGCTTGTGTGCGATTCATTTTATATTCCTATCTCGATGGATGCCCCCGCTTCTTTCTCCGACGGGCGACTCGTCAGCGCGTCAGCGACAGCCCGAACGCTTCCATCGCTTTCTGTGTGGCGTTGTACTCTTTGTGGACGATGCCGCGAATCCCAAGCCCCTCGGCGACTTCGACGAATAATGAACGGTCGTCAATGTAGAGTACCTGCTTTGGGCTGGCTTGCGCAATATCTAACGCCATGCGGTAGATGTCGGCGTCCGGCTTGCGGAAATGGACAAAGGAGGAGGACACGAAGAAACCTATGAACGTGTTTAACTGAAATTGACGTACACGATAGGCGTTGGCTCGCGCCCTTCGTTGCCGACGACGGTGATACGAAGGTTGTGCCGCTTTTTGAGTCCCTTCATCAATTCGATCATCTCTGGAAACGGCTGTGACTGGGCGTACATGAATTCTTTGAACTCCTCCCGCGAGAAGGAACGCTTTTCGTAAAAACCACCCGGTTCAAATATGCATCGAGGCTGAGTTTGCCTTCCTCGTAGGTGTCGTAGGTCAGGTGATGACGTTCGTCTACTTCGTCATAGTCCAAGCCGAATTTATCCGCCGCGCGGACTCGCGCTTTGCGGTCCCAGCCGTTTGTCAGCAGAACGCCGCCGATGTCTAGAAATAAAGTTGTGATGCCCAAAGATAGAGTCATACTCGCCCCCGCCCGCATTCTCGCGTAGCTTTTTCTGCCATCATTATTTCTTGCCTCCTAAAAAAGTATACACCCGATAACAGTCGGCTGGAAATCTTCATCTTACGTTCTTCCATGAACGACATCACAGGGTTGGAAACGCGCTTCTTACCTTGACGGGTGGCGATGATGCTTGCGCAAGAGGTCCAGCAACTAAAAATCCCTTCGCCGTTTTGGACGAAGGGATTTCTATATCAAATCATATTCCCGCATTGCTGAGCGTAGTCAGCAAATTGGATAATGCGGAAGCCATCTCCGGATGTGTCCGCTCGAAGTAAGTCACCGTTTCTTGCATCCGCCCGAGAAGCGAGTCGTCAGCGTCGGCGTCTTCGGAGCGTTCGAGAAGCTCCTTAATATCTTCGTTGAGCGCGCGCAAAAGTTCGCGTCCTTTTTCATCCACAGCTTCGGTCGCGTCGAGCGCGGTATGCAATTCTTCGAGAAGTTTGGTGAGTTTCTTTTCTGCCATGGTGTATCCCTTCGAACCAAAATATTGACGACTACGGTATTGTACGCCTCGTTCACGTTCAATACAAGATGTCGCGGCTTGCCTGCTCGATCTCTTCGTAAATCTTTTTTACTTCCTCCTTCATCTCAACAGAGACTCCGGCGGTTTGAGGAATGAACTTCACCATGTCCTTCGCCTGACGAAACAGATCTTTGACCTCCGCGATGTAAGTGAAATCCGATTTGCCGAGCCCGGTCGAAGGAACGGGCAAATCTCGCGCTTGTTGAATCAGCTGGCGGGCGCGGAGGAGGCGTTCTGTCGCGGGGATGAGTTTGGGCATGGTCGGGGATCCTCTTAAGTTCGAAGGTCGAAGCCTATCCAAATTATAAAGTTTCATGGACGATAAGAACAGCCTCTCATTGCAACTTGAGAGGCTGTCGAATTCAGTGTGCGGGATCGAATGGTTAGGCTGGCAACAGCGATTTCATCTGCTTGTAGATGAAGCCTGCCGCGCCTTTCGGATTCAAGCGATAGATGAAGTCCATGAACCTGGCATCGGAACCGACCAGCACGCTGTAGCGATCCTGCTCGATGGCAGAGACGATGATCTCAGCGGCTTTGTCGGCGGGCAACGATTTGATAGAAGAACTCTTAGCGTCTTTGGGGGCAGAAATCGAAACACCCGAGTTGGTGGTAATGTTCGTGGCTATTGCGCCTGGGTAGACCAACGTCACTTTGACATTTGTGTTCAAGAGTTCGGCATACAAGCCCTCGGTCAAGAGTTTGACCGCCGCCTTACTCGCGCCGTAAACGGTTTGCCCGGGCACGGGGAGGAAGCCGCCCATGCTGGACACATTCGCTACATGCGCGACCGGGCGCTTAAGCAAATGAGGGAGGAATGCTTTCGTCATATATAACACGCCGTACAGATTCACATTCAACACACGTTCGATAGCATCGAATTTCAGGTCGTTCAAGCGAACGAAAGGCTGAATGATGCCAGCGTTATTGATGATGCCGTCCACTGTGCCGAAGCGGGCGATCACTTTGTCGGGAAACGCATCGACTGCACTCTTGTCAGTGACGTTCAAAACGAATGTAGCCAGTTTATCTTTTTTATCACCGGCGAGGCTGGCAGTTTCTTGCAACGTGGTCTCGTTCATATCCACAGCCGCCACGCTTGCGCCTTTGGAGAGCAGGTTCAGGGCGATCTCGCGCCCCATGCCGCTCCCCGCCCCAGTCACAACGATTACTTTGTTTTGTACCTTCATGATGTTTACTCCTTAACTTTGATGACGAGATCGCATCTCGAGTTTTGATTCAAGTTCCTAAAGTTAGGATACCATGTCTTGCACTTGTGTTTAGTGACTTTTATCCTGTGAAAGTCACTTATTTTTATCTTATTTGGGAAATACAGGTACAAATGAGTCGGAATTATAATTATCGTATGCGTTTTAACCGTCTACTCACTATTTTCACGCTTCTCGCTCTTTGCGCAGGAGACTTCACCTACCCGCGATCCGTTCAAGCGGATGAACTTAACGCGCCTCCCGCTCAGGTCAGCGCGTTTGATTTGATCCTCGCCATGAACACTTTACGCGTTTCGTACGGACTGCCCGCGCTCATCGAAGACCCGATCATCAATGCGGTCGCTCAATCTACGGCGCAGACGATGGCGGCAAACAACATGTCGTGGCATATCGGTGACGTGCGCGGACGAATCGCGGCGGCAGGATACGGTGGAGGCGGCACAGTTTGGGCTACGGAAAACTTCGCCGTGAGCTGGAACGGCGGCATGGGCATAGATGAGATCATGGCGGTCTGGGCAGACCCCGACCACATGCGACCAGCCGTTACGCCTGCGTATTGTCACGTGGGGGCTGGCGTGGCAACTGTGAACGGAAAAACATATTTCATCCTGCAAGCCGCGTATGTTTCGGGGCAGGAGTGCGGAAGCATTTCTTCCTCTCCATCGTCAGGCACTCCAGGGACAGGTACGATTCCGAACCCCGTCTCGCAATTGATCATCCCTGTAAAGATCGCCACACCCGACGCGGATGGGAAAATCTTCCACGTGGTGCAGGCGGGACAATCGTTCTGGTCTATCGCGGTCGCATACCAAGTTACCATTCAGGACATAGAAACGTGGAATAACATCACGCGCGATGTTCCACTGCAATCGGGGCAACGGATATTCATCCCGAACAAGAACACGGCGGGATTTGCCACGCCGACTCCGCGCGGAATGGTGGTGACGCAAACGCCTGACGCGGACGGAAGAATCGTCCACGTGGTTCAGCCGTATCAATCGCTGTTCACCATCGGGGAGGCGTATCACGTTTCAGTGGATCGGATTTTGCAGTTGAATGGGCTTCAAGCGGACTGGCCCCTGCAGATCGAGCAAAAACTCGTCATCTCGCCTGGCAACGTCACGCCCAGCCCCACGTTGAGCGCGATCCAAAAACTCACGCCAGATGCGAGCGGAAACTATTATCACGTTGTGCAAAGCGGAGAAACACTTTCGGGGATCGCCAACTTGTATGAGATCCCGCTAGCGGATTTGATGGCTTGGAACGGACTCGGCGCGGCATCGGTCATCATCCCGAATCAGAAATTACTGTTGCGCGTCACACCTCCCGCGACGGCAACATTTACACCCGCGCCAGCGACGATCACGTTGACGCCGAGTCCATCGGTGACGTCGTTGCCGCTATTTGAAACTGCAACAGCGGAGGTTGTCCCTGTTGAGGAATCCACGAACGGTTCGGGGTTGGGTATTATTTTTGTTTTGGGAATTGTTTTGATCGGCGGGGTGTTGTGGTGGAGGTTTGGGAGGAAAAATTAAGGGTGATGGGGTTTCTTTGCTATAAATCAATGAGCGGGGCTAAAGCCGCCTGCTCAGTACAAGAAAGCCCCTTCGGGGCTATCATCACAGCAAGTCCGCTTGAGCGGACTTCCACGAACTGAGGCAGGGCTTTAGCCCGCCGATTTTCGCGATTACATCGAATCCAACCCAAGGAATTGGGCGGAGGATGAGGAAAATAACCCCCTATATTAGAACAAAAGGTCTATAATATGTGTTATGAACAAAATTCGCTTCGACATTCCAAGATATGATCAAGCTGTAGGCAATTTTATTGCTAACGTGCTTCGTGGGCTTATGGCCACTCACGCATTGCTTGGTAAACTGCCCGTAAGACCTACTCATCATAGAGGGCTGATAAGGAACGTGCGCGGAGAACAACCTCTCGATCAAAGTTTTTCTCAAATAAGCGGGGTATCAACAATAAGCATTGATTGTATAAAAAACACAAATATAGATGAGTATGTAGAGTTTCTATATAATTTGCACACATCAATGACTGATTCTATGTCGAAAAGTTTTTTCAAAGGACTTGCCGATATAACAAATGCTACAGGGAATGTTTTGAATGCTGAGGGAAAGCCTTTTTCATACGATATGTTCTTGGATTTATTAGATATGGTAGAGATAGATTTTGACGAGAAGGGAAATCCTAATTATCCCACTTTGATCATATCCCCTCAGATTGAAGAAAAAATAAAGAATACAAAACCTACTCTCGTTCAAATAAAAAGAGAACAAGAGATTGTTGCAAGAAAAAAGGCGGAGTTCGATGCTAAGAAACGTACTCGAAGATTATCTAAATAACATCGGCGAACGAGATTTCGACCTCCCATTTATTTCTCTACTTCCTTCAATGGGCTTCTACGATATCCATTACACACATGGTCAAGTCGAGTTTGGAAAAGATTTCATTGCCAAAAGAGATGAGGAGGGAACGCGTTTTCAATACAGTTTTCAGGCTAAAGTAGGAGATATAACTCAAGCTGATTGGCGAAACAACATAATGGGACAAATGCTTGAAGCCAGCATGATTGGCCTGTCTCATCCAAGTTTCGATAAGTCATTACAACACAAGCCTGTTCTTGTGACAACAGGTAAACTGACGGGGAATGTATCTATAAGTCTTCAGGATCTGAACGAGACATTACAAACAAAATACTCAAAATTGCCAATTGTGCTCTGGGATAAAGAAAAACTCATTGAACATCTAGGGAAAAATGGGCTTATGGGACTCCATAACGCCACAGCAACGGGCTTTGTTGCATTTGGAAACTTTTATGTACTTTATGGCAACATCATAAATGGCAAAGTCGACGAAACTGAACTCGAAAGCCATTTTGCACATTGGATCAAAGAAAATATTGAATTGAAAAAGAAATTGTTGGGATCAACTCTCGAGGCAGAAATACTTATCCAACGATTTAGAGTCAGCGGATATTTGTACGAATCAATCATGATCCGTTTATGTATATTGCGACTTCTATTAAGAGAAATTAATTATGCTGGTGTTAGCGGGAAGGATTTTTTACTTGAACTTTACGATCAATTAAACCAAATCCTTTACAAAGACTGCAAGCAGTTTATGGAGATAATTATTGACAGCTGGTTAACTTCTGAAAGAAATCTCGTTAAACTGACTAACAATTCAGGGAACATTATCACATATCCAATATATTGTGCAAGAATTCTAGAAATAGCAGGCTTTTTGTACTTTCTAGAGGAGGATCCGTCTGAGCGAAAAAATATTACAGATTTCATTGCAGATTTCATCTCCCGTGAACCTGGCTCACTGCACATTCCCAGCGACAACTATGCTATTTCTCTTGTATTACCAATACTCGCCTTGGCAAGAAGTAACAAAACAGAAACAGCAGAGGCTGCATTACGCGAATCTGTTGTTTGGCTAATCAACAGATATCAAGATGGATTGGGCTTGGCCCCCTTCAAAGCTACAGCTGAAGAGGAAGTCAACTTTCTACTTGGATATCCATTCGAGGCTATAAAAATCAACTCATCAAATGACAGTTTTTTAGCTACCACTTTGATAGACTTAATAGCTAGCCTAAATTTTTCGCAGCTATATCTCGACACCGTGAACGACATAAAAGCAATAAATCTTTTTCCGCAATATTGGCAAATTCCAGATACTGAAGCCCTTTTTTGTTTAGATAGTGAGGATATTGTAAACTACCCAAATATTGAATTTGTCGAAATGCCCACAGATTTTTCTGAATTTAAGTATGCGGATCACATTATGCATGAAGTAAGAAATTACAAAATCTTACAAACTACAAGGCCGATAACACTATTTGGGCTAATGCTATTACTTAGAGATAGATACTTCCCAACTATATGGCGTTACTTGATTTGAAAACTTAGGAATAGATCTTTAAACCGCAAGCGCCCTGTTCGGGCGCTCGTGCGGTTCTTATTTATTTTTTTTGAGCATTCTTACTACAAACACTGTCGCTAATCCTAGAACTAATGCTGACAAAATCGGAACAATAGTTTTTGAGTCAACATTCTGTAGTTGCCGCAATAATGTGTCAATATCCAAATTTCTCACCTCCTTTCAATAAAAGAAGATTCAGGAGACAGTCACTTCAAAAGTGACTGTCTCCTTTTCGCACTAACACTCACTAAACCCGCACGCGTAGCACTTCCTACATCCCTCTTCATTCACCACCGCCGCTTCGCCGCACTCGGGACACAGATCGCCGATCTTCATTTTAGGTGAAGACTGCATTGCACTCACTTCCTCTTCGATGGTATGGCCGCCATTGCCGTTGGATTTCTTTTCATCCAAGTCGGTCTTCAATCCATCTTTCTCGCGCAGATAGTTTTCCAACACCTGACCGATCCCATCGGGCAGTGACCTCACGCGGTTGGGACCGAATCCCAGCGAGCGCCCGCCGCCGATGCCGATCAGTTGACGCACGATCTCGCGCATTCGGTCTGTTGGCTTCACGGATGATGTCATGCGCAGAATATATGAAATGAGTCTGCCGATCGCTTCGGAGACGGCGGCGGTTTCAGAGCCAGCCTTTGCAGTGTTGATGAACGCCTCGAACGGTTGCTCGCCTCCGTTTTCGTTGATGGTGATGAACGCCTTGCCGACAGGAGTTTCGACGTTGTACGTTTTACCCGTCAACGCGCGAGGGCGTGGCTTCTTCGGGTCATGGAAGAATGTCGCGCTGAGCGGAGGAGTAGCCGCAGACGAAGCGTCGGGCTTCGCGGCCGAATCAGTTGTCGGCTGGGATTGAGGCGGCGCTTTTTTATCCGCAGTGGCATTCGTCTCCAAAACAACTTTATCGCGTGAGCCAGTCACATACACCGTGATGCCTTTGCATCCGAGATCCCACGCGAGCATGTACGCAGTGGCAACGTCCGCTTCGGTTGCGCCCTCGGGGAAGTTCACCGTTTTCGAAAGCGAGTTATCCACGAACGCTTGCAACGCGCCTTGCATGCGCACATGTTCATCGGCAGTGATGTCTGCCGACACAACGAACGTATCGCGCACCGATTGCGGAATTTCTTTGATGTGCTGGCACGTCCCTTCGCGCATCACCTGCTCGACGATCTCCTGTCGCTTCTCTTCGCCCAGCCCCAATTTTTTCAGCGCCTCATCGAAGCGCGGGCTGGCATACGCGAGTTTCAGATCTTTGCCGTTATCGTTGACGTGACGAATATACGCGAGCGCGAAGACGGGTTCACAGCCATAGCCCTCGCAACCCGCGACTGTGGCGATCGTTCCTGTTGGCGCGACGGTGGTCTGCGCGGCATTGCGGATTCCATGTTTGCGGATTCCATCCACCACCGCTTCCCACTCGACGGGCGGCTTGTTCCAGTTATTCTGATAGTTGACCAACGTCTGCGGCGGCGCCCACTTCATATCCTTCTTGTCGTAGATGCTTCCTTCGATGGCGGGGAACGCGCCGCGCTCTTTCGCCAACTCAACGCTCGTGACCATCGCGTGATAGCGGACGAACTCCATCACTTGCGCGCCGAACTCCTGCCCCTCCTTCGATCCGTATCGCACGCCCGCGTGATACATCAAGTCCGCGAGACCCATGATGCCAAGTCCGATTCGTCGCGCCTTGTGCGCGGCTTCCGTGAGTTGCGGCACAGCGGGAACATACGCGTTCGCTTCGACCACATCATCGAGGAAGCGCGTGGCAGTCACAACACTTTCACGCAACAATTCCCAATCAACAGTCCCGTCGGGTCCGCAGTGTTCGTTGAGATTCACCGAGCCGAGACAGCAGTTCTCGTAAGGTCCAAGCCATTGTTCTCCGCATGGATTCGTCGCCTCCAGCGGATACAAGTGCGGAACGGGATTACTTCGATTCGCCGCGTCGAGGAATAACACGCCAGGCTCGCCGTTGTGATGCGCCTGCTTGACGATCTTATCGAACAACTCGCGCGCCTTCACTTTTTTGTACGTGTGGATCGTGATCCCCGCGGCTTCGGCTTGTTCGAGCGTGCCGCTGAACCCCTTTTGCTTCATCTCTTTCAAGTCAGGGAATCGCAACTCCCATTCTTCGTCGTTCTTCACCGCGCGCATGAATGCGTCCGTGATGCCGACGGAGATGTTGAAGTTTGTGATTTGATTCTCGTTGATCTTGCAGGTGATGAAATCTTCCACATCAGGGTGATCCACGCGGAGGACCGCCATATTGGCCCCACGCCTGGTTCCGCCCTGAGCTATCTCACCAAACGCATGATCGTACACGCGCAAGAATCCAACAGGTCCCGTTGCCTGACCCGCCGAGGTTTGCACCATCGCGCCGTGCGGACGTAAGCGCGAGAACGAGAATCCATTTCCGCCGCCTGTTTGCTGGATCAACGCCGCGTCGCGCAGGGTTTGGAAGATACCCGCCGAGTGACGTCCCATGTCATCGGTGATCGGGAGTACGAAACATGCCGCAAGCTGACCAAGCGGAGTCCCTGCGCCTGTAAACGTCGGAGAGTTTGGAAAAAATTTCTTGCTGGATAATAAATGGTAATACTGAATCGCCCGCGCCTGAACGTCGGCATCCCACATCGCTTCGACTTTCGCCACATGATACGCCACGCGCCAAAACATCTCCTCCACATTTTCAGCGGGCTTGCCATCGTCCCCGCGGCGGACGTAGCGCTTCATCAACACCTGACGCGCGTTGTCGGTGAGGTTTGCCTTGGGCAAATCCTTTGGCATGGGCGGCGTGGGTAGCAACCCATTTTTTACTTGTTCTGTTTTCGTGACTGCTTTGGTAACCATGACGCACTCTCCTCAAAGTGATTTGTGAACTTCCGTTATGTCGCCCTGAGCGCCAGCGAAGGGTCTCGATTCTCAGTCGTAGAGATGCTTCGCTCCGCTCAGCATGACACTGCGTAGTCGGTTATTAATTTCGACAAAAAATCCGACAACCATTTACACTCCGCCCATTGCGGAAGGATGGTTGTCGGTAAATTAGCCTTCGAGTAAATGGTTGATTTCGTTGCGAATGGACTGAAGATCGTCCAGCCCGAGATACACGATCGCATAACGGATGTACGCGATCTGATCCAACTCCTTCAGACCTTTCATCACAAGGTCGCCAACGATACGAGAAGAAACTTCAGACTTACCCATTTTTTGTAATTGAGATTCGACTTGTCCGATCATACGCTCGATGTCGGCGGCGGAGACGGGTCGCTTCGCGCACGAGATGCGGACGCCGCGCGCCAGTTTTTCACGGTCAAATTCTTCGCGCGTGCCATCTTGCTTGACCAAAAGCGGCGTGGCAAGAATGGGACGCTCGTACGTGCTGAAGCGCTGTCCGCATTTGAAACATTCGCGGCGTCGGCGGATTCCTCCGTGGTTATCATGGGAGGTATCGAGCACTTTAGAGTCGTGATGCTGGCAGTATGGGCACCGCATGAATGAAAAACACTCCGTTATTTAGAACATTTGTTGCCGCCATCTGTGGGCGTATTGGCTCTGCATCCCCATACATTTGGCTATTTTCAAGCCACATTCTAGCACAACCGATTTTTCAATTCAAGAGGGATTCACCTTAAAATATCGTATCAAATCAGGACTTGCTTACTGATACAATACCCTCTCTCGGTTAATCAAAACGCGGAAGGGACAACCCAATGAATATTGTTGCAGCATTCATCCTTGGCTTGCTGATCGGCTGGCTTGTGGAATGGGTCATTGATTGGTTCTATTGGCGCGGGCGCGTACAATCACTAGCGGAAGAAAATGCGCGTTTGCAAAGAGAACGATCGGACACAGATGGTGAAGAAAAGGCAACCCTCCTGCGGGCGCATAAAAAATTAGGCGAGGAAAATTCAGGTCTTCAATTACGGATCGCGGAATTGGAAGACGAGATCAACCGCATTAGAGCCGCCGCGCTGATCGGACATCTCCTGAACAAGGACGGCACGCACAACCTCCAAGCGATCAAAGGGATTGGTCCTACTTTTGCAAAACGCCTGAACGACTCGGGTATTAAAACCTTTGAACAACTCGCTCAACAAACGCCTCAGGATATGGAGCGGATATTAGGGACGCTTTACAAACGCTTCTTCGCGAAAAAAGGAAACGCGATTCTCGATCAAGCCAAGGGCTTTGCGAAAAATATCGCCGCCGCGCAGGGAAAAAGAAAAGCGCCATGAGCAGATCCTCCTACGCGCCATTGTACGACCTGTTCAAATTGGTCGTTGCTATTATCTTATTATTGATCTTCTTATTCTTCTATTTAAACTGGAAAGGTTCCAGAGGGACACAAGAGTCCGTTTCATTCGTTTCGACATCCACCCCACACCCCTCTACCCAAACACCCTCCCCCGCGCCAACAGGTATCCCCGCCGCCGTGTCATCAACTGAAATTTCAACGCCTATCGTCGCTACAAATACACCGATGCTTGCCGATACGCCAACACAAACGCCAACGACTGAGCCATCTAGCGGGTCTCCTACTCCTGAAACATCACCCACACTTATTGTCGAAAACCCATCCGATGCGGAGGCGTGCTCTCTGCTCCCGCCGCAATTGCAAGTGGGCATAAAAGCGACCATTAAACGCCGCTTAAACTTCCGCTCATCTCCCGGCATTTCGAACAACTGGATATTGACCAACATCCCCAACACGCAAGTGGATGTGATCGGCGGTCCTGTTTGCACGCGATATGAAAACGGCGTGGCATATCTGTGGTGGCAGATCAAACTTCCCGATGGATCTGTCGGCTGGTCAGCAGAAGCCTCCGCGTTAGGCGCGGTCTATTTCATGGAACCGGTCAGGTAAGCGATTTCAAGAATTCCAACACCATTGGGTTGAATTCATCCGCGTTCGATTGATGCGGCACATGCCCGGCGTGGATTGACTTTCCAACAGCGCGCGGCATGGCTTCGACTAACTTCGGGAAAGATTCTGGCGCGAGCGTTTTATCGCGGTCGCCCCATACAACCAGAGTTGGGACAGTGATATGCGACAACGTTTCGGCGCTATCTGAAATTTCATTGGGGATGTGATACACACCGGGCGCGGTCCTCACATAATCGAGCGCGGTCTGGGCGCGGATGTGTTCCGGCAGAGAATGTAACGCGCCCGAACTGTGACCCATCGCTGCGCTGGTCACATCCACGACGAGGCGGAAGAGCCACGCTGGCGTCCGCTGGATGATAATCTTCCGCAAGCCGATACTGCTGTACGAGCGGCGCAGGAGAAGAGGAAGCTGTAAGCGTGAATAAAACGGACTAACGAGAACCAAGCCGCGCGTCCAGGAAGAGACGCGGCGCGCGTACTCCAGCGCGATGAATCCACCGAGCGAATGTCCGATGAGGATCGCGGGTTCGGTCAAATGAAGCGACGCCATCCATTTTGAAAAATGTTCAAAGAGCCACTCCACATGATACGAGCGCGAATCGGGTTTGGGGCTGTCGCCATGACCCAGCAGGTCGAGCGCGTATGAGGCGTATCCGTTCTTCGTGAGTTCGGGAGTCAGGTCGTCCCAATCGTGAAGCGACGCGGCAACGCCATGAATCAAAATGACCGGCGCGCCGCTCCCCTGCTGGACATAGTTTGCAGTTGTGGGGATTTCAATGTCAGGCGTGCTTTTCATATCTCCGAGCCAATTCACGCCGCAACACTTTGCCGATATACGATTTGGGGAATTCGTCCATGAAGATCACAAAGCGCGGAACGAGATGCGCAGGCAATCTGCGTTTGCAATACGCCATCACCGCCGCCGGCGTGGGACGTTCTTGCCCGGCAATGACGAACGCAAACGGGTTGCCCGCCACTGCCGTCACCGCCACTTCTTTTATCTGCGGAATTTCATAGATCACTTCTTCCACATCGCGCGGAAACGCCGGTTGTTTTTTGTGTTGATGCGGATACCACATATCCGCTTTGCGCGCGATGATGCGGGTGTATCCGTCTTCGTCCACTTGCGCAATGTCGCCGGTGAGTAGCCATCCGTCGTCAGTTAATACTTCTTTCGTCGCTTTTGGGTCTTTCCAATATCCCATCATCACCTGCGGACCGCGTACCGCGAGTTCGCCGATGTGACCTTGTTTTACTTCTTTATTCTTTTGCGACAGGTCTAACACTTTTGCTTCCGTTGATGGAAGCGGGATGCCGATCGTGCCGACCCTGCGTTTCTCACCCAGCGGATTCGCGTGCGTCACCGGCGACGTTTCGGTCAAGCCATAGCCTTCCACCAATCGGCTCTTCGTCAATTTCTCGAACGCCTCCTGCACTTCCACATGCAACGGCTCCGAGCCGCTGATGCAGTAATTGATGGATTGGATTCCAAACTTGCGCACGCCGCGAAAACTGTTGATGGCGCGGTACATGTTCGGCACGCCGGGGAAGATGGTCGGCTTGTAACGTTTGATGGCTTTCAACACATCCAACACTTGGAATTGCGCTTTGAGAATCATCGCCGCGCCCACAGACACCGGCACGTTCATCGCCGTCGTTAAACCGTAACTGTGAAAGATCGGCACGACGCACAAGAATCGTTCTTTCCCTTCTCGCGCCTCGGGGAGCCAGTGACGGGTCTGCAAGGCGTTCGCCACGAGGTTGCGATGCGAAAGCATCACGCCCTTCGATTGCGCGGTCGTGCCGCCGGTGTATTGGATCACAGCCAGATCATCCGGTGAGACTTCAACCGTCGGCGATTTGTTGCTGTTGCCGCCGAGCCAATCTTTCCATCTCAGCGAGTTGCGCAAACCATACCCGCGATTGCGCCACGAGGAGATCAAATACTTCGGCAGGGACAAATACTCCGCGGGATCGGTCAACACGACGTGCGGAACGCCGCTCCCCTCTTGGATCTGTTTGGCAAGCCCCGCCCACATCGAAAGAGTCACCAGCGCGCTGGCATCCGAATCTTTCACCTGCCGCACGATTTCCTCCGGCTCGATCACCGGCGGCAATAACACCGCCGTCGCGCCGGCTTTCATCGCGCCGTAGAATCCGATCACCATTTGTGGGACGTTCGGCAATAACAAAACCACGCGCGCGCCTTTGCCCACTCCGAGAGAAAGCAGGGCGTTCGCGAAACGATTTGCTTCATGATTCAATCGGCGATACGACAAACGACTGCCCTCGAAGTATATCGAGGGGCGATTCGGAAATCGTCTTACGGATGACCGCAACAAATGATGTAACGGGATGTTCGGCACGCTCACCGTGAACGGCACGCCCCGCTCGTAATTTTCCAACCACGGACGCGTCTTCAACAGCAACTCTCGTCCGCTGTTCTTTAGAGGTCGGCTGTTGGATACCCGCCACGAACGTTGACCCGCGCCTTCGAGGAATCGCTCCATCGCCCGGTTCACCGCCTCGCGCCGCTCCAACATGACCATGTGACCGGACACGCCAATGTCGGCGTCTTCCGCCCCCGGAATGGATCCCGGTACTCGCTCGAAAAATGGACGCTCGAAGACGCGATCACGATGGCCGCGAATCACCAACGTGGGAACTTCGAGCGCGGCGAAGCGATCCCAGCCTTTCCATTGCGACATGTTGTCCGCGTAAAGCCGTTTGAGCGCATACGGCGCGCCGGACAACCATGAACGCGTGAATGGTCCGATCCAGCGTAAAACGGATACCGGCAAACTCAACGCCGAGCGAAACAACGGTCGCAATTTATATTGTCCCGCTGTGGCAATCAGGATCAACCGTTCGACTCGGCTCGGATTTTTTAGCGCATACTCAGTGACAATTGCCCCGCCAAACGAATGACCGACTAAAACAAATTTTTCCTTCACTTTCAACAATGTCAACGCCGTTTCCACATCTTGAAGGATTTGCGGCATATCGTATCCGCTGGTCGGCTTGTCGGAGAGTCCGTGCCCGCGCAGGTCGAGCGCGACGACGCGATTCTCGACGGCGAACGTTTGCAACTGGTTGCGCCACTGACTCGCCTGCCCGCCAAACCCGTGGATGAACACAAACGTCCGTTGAGGGTGATCCGGCGAGATGTCAATTGCCGAAAGCCTCACCAGCGGATTCGTCGAAACGCGGACTTCGTGACGATAGAGGTCGAGGTCAATGTCCATGCAGGGAGTTTACATGAGGAGAGAGGCTATGTCAATTTATGAAAAATATAGAGGTGTGATACAGAGTCCCCTTGAGGGGACTTCGTATGAATAGCGCGGGGATTCATTCCCGCGCGAGGTTGAGGCGTGGAAAAAAGCCGAGGGAAACTGAATCAAGCCTCCCCTGCGAAAGAGGCGTCCTTCGACTACGTGGCGCGAACCTCACGCGCCACTCCGCTCACATCGTCCCGATGCTTTTCGGGAGGACGAATCCCCGCTTTACAAATCTCCTCCGCCCTGCTATACTTCCAGCCATTGAAGTTGACTAGTATGGCGCCGAGCCTTAAACGGCGAGTGGCGTCATTTGTTTGAAACAATCGCATGTGATCTACAATCCCTCGCGAGCAAGTCAGCGGGGTCTTTTTTATTAACTCGATAATCAGACCTTTACCGCCAATGGCGGATAAAAAAATTTAACAAAATAAGGATAAAACAATTGTATGAGTAAGCAAGGAAAACTGAAGATTATTCCCCTGGGGGGTCTCGGGGAAGTAGGCAAGAACATGACCGCCTACGAGTTCCAGAACAAAATTCTGGTCGTAGACGCGGGCATCATGTTCCCTTCCAACGACATGATCGGGATAGACTACATCGTCCCCGATTACGAATATTTGCGCGGCAGGGCGGGCAACGTGGTCGGCGTCGTCATCACGCACGGACACGAAGACCACATCGGCGCGATCCATCATGTACTGAATGATATCAACGCGCCGGTCTATGCCACGCCGCTCACCCTCGGATTGATCGAGGGCAAGCTCGCGCGCAACAACGCCTCCGCCAAAGCGGACTTGAACGAAGTGGAGGCGGGCGGCTCGATCGAGATCGGACCGTTCAAAGTGGAGTTCTTCCACGTCTGCCACTCGATTCCCGACGCCGTGGCGCTGGGCATCACCACACCCGCCGGGCTGGTGGTGCACATGTCCGATTTCAAATTCGATCAAACGCCTGTGGACGGCTGGCCCACCGACTACGCCAAGCTGGCGGAATTTTCACAGCGCGGCGTGGACGTACTGCTTTCAGACTCCACGAACGCCGAACGCCCCGGCTGGACGCCCTCCGAAAAAGTGATCGGGCCCGCCTTCGACAAAGTGTTCGCCGAAGCGCAAGGGCGCGTCATCGTCGCCACGTTCGCGTCGCTCATCTCGCGCGTGCAACAAGTGGCAGACTCTGCCGCCAAGCACGGACGCAAGATGACGTTCGCCGGTCCGAGCATGGTGGACAACGTGAAGATCGCGCGCAAGTTGGGATATTTAGACATCCCCGACGAATTGATCGTGCCGATTGATCAGGCGTTGAAAATGCAGGATCACAAAGTGGCGATCATGTGCACCGGCTCGCAGGGCGAACCCTCGTCCATTGTGGGACGGCTCGCCGCCGGAACGAACCGTCAGTTCGACTTAAAAAAAGGCGACACGGTCGTGTTGTCTTCGCATCCCATCCCCGGCAACGAAGAGGCGATCAGCCGCACGATCAACCGCTTGATGCATCGCGGCGCCGAAGTCATCTACGACGCGATCGCGCCTGTGCATGTGTCGGGTCACGCCGCGCAAGAGGAGCAAAAACTGCTCATCAGCCTTGTGCGACCGAAGCACTTCATCCCCATTCACGGTGAATTGCGCCACCTCAGACGCCACGGAAAACTCGCGGTCGAGGTCGGCGTGGAAGAAGACAATGTGATGGTCGTCGAGAACGGTCAGATCGTTGTGCTGGCTGGCGGAAAACTCACCCTCGGCGAACGCATCCCCGGCGGCTACGTGTTCGTAGACGGCGACTCGGTCGGCGAGATTGACTTCGGCGTGATGCGCGAACGCGAAAAACTCGCGCGCGCCGGCATCTTCCTCATTGACATCAGCGTGGACAAACTCAACGGGCGGCTTTTGCACGATCCCGAGATCATCACGCGCGGTTTCGTCTCGCCTGAAGACGCCGAAGAACTTTTGCCCGAAGTCCGCAAACATATCATGGACGTGGTCAACAACGGCGGCTGGGAAAGCGAAAAAGACATCGCCAACGCGGTGCGTTCGTATCTTTATGAAGAAACCAAACGCAGACCGATGGTTTTGGTCACATTGAGTAGAGCGAATTGATAATGAAAGTGACGGTCACTTCAAAAGTGACCGTCACTTTTTAGTTTTCGCGCAATCGCCCGGTCAACTTTCCCCATCGGATATTTCCTCAAATCGTTCAATCGAATCCATTTCAAATTATCACTCATCGCCTTCGAAGAAATTTCACAACGAAACGCGCGGACCGTGACTTTGAAATGCGAATACGTATGCTCCACAACCGTAAGCGGATGCAACCCTCGCTTCATTCGGACGTTCAGCCTGTATGCCGCCCTGAGAGCGGATGCCACATCCCCAGCCGGTTCGCCTTCGACTCGCGCATTGGGGAACTCCCACATCCCAGCGAGCAATCCATTTGAGGGACGTTGGGATAGCAACACGTAGAGCGAATTGCCAATTCGCTCTACGATCACCGCCGCCACATGGACGTTATGCGGCACACGTTTCTTCGCCATTTTCACCGGTCGCAAATGTTGAACGCCGCTTCCCCTCGCCTTACAATCCCTCGCAATCGGGCAAACATCGCAACGCGGATTTTTCGGCAGGCAAACCATAGCGCCCAAGTCCATGAGTGCTTGGTTGAAATCAGCCGCCTTGCCCTTGGGCAAATTCTCGCGGGCAATTTTCCAGAGTAACTTCTCTCCCTCCGTTGAATTGATCGGTGTCTTTACGTCAAACAGCCGCGCGTAGACGCGTTTCAAGTTGCCGTCGAGCGCTGGCTCGTTCATGTCGTAAATGATGGAAGCCAACGCGCCTGCCGTGTAGCGACCGATGCCAGGCAGTTTTCTCAATTCATCCACATCGCGCGGAAGTTTTCCTCCATAATTTTCAACCACGGTCTTCGCGGCTTTGTGAAAGTTTCGCGCGCGGCTGTAATAGCCGAGTCCTTCCCACGCGTTCAATACCTCGCGCTCAGAGGCGCTCGCCAATGCGCGGACACTTGGAAATAATTTCATCCACTTTTTGAAATAGGGAATCACGGTCTCCACCCGCGTTTGTTGGAGCATGATCTCGGAAACCCACACGGCGTAGGGACTACGATGTTCGCGCCATGGGAGAGTCCGCTTGTGTTTGTTGTACCAGCTCAACAGTTTGGAAGAGAAAAGGGGCATTAGATAACATGTGGTGGTTGAGTAGCCCGAAGCGATAGCGAAGGGCGTATCGAAACCACAAGTCCACGCACATCACGGTTCGCAAAGATCATTCAGTGATTCAGTTTGATACGTCTCGTTCAGTTCAGGGAAGAAAAGCCAACGCTCTTCAACGTAGTTCTCGCGCTGGCAACCGACGACGATCACATCCGCGCCGTGAGTCAATTTGATGGGCGAATCGGCAGGGAAAATTACGCTGTCCGCGCTGTCGTTCAGCACGATAAAGCCGAGGCGCGAAAAATCACGCACGGAGTAGATCGCCCACGGCGTGGTGGAAAAAATCCCATCGTTGCGGCGGAAGAAGCGCGGGTAGAGCGTCTCGCCTTCCAGAATTAGAGAATTGGGCTGAGATAAAAATTGTGTCAGCGCGGGATCATGCGCAACGACCTGCGCTTTCAACTCTTCGGCTGTTGACGTATAACGCGGCTGGGCGATTCCCTCCGCGAGCCACGGGAGCGAGCCGAGCAATACGAAAGCGCCGACGAGCAATATTTGTTTTGGTTTAAATGTTTCTTGTTTCAATTCAACCGTTGAAATTGAAAACATCTTCGAAATGTTCGCGCCGAAAAACGAGGCAACCCACGCAAGAATTTCCATCGCGCCGACGCCGAAATAAAAGTAGACGATCCAATCAACAGGCAAGTTATAACGCCACGAGGAAAAACGGGAGATGCCGTTTGCAAGCGCGTAACCGACGTTGAACGCCAGCAGAGTCAACCCAACCCATTTGAATCGATGCCATGCCGCGCCCAAGCCAATGGCAATGATCGCAAGGTAGCAAATCAGCAAGGCGAGGTTGTACCATTCAAGAGTCCCGTTCCATTCGATCCAATATAAATTGACCGGGGCGCGCAGTCCGTTGAAGGGTTCGATCAGCGGCAGGGACAGCAATCCGCCGATCTCGGTGTTGAGGAAGTGATTCGTCACAAAGCCAGCCACAAAGCCGGGGTTTTCCAGCGTGAACGTGAGCAGGCGATCCCCGAGGCTTTCCTTTTCAAAATCGAATTGGCTGATGTCCAGATTCCCTTCAAAGGAATACTGCGAAAAAATGACCGCCATCTGCGAGGGGTCGTCGAAGGCGAATGCGCCGACGATTCGATAATTGTGGATCAGCCATGGCGTGATGGTGGCGGTCATCACCAAACCGAATGCGACGCAGGCGATGAGCCAATCTTTCAGGTACAGTTTTCCAAGAAAGTTCATGCGACGATTTGATTTGTTTGGCAAATCATGTCGCCCTGCCTGACGCACGATTTGCTGGGCAAATCGAACTGCGTCAGGAGCTTTTTGTTGATACGCAAAGAACGCGAGGATGAAAACGAATGGCAAAATGATCAGCGATTGGGTGCGGAGCAACAGCAACAGTCCGAACGATCCGCCCGCGATGATCGCCGATTTTACGTCACGCCGTTCAAGCCAGCGGATGACGACGAGCATCACGAACGCGATTCCCATCGAGGTGGCGAAATCGGTGATGAACATTTTCGTGCTGGCGGTGCGCGTGTTGGAGGAGATCCACAGCGTGGTGAGCTCGCGGAAGATGGCGAAGAGGGCGACCGTCACACCGGCGGCGCGGGAGTGGAGTTTTGCTCCGAGAAAGTACAACGCGACGGGGAACAGCGCGAAGACCAACGTCTGCGCGGCGATGACTTTGACGTAATCTTGCCCGAACAGAAAATGAAGCGCGGCGAGAAAGGTCACATACAACGGACGCGGCGCAATGTTTCCGAGATAGTCCGTGCCGATGAGGAGGGATTGGGAGAGGTAATCGTAGAAGCCCGCGTCGGAATATGGGAATGGAGTTGTGTATGGAGGCGTGATGGGCGCGTAGAAACTGTTTTTTAGTGAATCAATCGGGACGGAAAGCCAGAGGATGGAGGCGGTGAGGTAGATGGAAAGAGGAAAGAGGAAAGAGAGAATTGGAGAATTAGAGGATTGGGTAATTGGTGGTTGAGAATTGGTGATTGAGTGATTGAGTAATTGGTAATTAGTAATTGAGTAAACGAGGGTAATTGCGCCGAGGAGGATTGATAAAACAAATTGCCATCCAAGAATCGGGACGCCGGGTTCGCCCCAGTAGGCGGTGTCTTTGGTGATGCCGAGTTTGGTGAGGGAGATGAAAATGAGCAAAAGGAGCAAAAGAGCAAAGGTAACAAATGGAGCAAATGAGGCAAATGGAGCAAATGAGGTAAGGTGGAATCCGTTTTTGAGGTAGAGGAGGTAGAGCGCGGATTGAATCGAGAGCGCGAGCAGATACCACAACAGCGGACTGAGTCGTGTGAAGAGCGGGAGAAAAGACTCGGGGTTGAGATAACGCAGAAGAAACAGAGTCAGGCTGAACGTCAGAGAGAGAAGCGTGACGAGGAGGATGAGAGGAGTCCGCGCGAGGCGATTCAGTTGAGGCGGGCGAATCGCCAGCCATGCCGACATCAGAATGAAAGAAAGAATAATCACGATGAGGGCGAGACGCGCCGGCGAAAGACTCGCGCCTTCGGAGGGAATCAAAAGGAGCGCGACCAGTGCGACCGCGCCCTCGATGGAGCATAAAAAATAAAACCAACGCGATTTCATTTAATTGTTCGGTGAAAGATTGCTCTCGGCGGAGTCCCCGCCGCCGAGGACGGCGACGGGAGCGTGTTTTGTTGCGATTTCATTTAATTGTTGGGCGAATAGAATTGGAACCCGGGGCGCGACGTCACGATCTTGTAAGAAAAGTTTTTGACGTAGCCAAACAGTTTATCTTGCAAGAGTCCCCAGTCGGGCGAGTCGATGATGCGCCGCGCTTCGACGATGTCGGCGGCGAGCAAGCCCACTTGAATTTGCGGGTACGAGCCGTAGATGGTCGCCCACGCTTCGGCGGGTTGCAAGCCCATGCGCTGCACGCCGGGGATGAATTCGCCGATGATGAATTCAAAATATTCCTGATCGCGGTCGCCGGCGATATCCCATGTCATCAAAACTTTGACTGCCATTGATTCCTTTTGTCACTCTGATTTATGTCACTCTGAGGGAGCGCTCGTTGCGACCGAAGAGTCTCGCTCGCCGTGAGGGAGATTCTTCGTGGCGCTCCGCGCCACTCAGAATGACATGTCGTTATTGACTCGCCTGATATTCCAGCACAACGACGTGCGTTTCGCTGGGGAGACCGGAGCGCGTCACTTTCAGGGACGGCTGGGTCTCGGGCTTCGACAGCCCCATCTCTTTGACGAACTTGCTGAGCGAGTCGAGCGAGAGTTTGACCGCCGGCGTGGAGTAGTGCATCGGCACGACGATGTTCGGCTCGATAAGGCTGATGACCTCCGCCGCCTTCGCCGCGTTGAGTCCGCCTCCCCCGCCGACGGGGACCAGCGCGACGTTGATCGTGCCAAGCGATTCGATCTCGGATTGAGTCGGCGTCTGTTTCAAGTCGCCGAGATGCGCGACGGTGATGCCGTCGTAGTCGAAGACGTAGATGGTGTTGCGCGCGGAACCGTCTTTGCTTTTCTTTTTGCCGCCGCCGTCGGTCGAAACGCCGGTGACGAAGACGCCGCCGATCTCGAACTCGCCCGCGCCGTCAATCGTGTGCGACGCGCCTTTGACCGCGTCCATGTTGTTGTGACCGGGCGCGTCGTGACTGACCGTGACGATGTCCGCTTTGAGTTTGAGCGCCGAATAGCCGATGGATTTGTTGTCGAATGGGTCCGTCACCACCGTCGCATAATTGCGCTCGGTGAGGCGGAAACAGGAATGTCCGTACCAGGTGATTTCCATGTATGTGAGGTCTCCGAGGGGGGATTATAACCGAGGGGAGAGACTCGTTGTATCACTTCGTTAAACTGGGAGTGTCTAATATCGTGGGCTTTGCCACAGAGCCCACAGAGATTTTGAGTTTTTTCTCAGTGAACTCAGTGATCTCTGTGGCGAAGAAACGTTTAGCCCATTCTTTTGGACACTCCCGTTAAACTGAGGAGTACCGCGTCATTTTTCAACCGCCTGCATGATGACGAGTATAACGCCCTCCATATTTTTCATCACATCGTTATTCCAAAAGCGGATCACTCTGTAACCCAGCGATTCCAAGTATTTCGTTCTGTCTTCATCATATTCTTGTTGTTCCAAATGCTGACTGCCGTCCAGCTCGATGACGAGTTTCTTTTCGATACACACGAAGTCGGGGATAAAGTTTCCAACGGCGTGCTGTCTTCTGAAATTGACGCCCAATTGGTCGTTGCGAATCCTTGACCAGAGTTTGCGTTCGGCGGGAGTCGGGTCTTTGCGGAGTTTTCCCGCGAAGTTCATTGTTTTTGGGTTGCTTCTTTTCTTACGCGGCATTGCCCCTCTGTCCTTCGGACATCTCCCCAAATGCGACGCGTACCATTTTGTACGCGGATAATACCTCCGCCATGTCGAATTTGGGGAGAGAAGATTTCGTACGGGTTGTGGACATCTCCCCAAATGCGACGCGTATCATTTTGTACGCGGATAATACCTCCGCCATGTCGAATTTGGGGAGAGTCCATGTAACGGGAGTTTGATCGGGCTTATACAAAAATATTCATTCCTACTTCACATTCACCTCCCCCGAATCCGACGAGATGTGGTTTGAATCCGCATACAGAATTTTGTCGTCGTATTCGGGGGAGGACGGGTGGGGGTCACTCCCGCGCCAAAACAACCATCCACGAATGGAGCCACGAATACTCGAACCGCGAGTCTTCCATTCGCCGAAGGTTCGTGCATAATTCGTGGACGGCGCTTTTCACGCAAAACTCTCCGCAAGCCCTTCGACATCGCTCAGGACAGGCAGATTGGGCTTGTCGAAGTGGGCGGGGGGATAAGTCTCACGGCAAAGGCGGCAGACCAAGTTCTTTGAGAAACTCATTGTGCTTTTTCTTGGCGTCTGAAATTCTTTCTTCCAACGCTTTCAGTTGACCATGCACAGCGGCGAGGTCAATTTCTTCTTCCTCTGTGGCGGTACTGACGTAGCGGGAAATGTTCAGGTTGTAGTTATTCTTCTCGATCTCTTCCATTGAGACACGCCTGGAATAGCGGTCTTCATCCGTGCGGTCTTTGTAGGTATTGATAATCTTTTCGATGTGTTCAGGCAGTAGTTGATTTTGACGCTTGCCTTTCTCGAAGTGTTCGCTGGCATTGATGAATAACACGTCATCATACTTTTTGCATTTTTTGAGAATCAAAATACAAACAGGGATGCCAGTGGAGTAGAACAGGTTGGCGGGCAGACCGATGACCGTATCAATATGATTGTCTTTCAATAATTTCGTGCGGATGCGTTCTTCTGCGCCGCCACGAAATAAGACGCCGTGCGGCAGGATGATCGCCATGGCGCCTTCCTGCGCGAGGAAGTGAAAGCCGTGCAGGAGAAAAGCAAAATCCGCGGCGGATTTGGGCGCGAGTCCGTAGTTCTTGAAACGGACATCATCGCCAAGCGAATCGGTGGGTTCCCAGCGGTAACTAAAAGGCGGGTTGGCAACCACCGCGTCGAAAGTTGGCTTTTTGAGAGGGTTGGCTTCGCGGAGCATGTCCCAATCGTTGAGTAAGGTATCGCCGTGGAAAATCTCGAACTCGGAATCTTTGACGCCGTGCAGAAGCATGTTCATGCGCGCCAGGTTATAGGTGGTGATGTTCTTTTCCTGCCCGTAGATTTTGCCAATGCCGTTGTCGCCGAGCCGCTTGCGGACGTTGAGAAGAAGCGAGCCAGAGCCACAGGCAAAATCCAGCACAGATTTGAGGCGCTTTTTGGGTCCCGTGCTTGGTTCCTGACTATCCAAAACGACGATGCCAGAGAGGATGCTGGAAATCTGTTGCGGAGTATAGAACTCGCCCGCTTTTTTGCCAGAACCCGCCGCGAACTGACCAATGAGATATTCGTAGGCGTCGCCGAGGGTGTCGCTGTCGGTGGAGAAGTCCTTTAGACCATCGGCAATTTTGGTGACGACTGTGCAAAGTTTGGTGTTGCGGTCGGTATGTTTTTTGCCGAGTTTTTCGGAGTTGAGATTGATTTCGGAGAACAGCCCTTGAAAGGCGCTGGAGAAGGATTCGTTTTCGATGTATTTGAAGCCAGCCTGCAAGGTCTCCAATAATTCTTGATTGTGTGTGCGCGCCATTTCGACAATACTGCCCCACAGATAGGGCGGCTCGATGACGTAATGCACTTTGAGGCGCATTTGTTTCTCGAAGACTTTAATATCTTTGGGATTGCGCTCATAAAAGAGTTGCAGTGGTGTGACGAGAGGCGCATCCCCCGCGTGCTCTTGCTCTTCTTCTTCATCCTTCTTTTTCGGTTTCTTTTTTGGTATCTGCGCCAGAGCCTGCGCCCGCGCCTGCGCCCGCGCCGCTTCCACTTCGCTTTCGGTGGGATATTCCTTCCCTAATTCCTTTTTACACGCGGATTCATAGTTATCCGAAAGGTAGCGTAAGAACAGAAAGGACAGCATGTAATCGCGGAAGTCGTCCGCGTTCATTGCGCCGCGCAGTTGGTCGGCGATACCCCACAGGGTGGCGCCGAGTTGTTTTTGTTGTTCGTTGGTCATAAGTTTCCTCTAAAGGCTCAAAGGTGACAGTCATCTTGCAGATGACTGTCACCTGACTCATCATCCTCTCGCATTGTTTCGCGGGGCTAAAGCCACCTGCTCAGTACATGCAAGTCCACTAAAAGCGGACTCAAGCCCGCAGGGCTTCCACGAACTGAGGCAGGGCTTTAGCCCGCACCGCCCCCGCTCGCAAACAACCCTTGCATCAGCCCTTTCTTGTGGACTTTGAGCGCCGCCAGCGCCTCACCTTGCGCGGATATTTGTTCATCTATCGTAGTCAGCACATCCGCGATTTTGTTTTGTTCTTGAATTGGAGGGTATACCAATGGATATTCTTTCATCAAAGATATATCACCTCTTGGCATTTTTACGCCTTTTGCACCCTTCATAACATATTCTATGAAGGCATCATTTTTGAGCATAAAGGCTAAATATTTAGTATCTATGCCTTCTTTTGCGCGAACAACAATCACATCATTAGAAGATCCGCCATCTTTGTTCGAGAACCAAACCTTTTTCAAGTATGGTCGAATATTCGATATTAAAACGTCATTTACTTTAAACTGAATCGCAGAACCTGACTGAGGTAATTTGGAGGCTCTTGTTACTCCTCCATAATCAGGCAAGATGTTTTCTGTGCTTATGTAGTTATCTAAAGTAAGTTTCTCTAAAGATATTCTTTCGTTTACAAAAATTGAAACATTTCCCAGTTTTTCTTCCTCCCACTCCCCAGCGGACTGGAACTCAGGGAAACGCAGCCGAGGAACGGACTCACCTTCGGCGGGAAAGAGGTTCTGCATCAGACCTTTTTTATAGGATTGCAGTGCATCTATTTTTTGGCTTTGAGCGGCGATCAGGTTATCGAGCGAGGTCAGGCAGTCCGATATTTTTTGCTGTTCTTTCTTATCTGACGGAAAGCATAGATCAATATTCAGTAATCGATTGGCAGAAATACCTAAGACTTTTGCTCCCTGCGCCTCTTTCTTGATTTGAAGTCGAATTCCGTCAGACTTAAACAAGTATCCACCAAAACCAACTATTAGTTTTTTCTCTTTCTGCCGTGCTAAGAGAGTGTGCATACCAGATACTAATTTTTCGTTATTTACATTGACAATTTCTATGCTTTTT
>JAEURC010000011.1 GCA_016789025.1 Anaerolineales bacterium
TATTTACGTTGGCAATGCATACAGCGATAGCGCTGTGAACCTGCCTCCGTTTTGCCAGATTTATTCTGGCGCGTCGTGGCTTCGCATTTTGGGCATTTCAGCATCGCTCGATTTTAGCCCACTCTTTTTGCCACTCTCTGAGCCAAGTCGAAGCATCAAAATCGAAAATCCACGTTATAATTTCGCCGCATTCACCGCCAGGGGACGTGGTGGAACTGGCAGACACGCAGCACTTAGGATGCTGTGCCGCAAGGCTTGAGAGTTCGACTCTCTCCGTCCCCATTTTGAATCTTTACCCTCACCCCAACCCTCTCCCAAAGGGAGAGGGGGGTATTACGGAGCAGAAATTGAAAATCGAAAAGACAATCGAAGAGAACCACGAAGCCAAACTTGTGGTTGAAGTAGAACCCGAATTGATGGACACCTACAAACGCCGCGCGGCGCGGAAAATCTCCGAACGCGGCAAGATCGCGGGCTTTCGTCCCGGCAAAGCGCCGTATCACATGGTCGTGTTGAATTACGGCGAACAAGCCATCGTCGAGCAGGCTGTTGACTTTCTGATCGACGCCGAATACTCGAACATCCTCAAAGAAGCGGATGTGAATCCCGGCGCGTCGGGCAGGCTGGAAAATATCGAATCGCTCGACCCGCCAAAGTTCATCTTCAAAGTTCCGCTTTCGCCTGAAGTGGACTTGGGCGATTATCACTCCATTCGAATGCCTTATGAGTGGACGGCTCCCGCTGACAAGGAAGTGGATGCGGCGATGGAAGACCTCCGCCAGATGTATGCCACCACTGAAACCGTCGAGCGCGAGGTACAAGAGGGCGATTACGTTCAAGTGGACGTGGATTCGGAAACTGAGGAATTGAAACGCGCCGGCTTCGCAACTGTGGTCCGCAAGGATGACCGCGATACCGAGTGGCCCTTTGCAGGATTCGCTAAGCAACTTGTGGGCATGAAGCCGGGCGACACTAAGACGATCAAGCACGATTTTCCCGCCGATTACGATCTCGAAGCCTTGCAAGGCAAGAGCGCGGAAATGAACGTGACAGTGAAGACTGTCCGCTCGATGACATTGCCTGAGTTGGACGATGAGTTTGCAAAAACGGTCGGCGCGGGCGAGACGCTTGCCGAACTGCGCGAATCTGTGACAAAAGACGTTGAAGCGCGGTCGCAAGCGGACTACGACGACAAGTATTTTGTTGACTTGATCGAAAAGATCAAAGAAGGCGCCACGTTCAAATATCACCAGCATTCGCTCGAGCATGAAGGCGAGCACGTGCTTGAAGATTTGACAAACCGCCTCAGTCAGCAAGGCATGGACTTGGATACCTACTTCAAATTGCGAGAGACCACGCGTGAAAAATTCACCGAAGACGAAGTGAAGCCTGTCGCAAAGAAGCGCTTCGAGCGCTCTCTGATCCTAGATGAAATTGTCCGCAAGGAAGAGCTTGAAGTGGACAACGAAGCGCTTGACAACGAATTCAACCAAACATTGAACGCGCTCGCCATGCAAGGCATGGACTTCACAAAAGTTCGCGGCGGGAAGAAAGGCCAGCAGCAGTTGGCGCAGGCAGTGGCAATGGAATCGGCGAACCGCGTGATGACGCGCCGCGCGCTGGAGATGTTGAAGTCTATTGCGGTGGGCGAGTATAAATCGCCTGAGGAGAGAAAAGCCGAAGCTGCGTCGAAGAAGGCGGAAGAGGAAGCGAAGGTCGCCGAAGCGGAGACAGTTGTCCCTGGGAGCGAAGCGCCGAGCGCCAGCGAAGGTTCATCCAAAGCCGAAACGAATAGTTAACGAAAATCCAATAGTCGAACAGTATTATCGTCCCAATTAAAAAGGAGACACGATATGATCCCGAATTTCAAAAGCATAGTTCCAATGGTTGTGGAAAATACCGGGCGCGGCGAACGCGCGTATGATATTTATTCGCTGCTGCTCAAAGAGCGAATCATTTTTCTCGGCACGCCGATTGACGATCAGGTTGCGAATGTGATCGTGGCGCAGTTGCTGTTTTTGAATCACGAAGACCCTGAGAAAGAAATTCAGATGTACATTAATTCGCCGGGCGGCGTGATCTACGCGGGGCTGGCGATCTACGACACGATGCAGATGATCTCGAACCCGATCAGCACGGTGGCGGTCGGAGTGACCGCGTCTTTTGGGACCGTCTTGCTGACCGCGGGAACAAAGGGCAGACGCTACGCCCTGCCGAACGCGACCATCCACATGCACCAACCGCTCGGCGGCGCGCAAGGACAGGCGACGGACATCGAAATTCAAGCCAAACAGATTTTGCGCTTGAAAGGTCTGTTGCTCGGCATCCTTGCCAAGCACACCAATCAGCCGCTTGAGGTGATCGAACGCGACAGCGACCGCGATTATTATCTCGAAGCGAAGCAAGCCGTTGAATATGGTTTGGTGGATCAGGTGTTGGAAGCGCCGGAGAAAGTTAAGTAGTCGGTTAGTCTGCTAGTCAGATAGTTTCGATTGTTGAAGCCCGCTGAGAAATCAGCGGGCTTTTGATTCAGTTATAATCGCGGTCTATGATTCCTTCAAACATCAAAGCCCTCATCCTTGACATGGACGGCGTGATCTGGCGCGCGGACTCGCCGATCGGCAATTTGCCTGAAATTTTCAAACATATCGAAGAGCGCGGATTGAAATATGTTTTCGCCACCAACAATGGAACCAAAACACCAGAACAATACGTGGCGACGCTGGATAAACTTGGCGTGCGCGTTTCGGCGCAACAAGTTGTGACGTCCGCGCTGGGCACGGCATACATGCTCGGTCAACGATTTCCACGCGGGACGAAAATTTTCATGGTCGGCGAAGATGGGACTCGAACCGCGCTGGAAGAAAAAGGGTTTGAGATTTTGCCTGTCGAACATGCGCAGGAGGCTGAAATCGTTGTGATGGGGATTGACCGCGAAGTCAACTTCAACAAAATGCGCGAGGCGACGTTGCTCGTGCGGCGCGGCGTTCCGTTCTATGCGACGAACCCCGACAAGACCTTCCCTACCCCGCGTGGAGAGATCCCCGGCGCGGGGGCGTGGCTCTCAGTTGTCACAACTGCAACAGGCGTTGAGCCAATTTACGCGGGCAAGCCATTTCCGTTTATGATGAAACTCTCGCTGGAAAGACTTGGCACAAAAAAGGAAGAAACTCTCGTCGTCGGCGATAGACTCGAAACAGACATCGCCGCGGGACAGGCGGTGGGATGTCCGTGCGCGTTGGTGTTGAGTGGAGTGTCCACACGCGAACAGGCTGAGGCGTGGATGCCGAAGATTGACTTTGTGGCGGACGATTTGGCGAGCTTAATTCTGGAGAAGGTTATTACGTAGCACGAAATACGCAGTACTGCTTACTTCGTGCTACGTATTTCGTAATCCTTTCAATATATGTTAATTTACGATCTCGACCTCGATTCACTCACCAAACTTTTACAAGAATGGGATGAACCCGCCTATCGCGCGAAGCAGATCTGGCAGGGGCTGTACCAGCATCTCTATGATTCGCCTGAGCAATTTACGAATCTATCCAAGTCACTGCGAGAGAAACTTGCTGAGAACGTGACCTTTGCTCCATTCAAAGTAAAGACCTATCTGGATTCATCCGATGGTTTTACGCGCAAGACCCTGCTTGAACTGCCAGATAAAAATTTGATCGAAGCGGTGTTGATGAAATACGGCGACCCAGCGGATAATCCGCAGATCAAAACATCCGCGCCGAACAGCGAGAACTTGCGCGGCGCGAAGAATCGCCGCACGCTTTGCATTTCCACGCAGGTGGGTTGCGCGATGGGATGCGTCTTCTGCGCGACGGGGCAAATGGGATTCAAGCGCCATCTTTCGAGCGGCGAGATCGTCGCCCAGGTTTTGTTTTACGCGCGCATGTTGAAGGAGCGGAACGAAGTCGTTACCAACATCGTCCTCATGGGCATGGGCGAACCGTTCCATAATTACGACAACACGACGGAGGCGATCGACCGACTCAACGACCCCAGCGGATTCAACTTCGGCGCGCGCCGCTTCACCATCTCGACCGTGGGGCTGGTCCCGCAAATTCGGCGTTTTGCCGACGAGAAGCGGCAGGTCAACCTCGCCATCTCCCTCCATGCTGCGGATGATGAGTCGCGTGTTGCAATGCTTCCTGTCAACAAACGCTATAAAATTGACGATGTGATCGAAGCGTGTAAGTATTACGTCGAGCAAACACATCGCCGCATCACGTTCGAGTGGGCATTGATCCACGGCGTCAACGATTCGCCTGAAGTTGCAAAGAAACTTGCGGCGCGACTCAAAGGGTTGATGTGTCACGTCAACGCCATCCCCCTCAACCCCACTACGGGATACAACGGTCAAGCCACCTCCCGCGAACGGGCGGCAAAGTTCAAAGAGACGTTGGAGCAGGCTGGGATTCCGTGCACGATTCGCATGAGGCGGGGAATCGATATCCACGCGGGATGCGGTCAATTGGCTGGGGCTGTTTAAGTCAAATTTGTTGTGATCAGATAAAGTTGGTGACAGTTGACTACGCGCAGATTCAATTAAAACTTGAATGAAGGCATTTCCCCTCGCAGGCGTTAATTACACAGAAGGCATGGAATATTCCGATCCGGCACGGCTCATCGAACGATGCATCGAAGGAGACGACCAAGCCATCGAAATATTTGTGCGCCGCCATGAAACAGATATCTTTCGATTAGCGTTTTCCGTTTTACAAGACTCGAGCGAAGCGCATGAAGCGGCTCAGGATACGTTTATCACGGCATTGAAGGCGCTGCCGAATTACCAAGAAAGATCGTCGCTCAAGGCATGGCTTTGCACGATCGCATTGAACGTAAGCCGAAACCGGTTGCGCAAGCGAAAAGTAGTAGAAAAGCTGCATCACACACTGACGGTTGTATTTCAGATCGAAACACGAAAACAGCCCACACTTGAAGAGAGTGTGATTGAAACCGAAAAAGAAAAAGCGGTCTGGAACGCGTTGAACGAATTGGACGAAAAACATCGCATGATCATGGTATTGAGGTATTTTCAAGAATTGGCTATCCGCGAGATCGCTGAAATACTTTCGCTCAGCGAAGGGACTGTCCATTCTCGGCTGCACACTGCCCGCGAAAGATTGAGGATCGCCCTGAAAGAAATCCATGGAGACAAGGTCTGATGCGCATTACGCATGACGATGCCCGCAAGTTGATCGAGTTCAGCCTCGACGATTCGATATCGCCGGAGAATCGTGCGATTCTTGCCGGTCATCTTGCCACATGCAATCCATGCCAGACCTACACGCGCGAGGTCAAAGATGTCGAATCTGCCTTACGCATGTCAATGAAAAAGCATTGGGCGGTTAAGCCCCTGCCCCTCTCGTTAGATCACATCCGAGGAGGAGCGAGCAAGAGGGATTTTAAAGTTCCCGTTTTGGCTACGCGATTGGCAATGCTCGGCATGTTCTTTACCGTGATCGCGCTGAGCATCTGGCAATTCAGTAAGCCAAATCGGCATGAAGGTGCGACTTTGCCTGTTGCGATCCTTCCCAATCCAACGCCTTCATTACAAGCGACGAGCACAAACGGAAGTCTGCAAGAGTGCCAGAACATCGTCTATAAAACTCAGCCCAGCGATACGCTCGAAAACATCGCGCAACGCTTCGCGGTTGACGAGGAATCCATTTTGGAAGCCAACAACCTACAGGAGGCGACCGTTCATCCCGACATGGAGCTAACCATCCCCGTCTGCGCCTCTACCCCAACGTTTACCGCCTACCCTCCAACCATCACCACCACCTTCACGCCGCTCATGCAATTGACCACATACACGCCCAATCAGTAATCCTTAACGAAAAATTACACGCTAACTTGTCAGAACTTTCGGATTGAAGTATAAGTCACCCCATCTTACACAGGTCTACTCCCCAATGAACAATCAACAAACAAACTGGCTCCAGCGTCCCATACACTCCTCTCTACCCGCTCTGACCAACGAAATCGCCCTGTTCGCAGGGATCTTCATCCTAGCCATCATTACCCGCTTTTACGATCTCGAAACGCGCGTAATGAGCCACGACGAGAGTTTGCATACCTATTTTTCATGGTTGTTGTATCGCGGTCAAGGATACCAACACGCGCCAATGATGCACGGACCGTATCAATTCCACATCATCGCGTTGTCTTATTTCCTGTTCGGCGTATCGGATTTCACAGCGCGCATTCCCTCGGTTCTGTTCAGCCTGGCAACAGTTTGGATGGTCTGGTACTGGCGCAGGTACCTGGGAAATTGGGGCATGATTGTTGCATCTCTGCTGATGGTCGTCTCCCCCTATATGCTTTACTATGGGCGGTATGTTCGTAACGAGTCGTTCGTCGGGTTTTCGGGAATCTTGTTGCTATATTCTATTTTGCGCTATTTGGAAGTTGGCGACAAAAAATATCTGTATCTTGTGACCGGCGCAACCCTCCTCCACTTCACCTCGAAAGAGACCGCTTTTATATACACCGCGCAGGCTTGGCTCTTTCTGGGAATATACTTCCTGGCTCAACTGTTTCAAACGGGAAAACTGCCGAACTTACGCGAAGACCGCGCTTTCGGTTTGATGATCCTGTTAGGCACCTTTGTGCTTCCCATGGTCACGCCTTTCCCGATCAAATGGCTGGAACCCTGGCTGCATGTAACAATTCCAACAGAGGCGGCGCAGGTACAAACGCTCGACGCGACGGCGCTTTGGATTATTGGCGGCTTTATAGGGTTCTTCTTTGTTGTTTCCGCCGTGATCGGCATGATGTGGAACCGGGATTGGTGGAAATATGCCGCGCTCTTCTGGGGCGTTTTCACCATTTTATACACGACTGTATTCACCAACCCCGCCGGCTTTTTCACCGGAATTGTCGGGTCGCTCGGATATTGGCTTGTTCAACAAGGCGTGGAACGCGGCGGTCAGCCGGATTATTTCTACTGGCTGGTGCAGATTCCCATGTATGAATTCCTTCCCGCATTGGGAACGATTTTTGCCGCATGGCTTGGGTTCAAGAAAATATTCGGCTACAAACCACAACAGGCGGCGCCAGAGACAGAAGCGGCGACACTTCCGGAAAACCCTGAGCCGACTGTAGAACTTGTTGAAGCGCAAGCGCAACATCTTAACTTCGTGGCCATGTTCAGCCTGCTATTATTCTGGTCGATTACCAGCATTATCGCATTCTCAGTTGCCGGCGAGAAAATGCCCTGGCTTACGTATCACATGGCATGGCCCATGGTATTGCTAACCGGCTGGGGCATCGGGCAGGTAATCGAAACGATCGCAGGGAAACTAGACGAGGGATCGCCGTGGCGCTCCGCTCTTATCATCCTCGTTCTAACAGTATTTTGTATCGCATTCTTCAATATTCTGCGATCCGTGTTTGGACCCACTCCCCCATTCCAAGGGACCAGCCTTGACCAACTTCAAGCCACAGCGGCATTCATCTTTCCGCTTGTTATGACGCTAGGCTCAGCTGTATTGTTGTTCGCGCTGACTCGCAAAGACCTCGCGAGTCTCGCGTTAGTGGGCTTGCTCCTCACCCTCTTCCTTGCTATCGGCTCAAGCGTGCTCAATGGCGCTCAATTGTTGCAAGCGCAATCCGTTGGCGCAACCGATCCCGGTACACTTGCCTCATATGGCTGGAAATTCGGCGGGGTATTCATTGGATTACTAGCAAGCATCGCTGGGTTGATCTGGGTCTCACGCCTGCCGAGAAAAACCCCGCTGGTGGAGTTCGTTGCGCTGGCGCTCTTTGGCTTGCTCGCGATACAAACTGCCCGCACTTCGTTCCGCGCAAACTATATAAACTACGACGACGCGACCGAGTACCTCGTTTATGCCCATGGCGCAGGCGGGGTCAAGGAAGTCCTTGATCAAATCACTGAAATTTCAGAGCGTACTACCGGCGGGTTAAACGCAATCATCGCTTACGATGCCAGCGCGCCGGACACCGGGGTTTCTTGGCCCGTCGTTTGGTATTTGCGCGATTTCACACAACAACGCTCGTTTGACCAGCCCACACGTTCGCTCCGCGAAGCGGTCGCTGTGATCGTGGATCAGAAGAACTTCGACAAGATCGATGCCGCGCTCGGCGATGGATTCTATCGCTTCGACTACATCCGCATGTGGTGGCCCAATCAGGATTACTTCGGGCTGGATAGAACTCGCACGCTCAACGCCATTACCAACCCGGAAATCCGCGCAGGCATCTTCGATATTTGGTTCGACCGCGATTACACGCGCTACGCCCAAGCCACCGGCAACAGCAGAATGACCCTCACCACGTGGGATCCATCCGATCAAATGCGGCTCTACATCCGCAAAGACGTGGCGGCTCAAATTTGGAATTACGGTGTTGGGCCTTCCAACGCGCCACAAACGGTCGATCCGTATGAAGCAGGACGGCAGGTCATTAGCGCGAACCAGATCTTCACTTCAGGCATGTATGCGCCGCTCGGCTTGAACGCGCCTCGCGGCATTGCCGTTGGCAAGGATGGCGATCTGTACGTCGCCGATTCGCGCAACCATCGCATCCTGCATATCGCCGCCGACGGGAGTCTGCTGAGCGAATGGGGTAGCTTCGCCGATCTTGCACAGGGCGAAGCTCCGGTTGGCACATTCAACGAACCATGGGGGGTTGCCGTTGGACCGGATGGTTCGGTATACATAACCGATACGTGGAATCACCGCGTGCAAAAGTTCACCAAAGATGGAAACCCGGTCAAAACCTGGGGGCAATTTGGTCAGCCCGCGCCAGAGTTTCCCGACTCGAATTATTTCCTATGGGGACCTCGCGGTATTGCAGTCGATTCGCAGGGGCGCGTATTTGTCGCCGATACCGGAAACAAGAGAATCGTGGTGTATGACAAGGACGGGAACTATCTCACCGAATTCGGCTCCGGGGGATTCGACCCGGGTCAGTTCGACGAGCCGGTTGACGTCGCCGTAGGAAGCGACGGGGTTGCGTACGTCACCGACACGTGGAATCAACGCATCCAATCCTTCATCCCCACCGAAGGAACTGAACTTCTCTACCTGCCGTTCGCCCAATGGGATGTAAATGGCTGGTTCGGTCAATCATTGGATAACAAACCCTACATTGCCGTAGGAGGCGATAACCACGTATTCATCACCGACCCAGAGGGATACCGCGTGATCGAATTTACTTCTAGCGGCGAATTCGTCCGCACATGGGGTGATTTTGGAACCGATCCCGAACAATTCGGATTAACCTCAGGCATTGCAGTTGATCCCTTCGGATTCGTTTGGGTGGCAGACACGGGGAACAATCGAATCCTTCGGTTTGCTCTGCCATAATCAGTAGATCACGAAAAACCCCGCGTAGTTTGCGCTCTCTAGCGCAAACCTGGCGGTAGAGACCGCCAAATACGCGTTTTCGTGAAGTACTGATAATCTCACAGGGCGCGCCTGGCAATAAGATTACAAGACAGACACTTACGAAAACGGGTGTCTGTCTTGTTTTCAACGTAGTCTTAGTCGTGCGGTAAAACCTGACAATCAATACCGATCATTCAACTTCAATGTAGATTCTCTTGTTGATCGCGCCTTTGCTTTTGTAATCGCTCACGCGAATCGTTCCCACCTCGCTGGTGTTGCGCACATGCGTCCCGCCATCTGCTTGCAGATCAAGCCCTACAATTTCGATCGTTCGCACTTCTTTGATTCCCTCGGGCAATAAATTAATCTTTGTACGAATTAAATCGGGAATTTGGAACGCTTCTTCACGCGGAAGAATATTGACCCGAATTTCACGCCCTTGTTTCACTTCACTGTTAATCGCAGTTTCGATCTCTCGCACCAGTTCTCCGCGCATGGTCGCAAACTCGAAATCTAAATGCCCTTTCAAAGGTTCCATGTTCCCGCCTGTCACTTGGGCGCCATAATCGCGAAAGATCGTCCCGCATAGCACATGCAGGGCGGTGTGAGTGCGCATCAGTTTGTGTCGGCGAGCCCAGTCCAAGGTCCCGTGTGAAGCGGAATTGGGGGTCGGCAGAGGCGCCGTGCCGCCAAGGAAGTGTAATACATCATCTCCTTGTTTTTTCACTTTCTCCACCGGGTAGATCACCCCGGCAATCGTCAGTGAGCCGAAGTCGCACGGCTGACCTCCGCCACCGGGGTAGAAGGCTGAGCGATCTAATACAATTGCCCGCTCGTCAGGCAAAATGTTGACGATGGTTGCGTCAAATTCTTGAAGGTAACTATCGGTTTGATAAAGTAATTCGGTCATGGGGTCTCCAGTCTATGAAGTGTACAGCAAATGATACAATCAGCCAATGGAATCGGAGGCAGAATGAACCCGAAACGAATCGTGATCGATGGCAAGGCTTACAACAGTGTGGATGAAATGCCCGAGGAGGTGCGCCGAAATTACGAAGAGGCGATGAGGAACTTTGGGGCGGCAACAACAAACGCGGCAAACCCGATCCAAGCCCTGAACAATATATTTGCCGATGCGAACAACAACGGAATGCCCGATGTTGTGGAGAATCAAGTAATGAACACAATGGGCGGGGTCACCTTCGTGGTGAATGGGCAAACCTACAACAGCCTCGACGACCTTCCACCGGAAGCGCGCGCAAAGTACGAACAATTCATGGGTTCAATGGACAAAAACCGAAGCGACGCGCCCGATTATTTGAAAGCCATGATGAACGTTTCGCAACAGCCATCTCAACCTGCCATGACGGCAGGCAGTTATCCAACGGCAGACACGACGCGCCACGCCTCCCGCCCTCCTCTATCTGTTTCGCCATCCATCGCGCCAGACACTTCAAACGGCTGGATGCTCGCGCTAGCCGGGCTATTCATCTTGATGATCTGCGCGCTCGGCGCGATCGGCGTTTGGTATTTCTTCTTACGTTGAAAATTAGCGTTTGGTTAGAACTTCATAACCCGCTTGACACTGTTTAGGGATTTTTGTATAGTATTTTACGTTGCAAATATTGGCACGGCTGCCCACCGGCTAGGCGTGCCTTTTGTTTGTGCGCACATCACACAAAGCGAGGAGAATCGATGATTCAAGTCAACGGGCTCATCAAAGACTACGGCGCGCGCCGGGCGCTGAACGCCATTAGTTTCAACGCCAACCAGGGAGAGATCGTTGGATTCTTGGGACCGAATGGCGCCGGCAAAACCACCACCATGCGCATCCTAACCGGGTATATGCCCCCCACCGAGGGCGAGGTGACAGTTGCCGGTTACGATGTTGTGGAAGATTCGCTGGAGGTGCGCAAGCGCGTAGGGTACCTGCCAGAGACAGTTCCGCTCTACAACGATATGTCCGCGCTGGATTACCTGAAGTTTATGGCGGATCTCCGCCATGTGCCTGATGCAGAAGAACGGGCGGCTGAAGCGCTGGAAAGCGTCAATTTGGGCGAGCGCGCAAACTCGTTCATCGGTAGTTTCTCCAAAGGTATGCGTCAACGCGTGGGGCTGGCGCAAGCGCTACTCCATCGCCCGGAAGTCATCATTCTGGATGAGCCCACCATCGGTCTTGACCCGAGCCAGGTCGTTGAGATCCGCGAGTTGATTCGCGCCATTGGCAAGGATCGCACCGTGCTCTTCTCTACCCACATTCTTTCAGAAGCGCAGCAAATCTGCGATCGCGTGCTCATCATCAACAAAGGAAAGATCGTTGCTGAGGATACGCCCGAAAACCTGCAAGCCCGCCTGACTGGCGCGCAACGCATCATTTTGCGCGTGCGCGGCGAGTCGGATGATCTGCCGGCGAAGATCAAAAAGATCAAAGGCGTGCAGGACGTGGAAGCCAAATCGGATGGATCGATCGAATTCGAATTTGCTTCCGGGCAAGATTCCCGCCCGCAAGTGGCGAGGGCAGTTGTTCAGGAAGGATACGATCTTTTGGAATTCCGCCCGGTAGGAATGAGCCTTGAGGAAATCTTCCTTGAACTAACCCGCGACACCTCGTCCGGTAAAAAATCATCATGAGGCTATCCTATGCGTAACATCTGGACCATTGCACGGCGCGAATACGATCAGTACTTCATCAGCCCCATCGCCTATGTCGTGGCGGTGGCTTTGCTGTTTATTCTTGGCGGGTATTTTGCATTTCTACTCGTGTATGCCAACCAGAATTTTGGTTTCGTGCCCGATGTGAATGTAATCAACGACCTCTTTGCCTTTCTGCTGCTCTTGTCGATCCCCGCGCTGACCATGCGTGTGCTGGCAGACGAAACCCGCACTGGCACGATCGAACTATTGTTAACCGCCCCCGTCCGCGACTTTGAACTTGTGGCCGGAAAATGGCTGGGAAGTTTTCTGTTCGTGCTCACCCTCATTCTTGTCACGGGGATTTATCCGCTCATCCTGCGCTCTCAGGTTACCCCGGGCTTGGATTGGAAATTGATGTTATCTTCCTATCTAGGTTTGATCCTGCTCTCTGCCGCATTCGTCGCCATCGGGGTGGGATTATCGGCAGTGTTCAGCAATCAAGTGACGGCATTCATCACCACCATTGCGGTACTCATCACCTTGTGGTGGTTGATCGGCATCCCTGCCAACGTGCTTCCCACCGGCGGCGAATTCTTCCGATATATGCAACTCAATACTCATTTTGCCAACGCGCTCAACGCGGGTAACCTTGAACTATCAAACTTGGTGTATTTCTTCAGCCTGATCGCCATCGGTCTTTTTACCGGCACTGTGGCCATCGAAGTCCGGAGATGGAAATAATGAATAACAAGTCAAACAAATCGGCATCCAGCCGCTACACTATTATTGCGCTCATCGTCGCCCTTGTGGCTTGTATTGTCACCGGCTTGCTCGCCGCCGCCAAAGGGGTCATTGCGCTTGGTTTGTATACAGTCCAATTCCCGGAACGGTTGAACAATGGTTTGTGGATCAGCGGTGGATTGGTGGTGCTGGGCATTGCCGCATACGCCATCTTCGAACCCGGTAAATTCCAGCGATTCATTACCGGGCGACAGGCGCGTTATGGCGGCAACACGCTGATCGCATCCCTCGCCTTCATTGCCATCATCGCTGTGACAAACACGCTCGCCTACAAGAATCCAACTCCGCTCGCCGACCTGACGGAGGATCAGTCCAATACGCTGGCGCCAGAACTCGAAGCCGCGCTCGAAACTCTGCCGGATAAAGTTTACGCCACAGGCTTTTTTAGTCAGCTCCCATCCGATTCGGCGCAGGAACTTCTTGATCGGATCAAGTCAAAAAGCGGCGGCAAATTCGATTATGAATTCGTCGACCCCAACCGCGACCCGCAACGCGCTCGTGAAAACAACATTACCGGCGACGGTAAAATCCTCCTTGAAATGAGCGGGCGCAAAGAGGTTGCCGCCTCCGCCTCGGAGACAGAGATCTTCGAGGCGTTATTACGGCTGATTAACCCGGAAGAACGGGTTATCTACTTTTTAATCGGTCACGGCGAGCGTGATACTCAGGAATACAATCAAGAAACCGGTTCGATGACCCGAGCCAAGGAAATTCTCGAAAGCAAAAATTACACTGTTAAAACGCTCAACCTGGCCGCCGAAAACAAGATACCTGATGATGCCGATCTCATTATCATCGCGGGACCTGTCCAACCTGTCACTGAAAACGAACAAAAATTATTGCGGGAATATCTGGCAGGCGAAGGATCTCTCATCGTTATGGAAGATCCGCTCATCGTAACTGACTTTGGCGACCAGTCAGACCCGCTTGCAAAATTACTCCTGGACGATTGGGGCATCTCCATCAACAACGATGTCGTGATCGATCTCGACAGTTCGGACCCCATGATCGGCACAGCGGCATCATATCCCGGCCCACATGCCATCACGCGCAAAATGAATAACATCATCACCTACTTCCCGCTCACGCGGAGCCTGACAATTGTCTCCACGCCAGAGAATGTTCAGGCAAACCTGCTGATTCAAACGACTCCCAAATCTTGGGGTGAAACCAACACGGCAGAGTCAAACGTCGCATTTGATGAAACTTCGGATATTCCGGGGCCCATGACGCTTGCTGTCGCGGCAGAAAACACCGCCAACAACAGCCGTGTGGTCGTGTTCGGCACATCGCAATTTGCCACCGACCAGAACTTCGACCAATACGGCAACGGCGATCTGTTCGCTAACTCGGCAGATTGGGCCGCCCGACAAGAAAACCTGATCGAACTTACGCCCAAACAGCCGGTCACACGCAGTTTCAACCCTGCCTCACAAGGCCGAATCCTGTTTTTGATGTTCATCTCAGCAATGCTCATGCCCGGTATCTTTGTTGTGCTCGGCGTGATGACCTGGCTCCAACGACGGAAACAGGGATAAGATGCGCCGAAACACAACACTCGTGTACCTCCTCATCCTCGCCGTGGCGTTGGGAGCGTACTACCTTATCAACAATCGCGAGAAACCGGCTGATATTGTCATCACGCTTGAGCCCGAGGAAGCCGCATCGTATTTATTTAGCGCGGAAGATGGCGTTCCCAGCCAAATTCGCATCGAATCAAAAAAGGGCGAGATGGTCGAGGTGGCACGAGGCGAGAACGGCGCGTGGGAGGTGATCCTGCCGATCGAAGCCTCTGCAGACCAGGCGGCGGCGGAGGCGGCGGCTAGTCAAATCACCACGTTGCGGATCGAAGATACGATCACAAATATTCCCCTTGATGTGGTTGGCTTGGACGCGCCCGAATATACTTTAATTGTCCAATTCAAAGGCGGCGTGGAACGAAAAGCAAGCATTGGTGTTATCACCCCAACAGAAAACGAATATTACGCGCTAAGCCCGGACGGTAATGTAGTGATCATCAGCAAATTTAGCCTTGACCCGCTCATTGGACTCATCACCGCCCCGCCCTACTTGGAGACGCCCACGCCCAGCCCTGTGCCGACGCAAACATTCACTCCGCTTCCGCCCACAAGTGAGGTTGGCACACCGACCCCGGCTACTAGCACTCCTCAGCCGTAACATTTCCAATCTTGAAGCGTCTATGAAAGTGAAACAAAAAGGGCTTGAATTCTGTTTGGAAAGTGTGTATTCTGATAAGAAACCTCTTGATTTTGCGCCACAATGAGCCTATCTGAATGATCTTCGTGGTCTTTGCAACACAAGAAAGGCACCGCGTGCAAAAGATCAACAAAAAGAAAGCGGACATAAACTGAATGGATGTAGAAAAAATTTTGATGGTGGACGAAGAGGAAGAATTTCCTGCGATCGCGCGTTTGATCGAGCTGGGGCGACAAAAATCCTACGTCACTCTCGATGATATCCTGCACTTCTTCCCCGAAGCCGAGCAGGATGTGGAACAACTCGAGGAAGCCTTTTCGGCTCTTTTAAGCGCTGGAATCCCCTTCGTGGAAGATACCGCTACGGCGGAGCCCACCGAAGACGAACTCGTCGCGGTGGAAGCCACCGAAGCCGAGCCTGAAGTTGACCTCGCCCTCGACGACTACCTCGCCAACATCGACACCGACGACACGATCGGCTTGTATCTGAAAGAGGTCAGCCGCGTGCCGCTGTTGACGGCGACCGAAGAAGTCGCGCTCGCGCAACGCATCGAACGTGGGCGTATGTCGCGCGAGGAACTCGCCAAAGGCAACGCTACACCGCGTCGTCGAGCCGATCTGCGCAAACTCATCGAAGACGGATGGGCGGCGCGCGAACATCTCATCACGGCAAACTCGCGCCTCGTGATCTCCGTCGCCAAAAAATACATGGGACGCGGTGTCCCCTTCCTCGACTTGATCCAGGAAGGCAACATCGGTCTCATCCGCGCGACCAAAAAATTCGACTATCGCCGCGGACATAAATTTTCCACGTACGCCACGTGGTGGATTCGTCAGGCGGTCACACGCGCCATCGCCGACCAGGGGCGCACGATCCGTGTTCCGGTCCACATGGGCGACCAGATCAACAAACTACTGCGCGTTCAACACCAGTTAACCCAGCGCCTCGGGCGCGAACCGAGCGTGGAAGAAATTGCCGAAGCCCTCGACGTGCCGCCCAAGAAAGTTGAAAACATGATTCAGGTGGCGCGGCGTCCTCTTTCGCTGGAGACACCGACAGACGATGAGGAAGATTCGGTGCTTGGCGATTTCATCGAAGACGACGAGGCTCCCCCTCCCGACGACACCGCCACCTACAACCTGCTCAAAGAGCATCTCGGCGAAGTGTTGAACGGACTGCCCCCGCGCGAAGTCCGCATTTTGCAACTGCGCTACGGTCTGCTCGACGGGCAGGCGTACACCCTTGAAGAAGTCGGTCGCAAAATGGGCGTGACGCGCGAACGCGTGCGCCAGATCGAAGCGCAGGCGTTGAGTCGCTTGCGGCATCCCACCATCCGCCGCAAACTGCGCGACTATTTAGGCGAATAATCAAAAAAGCGATGACGTTGAAACGTCATCGCTTTTTTGATTCCAAACAGGCGATCATGACAGCCCAATTTCGGAATCGTTATGGGGTTGCGAGGAAGATCAATGCGTTTTCCGAATCGTATACAACTTGATAAGCATGATTCGCTCGTACTGAATCCATCAATGACGCCGATACGCTTCGCTTTTTGAACACGAGATAATCCGCTTCGACATCTTCCCGCCGCATCCAACCCGCGAGACAATCAGCCGTCTGGCAGGACTGTAAAGCGCTTAACCGTCGCGAATAGGAGAAGAACTCCGAACCCAACGTCCATTCCAATCCCTGCAACGTATTCTGGCTATTCCGTTCCGCCAACGCCGGAAACCACTCTTGATACGAATCAGCCATCGGGCTGACTTGCCCAGTATTGGTGAAAAGAAGAAACCGACTCTCGACGGGCGTATTTTGCCGAACCCATTCCATCGTTTCCCGGTCTGCCTGAGTGAGGCTAACCCGCGCCAGATTTGACGCATCTCCCCATGAAACAAGAAATAGATACAGCAGGAGGACGGTAAAAATTGCGATAGACAGGCGAAGCGGAAACGAAGTTTCCTCCGCGCGCGTGTGAAATGTTTTTGAATACGCGCGGATAAACTCCGCATTCAAATAATGCGCCCCTTCGCTTGCAAGCATAATAAGCGGAAAGATCGCAATGGCAGGCGCGTTACGAGGATCAACAAAAAATGGGACAAACGCCCACGTAACGAGCGGGAAATCCCGTCTGCGCGATACGGCGAATATCCCAACAAGGCAGAGAGTCGGCAGAATCGGCAAGCCGCCTTGAAGGGAAAAGATCGAATGAAAGAGGGAAGCGAGCAGCGTCTCACGAACGCCGGTTTGAATCGCGGATACAAATGGGGCAAACCCGTGATCACGCAACACAGTCAACCACCATGGAGCGGTCAAGAGTATGACGCCCAGGGCGATGAGCGCAGCGTTCTTTACTCCCAGCAAACTTCTACCATCGAAAACCCAAAGGACGAAGCAGATTGCCGCAGTCTGCAGCCCCACCTCGGGGTGACTAAGAACTGCGCACGCGCAAAATAAGATCGCAGGGATGATCGAGCGCTTTTCGCCTTCCCGAAAGACGCGCCGGACAAAACCAATTGCAAGCAGAGAAAACAAAATGCCGAACGCGCGCGTCAGCCCGCCCCCCATGATCAACCAATCGGACGCGCCCGGCAGGAAAGCATACAGCGCAGTTGCGACAATCGCCTTTGACTCCGATTTGAAAATCTGCCACGCCAGCCAATACAACGTGGGGATGATCGCCGCGCTCACAAGAGGAGGCAGCCAAAGCAGAAGATCAACGGGCGGAATGGACAACCAATCGGAAAGCGCCGCCGCAAGGTAAAACCCAAACGGCGGATACGCAAACGGGATCCCCGAAACATTGTAGGAGGTGACCGACGGCAGGACGAAACGATTTGCCTGAAGGTCGCGGATCATGACCAAAAACATCCCGCCGTCGTTGATCGGAAAGCCCGCCCGCCAGCCCGGAAGGAATCGCAACACTCCTCCCAATACAACGAGAGACACGACGACCAAGGCGGCTTGTTTCTTTCTGCGTGTGTCAGGCAATATCATACTTGTGCGTGATTATAAAAGTAAGCGGGCAATCCAGCCACTGCCACGCCAGTCGAAGTATACTCATGCGACAAAGACATGCGCAACAAGTTTTTTCCCTCCGTTGTAGAGATTCTCTTCGTCGTCGCTTTCTTGCTTGCGCTGGCAAGCGGATCGCAAGCGCTCAGCATTGACAGCGACCTCGGGCGGCATTTAACGCTGGGCAACTACATACTCGATAACCGCGTCATCCCGACCCGCGACCTGTTCTCGCATACGTTGAGCGGCGAATCCCGTCCGCCCTACGAATGGCTGTCGCAAGTTGCGTTTGCAATTTCCTATCGCCTGCTGGGGTTAGACGGGGTGATCCTGCTCACAGCCTTGATCGTCGGCGCCGCCATCGCGATTGTCTTTCATCAGTCTGCGCGGAGAAGCAAATCTTTGTTGGTTTCGCTTATTATCGTCTTGCTTGCAACAGGCGCAACCAGCATCCACTGGCTTCCGCGTCCGCACATTGTCACTTTTCTTTTGCTCGCCATTTGGGTTGACGGACTTGAAAAAATCAGAAAAGCGGATAACGTCAACCTGCTCATTTTCCCAGCGCTGATGATGTTGTGGGCAAACCTGCACGGCGGATTCATCTTCGGCTTCCTCGCGCTCGCCGCATATTTTGCAGGCTGGGCATGGAACAGATGGAAAAAGCAAGCGACCAACGAAGCCGGCAAAAAATATTTGCTGATCGGGTTTGCATCTCTAATCGCATCCATTCTCACCCCCGATCTATGGCGCGGCTGGGAGGCTGTCCTCAACAATCGCAGCGCGTTCATCCTCAACCGCACGGTAGAAACCATGCCGTTAAATTTATCCGACCCATCCACCGCGCCATTCATTATCCTGCTTGCGCTCAGCGTGATTTTTTTCTTCACTAATCGGCGAACTGCCTCTGTCAGCCATATTTTTTTGCTCGGCGGGTTTAGCGTTCTCGCAATAATGATGACGAGAAACATCCCATTATTCGCCATCGTCTCCGCTCCCGTTCTGGCAGAATGGATCGCCGCGCCAGCGAATCAACTCCCCGCGTGGAAACGGTTCGACGAACGCTTCATCAACCTTGCCGCCCCAAGTCAATCGTTCATCCTCCCAACGCTGACGGCGATCCTCGCCATCGGATTCTTTGCATACAACCATTCGCTGAACAAGCAAATATATCAGTTCAACCCGCAAGTCTTCCCCGTCGGCGCGGTGGATTGGCTGGGGGAAAACCCGCCAGAGGGAAACATGTTCAACGAGTTCAACTGGGGCGGATATTTGCTCTATCGCCTCTGGCCCCGCGAGTTCGTGTTTGTTGACAGTCAAAGCGATTTTTACGGCGAGCCGCTCATGCGCGACTACGAAACGATCTTGCTGGCGAAAAATAATTGGCGCGACCTGCTGGAAAAATATCAAATCAATTGGGCGATCATCCCCGCAAATACGCCGCTAGTCGATCAACTAAAACAAGAGAGCAGTTGGATCGTTTTATACGAAGACCCCGTTGCCGTTATTGTCCAACACAAATAACGCGCTGACATTTTTATCCGCAGATTGCGCGAAAATTCGCAGATTTTTCTTTTCTAAATCTGCCCAATCTGCGGATCATTTCCTCTGTGAGATCAGAACGCCGTCCGTTTCATACACAACCTCAAACCCCGAATCCGATTTGAGACTCTCCACAAAATACGGAAACTCCCTTTGCGGCGCAAGCGGGCCGCAATTGTTCGCGCGCAGAATCTTTGACACGTAGACGTAATCATACTCCGCGCGGTTCACAAGATCGTCAAGGCATGCCACATCGCTGTTCGCCAAACAATCCTGCGCGCCATACGTCGAGCGTATATAATCGTTGAACCCCGCGCCCTTCGTCCACTCCGTGCCTTGCACCGTGAACAAACTTTTCCTCCCGCTGATCGCCGGGAACCATTCCATAACCGAATCGCACGAGACCGAGGTCGTACCGGTCAAAACGAGAAAGCGCGAATCGTCCGGCGTATTCTCCCGCACCCAACGCATCGCATCCTCGTCGGGCGGATACAACTTCGCGTTCGCTAACTGGATGCCAAATTGAGCGGTGGAAAAGATCAGATACAAGATCAGATAAATAAACACGTTGCGCTCTGTGGATGAAACGTCCGCGTCTTTCGCCGGGGACGGCTGGATCGCCGGTAAGAGAACTTCCACAAGCCCCAGCGCCGCCAGCATCGCCAGCGGAATCGCCGCAGGTCCCGCCGCGCTCCGTCCTTCGATGAAGAAGGGAATCGCCATCCACAACGGAAGCAGGTAATCCCGGCGGATGAGGCGGTGGGCGATCCCGATCAAGCCCAAGACCGCGATCACTGTCGCGTACGGTTCCCCGGTGAAGACGAAGAAGAGCAGGTTGAACACTGCCGCAAATTTGGAGCCGGTCGCCGCGCCGCTCAACAGCGGAGCGATGCCATGATTCGAAATGACAGACGCCCACCACGGCGCAGACACGACCGCTACAACGACGCCGACGAGGATCGAATAAATAAAATCTGCGCGTTTGCGCGAAAGCATGAGCCACAAAAAAACTGCGGAGACCAACGTGTGAACGGCCGCTTCCGGATGACTCGTCACCGCCAGCCCGCCGAATACCCCGGCAAGAGTAATATCGGAGCGCCGCTTCTGTTCGTAAAGGCGGATCACAACCGCCAACGTGAGCAACATGAAAAATTGACCGGGACTGCGAGTGAGTCCGCCGCCCATCACAAACCACCATAACGCGCGGGGCGTAAAGGCAAAGAACAGCGTCGAAACTGCCGCGTGGAATTGATTTTTCAGAAGTTGCAGGGCAAGCAAGTAAAACGCGGGGATCGACAGCGACGCAAAAAAAGCCGGCACCCATCGCACAACTTGGGTCGAATCCCACCCAAAGATGAGCGACGCCAGCGCTCCGAGATAAAAACCGAGCGGAGGATACACATACGGAATGTTGAGATGGTTATACGTTGTGAAGTTTGGAAGCGCGAAATCATTCGCTCTCAGATCATCCACCATCACAGCAAACATACCACCGTCATTGATGGCAAATCCCGCCTGCAGGGTTGGGTTAAAACGCAAATATATGCCGATCGTTATAGCAAGAACGAGAATGATCTTCGACCATTCATCGCGCGTGATCGGCTTCCGTTGCTTCATAACACAGCGTCGATCATGATGGCTAGGAAGATGAACACCAGGTAACTGCTCGACCATTTATACATGCGCCAGGCGAGTTTATTCCCCCCGCTGCGCCAAACCGCCCAAGCTGCGTAGAGCAACGCCCCGCCCAGCACCAAAGATGAAACCAGATAAAAAGTGCCGGCCAGATTGAGAATCGGAAGTAGCAGGGTGACAATGACCAATTCGATGGTGTACACGAAGATCTGCCTGCGCGTCTCCATCTCGCCGCGCACAACGGGCATCATCGGCACGCCCGCATGTTCATAATCCTTCATACGCACGATGGCAAGCGCCCAAAAATGCGGAGGCGTCCACATGAAGATGATAGCGAAGAGTATCCACGCCGTCCAATCGAGGTGGCCGGTGGCGGCGGCATAGCCGACCATCGGGGGAATCGCCCCCGCCCCCCCGCCGATGACGATGTTTTGCACCGTCGCTTTCTTCAGCCACATGCTGTATAGGATCACATAATATGCAATCCCTGCCAGCGAAAGCAATGCGGCAAGATCGTTGACGAAACAAGCAAGGAGATAATAACTGATCAGCGACATGCCTAACCCAAACGCGAGGCCCTCTGCGTCCGTCAAACGACCATCCGCCATCGGGCGTTTTGCAGTGCGTTGCATACGCCTATCCAGTTCGCGGTCGATGTATTGATTCAATGCGCCGGAACCGCCAGCCGCGAGCGCCCCGCCGAGCAACGTCCAAAATGTGAGTGAAAACGACGGAATTGCCTTCATGCCGATCACCAGTCCGCCGTATGTTGTGATCAAGAGCAAGCCTACGATCAAGGGTTTCGTCAATGCAAACAAATCTTTCACCCGCTGAAGTTTTCCGGCTAGCGGGGGAACAGATTCTGCCTCGTGGTTGATACCAGATGCATACACCAACAAGACCAGCGAAATCCACAACGCCACCGTGGTCAACGTGTGCAAGACGAACAAGTGCCGCGCTTCTGATTGCGAGATCAAAGCCGCGCCAACCAGAGCTTGACCAAAGAACATCACGCCTAAAATAGTTGTCAATGGAAGGATCAAGCGGTGCGAGCGCTGTTCCTGCCACGCCTTGCGAAACACAAGCGCCATCAAGATCGACGCGATGCCGACCAGCGAAAGATGGGCAAGCTTCAACCAACCCACTGGCGCGGAGGGAATACACAGCGGCCAGCCCGCGCAAAACTGCGCGGCGTCTGAAAGGGTGACGATGCGCCCAGCCACCGTGAGGGCGATCACGGAAACGAAAAGCGTCACAACATAGCGGGCAAAGGAGGAGCGAAGGGTGAATTTCATACGGAAAGTGAATCCTGTTTCTTTATAAAATAAGGGTAGCCAAAAAACAACAAGGCGGCGAAGGTAAACCACTGCATAGCATACCCAAAATGTGAACCTTCTGTCAAATCCTTTTCGGCTTGCGCAGGTACGATCGGCGGCGTTGAATCAGTTGCATCAGCCACCGGCTGAATGTAGACCGGCAAGATCGGATACGATAATTGACGGGCGATGTTCGCCACATCAGGGTTGATCCAAAATTTGAGCCGAGAACCGTCCTGCGGAAGCGCGTCGGGGATGCCACCGATGGCTGGTTTGCTGTTCCCCAGCTGAATCCACCCTTCAACTTCGACCATGCCGAGTTCGTCATACTTGCGCCAATCTTCAGACGTGTCATTTCCATCGGCGGGAATCCAGCCTCGGTCGACAAGCACAGCCGTAGCCTGCCCTGAGCCTGCCGAAGGGTCGAATCGAAGCGGGGTGAAGAGATGATATCCGTACTGCCCAAGGTGTTCTTGATTCCGCATCGCGACCTGGTTCTCGAAATCATATGTTCCTGTTACCCTAACGGCGCGATCTTTCGTCTCGTCAAACGATGCCGGAATTTCAGTATTGAGATCGAGACGATCCACAGATTGCATTTCAAGATAATGCGCGTTGTCTGCCCGCCGCGCTTCCAATCGATCTAATTGCCAGATGCCGAGGCGAATCAAAACCAGTGTTCCGGCGAGAACAAGCATGGTTGCCAGCCACCATTTACGGCTGAACATCTTACGCAGGAACATTTTCTTTTTTCACCGGCATGACGAGGCTGTACAACGCGATCAGCACGGCAAGCGGCAACCCTGTGCCGAGGATTCCAACGAGATGCGTGTACGGCGTCAACGCGTCGCGTACTTCAAGCCCAAAGTAATTCCCCGATTGAAACGTGCAATCGTACGTGAGGCTCTCTTTTTGATTGAAAGACAAACGGGCAGATGCTTTTGCGGGAATCCATAGCGGACCAAGTTTGTGGTCGACCACATCTTCGTTGTTGACGATCAGCGTATCGCCCACGACAAACATCATGTTCGTCGGAATGGATGGGGGCTGTTCGCCGCGCGCCACTTGTTCCGCTGTTCCGTTGGGTATGGTCAAAGCGATCTCCTGTGGCGCGCGAGTTGCCTGACCCAGAAAAAAGATGGGCGTTTCTGTTAGAGCAACTCCGATCAGCAAGCCCAGCAACAACGAAATACCGATGCGCTTGAGGTAAATCTTTCTGACTGTCATTTTATTCCTTGAGAACCAATTTCAAATCGTGGATGATATCTTCCACTGGCGCGTCGTACGGAAATGAAATTCGCAAATTGCCGTTGCGGTCAATAAGCAAGATTCGCGCCGTATGGTTGACGAGATACCCGGTAGCCGATTCGCTGTCCATCACCTCGCGGAAGATTCCATAGTCGCTCCAAACTGTTGCCAACTCAGACTCTTCACCGCTCAAGCCAATGAACGATGTGCTGAAATGATCCACATATTCCTGCACGCGCTGAGGCGTGTCGCGCTCGGGATCGACGGTAACAAATACCACCTTGATTTGCTCCGCTTCTGCCGGCTTCATCGCCTGGATGGCGAGTTTCATATCTGCGAGTGTGGTTGGGCACACGTCTGGGCAGGAGGTGTAGCCAAAGAACAGCAACACAATACCGCCTCGCTCTTCGCTTAACTTGAACACAGAGCCGTCAGCGCGCGCTAATTCGATCTCGCCAGCCACCGGGTACGGCTCAACGTAATACGTGCCGCGAAATTGATCTGGTTTGCCAAAGAAGAGCACGGCAGTAATGATCGCAATGAGCAAGAGGAGCGTTCCGATTCCCGCCAGTAGAATTTTTCGATCCATGAATTGACCTTTCAGCAAAAACGGGGCGACCCTCTTACTGGTCGCCCCGCGTTAAATTTGTATCGCGCCGATTGTGTCGGCTGTACCTGCGTTAGACCGCTGTTCCGATCAAGTACAGCGCCGGGTAGAAGAAGATCCACACCACGTCGATGAAGTGCCAGTACACCGCGGCGGCTTCGACCGGGTACTGCTTCTCGTCGTACAAGCCTTTTTTGCCGTTGATCCAAACGATCAGCAGGAGAATCAAGCCGGTCAATACATGGAAGGCGTGCATTCCTGTCATCATGAAGAACGCCGCGCCTGCGGGACCCGACGAGGCTTTTAACAACGTTTTCCCTTCCGGCTCGCCGAACAAATGAAGGATCGGCTCGGCAATGGCGGGCACGGTGTGCCACTCGACGAGGATCACTCCCAACAGGAAGAACAAGCCGAGCACAAAGGTGATCATGGTATTTTGCAAGAATCCTTTGCGGTTACCGTTGTGCAATTCGACCTCGCCACGGTTCATAAAAAACGAGGAGATGAGAAGTACTGCGGTCACAAAGAAGCCGAGAGTCTGGCTTAGGTCCGGTCGGGTCATGCCAAGCAGGCTAAGGCGCATGACCATCAAACCGCCGAACACGAACGAATCGGAGACAAGGAAGAGCCACAAGCCTAGACGGTTGGTTCCGCTCTTGTAGGCGTACGATTCGTGGTTACTCTCGTCGCCTGCGCTCAACTTGTTTACGTGCATGTAATACCAAAGCACCAGGGCGGCTTTAATGACCGCCACCGCCACGAGGATAACGACCGAGTTGAAGGTGACAGCGACAAAGAATTCCAGCGCGGTCAACACAGCAAGGTATACAAAAATAAACACGCCTTGCGACAGTAAATTAGGATGATGTTGTTTGTTCGACATAAACGGCTACCTGCCCTTTGAGTTAGTGTTTCCCGGCTGTTTTCGCCGCGAATTCAACAAATTTCGAACCGGGCAAGCCGTAATCATACGGTTCGCCAACCACTTCGAATGGAACTTCATAATTGTGAGCCGGCATCGGCGAGGGGACTTGCCATTCGGGCGAGCGTGAATTCCACGCGTTTCCGGTGGCGGGTTCGCCGTGCTTGATGCTGCGGAAGAAATTGATGAAGAAGATCAGGATGGAGATGGCGATGAGGAAGGCGCAGACGGTCAAGAACAAATGCGCGCCATCAAACCCGAGAGCCGGGTCGTAATCCACGATGCGGCGGCGCATGCCGCGCAGACCGATAAACATCATGCCGAGCGTCAGGGCAAAGAACGAGGGAGTCATCAGCCAGAAGTGCACCTTGCCCCAGAACTCGTTCATCTTCCTACCTGTCGCTTTGGGGAACCAATAATAAATGGCGGCAAAGAACGGGAAGACGAATCCGCCGAAGATCGTATCGTGGAAGTGCCCAACGACCCAGTAAGTATCATGCAAGTGAAGGTCAAGCGCGACCATCGCATTTGGAGGGCCCGTGACGCCTCCGAGCAAAAATACAACAATAGACCCGAGGACGAATAACATTGGGGTTGGCGTCTCGATCTTTCCGCCCCATATGGTTGCCACCCAAGAGAAGAACTTCACGCCCGTTGGCACAGCCACCAGCATGGTGCTGTACATGAACGGCACACGCAGGTATTCGTTCAT
>JAEURC010000020.1 GCA_016789025.1 Anaerolineales bacterium
CGTTGCCCGTATGCTCTGGAATGTGCGATCCGATTATTCGTGTACTGTTTCAATCGCAGGCAACTTTACAAACAACAGTTTCCAAACTACTCAGCCCATGTGATGGACTTTGTGAGCCCACCTATTTAGCCACTCCCTTGGCTCAGCACAAGTTGACGATTTACGATTGGTGGATATAATCGCAAACTTGAAATCTGAAATGTGAAATCTGACACTGGAGAATATCATTGAGCCGCGTTATCAACCCCGATTCTGTAGGAAAAGACCGCACCCGCTTGTCAAAAGCCATCGTGTTGGCGGTGCGTGAATTGGCGAAACAGACCGAAGTCACGAATGAAGCGAAAGACCTTGCGGCGTTCATCTCGCTGGCGCTGAAAACCATCTCAGAGGGGATCGATTCTTCCGTCGCCGCATGGGAGAAGCGCGATTACTGGGTGAAAGCGGATCGCTTCCGCATGGAGTGGATGTGGGCGGGGCAATACGCAGAGAAGATGAAAGTTGCCATCTTTACAAATGACTGGAGCAGTGTGGCGATGATCTCCGCACAGGTCGCGCAGAAGTTTGGCAAGATAGTGATCGCACAAAATCACAGGCTGGGGAAACCCTGGGTGGGGGCGTTCAAGCGATTGTAAAACTTGTCATACATCGTCCTAGTATGGTAAAGTAACCGAAAGCCGAGACAAATTTTCAACCACGAAGTACACGAAGGGCACAAAGGTTTTAAACCCTGAAAGGCAAAATGCCTTTTCCCCTTCGTGTACTTGGTGTCCTTCGTGGTAAAAAGGCTTTGGAGTCAATTATGAAGATTGCGCTCGTCATCGGTTCGACCATTTCAACGATCAAAGATGAAGTGATACGGGGACGGAAATTGCTCATTGTTCGGGATGCGGATACAGCGGGCAAGCCGACGGGCGACCCGTATATCGCCGTGGATACGGTCAGCGCAGGGACAGGGGACCTTGTGATGGTGACAGATGGCTCCTCTGCGCGTTACACCAATCAAACAACCAATGCGCCCGTGGACGCGGTGATCGTCGGCGTGATCGATTCGCTCGAGTTGGGCGGGAAGGTTTCGTACCGCAAGGAATAATTACGAATTACCAATTACCGATTGCGCGAGAACGTAATTTGTAATTGGTAATTGGTTTTATTATGGCAGACTCCCGTGATCTCCTCTCCGTTGGCGTGGATGTGGGTACGACCACCACTCAAGTCGTCTTTTCACGCCTCAATTTGCAGGACGTGTCGCGCCCAGGTCAGATTCCGCGCATCAACATCACGGATAGAAAAGTGATCTACCAAAGCCCAATCATGTTCACGCCTCTAATTGACTCTGAAACGATTGACGCAGACAAATTGAACGAGTTGGTGCGAAGCGAGTACTCGTCCGCTGGCGTGGAGCCGAGTCAAGTGGAGACGGGCGCGGTCATCATCACAGGTGAAACGGCAAAGAAAAAGAACGCGGATGAAATCCTGCGGGCATTATCGGGACTGGCGGGCGAATTTGTCGTCAGCGTGGCGGGACCGAACGTGGAAAGTCTGATCGCAGGCAAGGGCGCGGGCGCGGCGCAATATTCGCAGACGAACTTTGCCACCGTCACGAACGTGGACATCGGCGGCGGTAGCGCGAACAGCGCGACGTTCCGCAGTGGAAATCTGATCGGCGCGGCGGCGATGAATTACGGCGGTCGCATTTTGGAGATCGAGCATGCGACGGGTAAGGTGAGGCATGTTGCAGAGCCTGCGCGGAGGATTCTTGAAGATATTGGTTTGAGACTGGAGACTGGAGACTTGCCGTCGCTTGAGGAGTTGCGTCGCTTTACGGATCGCATGGCAGATATGACCGTTGAACTCATCGAAGGGACGAACTCGCCGCTGGCGCAAAAGATTTATCTCACGCCGCCTGTCGGTGTTTCGGGCAAAGGATCGGTGTTGATGTTCTCGGGCGGAATCGGACATTATTATTACAATCCGATTCCGATCAACTCAGTCAGCGACGCGACGATTCATGATGATGTCGGTCCGTTGCTGGCGGAGTCGCTGCGCAAACATGCCGTGTTAAACTCGTACTCGACCGTGCCGCCCGCTGAAACTGTCCGCGCGACGGTGTTGGGAGCCAGCACGCAGACGGTGACGTTGTCAGGCTCAACGATTTGGGCAGAGCGCGAGATTTTGCCGTTGAAGAATGTGCCTGTGATTCGACCTGTATTCCGCGCTGAGCGGAGTGAGCCGTTAGGCGAACGCAGTCGAAGCGCAGGGCTTGGCGGCGCTTCGACTACGGGCTTCGACAACGAACGTCTCAGCCCTCCGCTCAGCGCGGAAACAATTTCAAGCGCGATCTCCGACGCCGTCACCCGCTGGGACGTGAATCTCGCCACCGATCCGTTCGCGATTGCATTGGAACTCGAAAAGTCGTTGGACTATCAATCACTGACCCAACTCGCCAACGGACTCAACGACTTCGCGGATACCATGCCCAGCGACAGACCGTTGATCGCCATCATCGAACGAGACTATGCCCAAGCCCTCGGTCAAACCGTGAAGGGACTTGCGCCGAACCGTTCGCTTCTCGTCATTGACCAAGTCGGCTTATCCGAAGGCGATTACATTGACATCGGCACTCCGCTCATGGACGGACGCGTCGTCCCATTGAGCGTGAAGACGTTGATTTTTTATCATTAGGATTTTACAAAATCCGCCGTGGTCATCGAATGGAATCGTACATCATGAAGAGATTATCAGTATTCATAATTGGAATCGCAATTTATTTACTCTTCCTCTTCACCGTTCTCTATGGGGTGGGATTTGTCGGGAATATTTTCGTCCCGAAAGGAATAGATGATGGCGCTTCATCATCTGCTGTTGTCGCTTTACTTATTGACTTAGCGCTCATTGCGCTTTTTGGAGTCCAGCATAGTTTGATGGCGCGACCTGAATTCAAAAACCGTTGGACTCAAGTTGTTCCTAAACCACTTGAGCGAAGCGTCTATGTGTTGGCTGCCAGTTTGTCGTTGCTGTTCCTTTTCTGGCAATGGCGTGCTATCACAGGTTATATTTGGAATTTTCCAAGTGGTGCGATGAATATAGCGCTTAACATCTTGTTCTGGGTTGGATGGATCGATGTGGTGTTCTCCACATTTCTAATTAATCACTTCGACCTATTTGGTCTTCGTCAGGTATTTCTCTATCTACGTGGAATTGACTACACTCCCGTCCCATTCAAACAGCCTGCGCTTTATAATTACGTGCGTCACCCGTTGATGCTTGCTTTCCTTGTTGCATTTTGGGCAACGCCGCAAATGAGCATTGGACATTTATTATTCGCCGCTGGCATGACAATCATTATCTTTGTCGGTATTGCGTTTGAAGAACGAGATTTACTCAAAGCCTTTGGCGAATCCTATGATCAATATCGAAAGCAGGTCTCCATGCTGTTTCCGATGCCAAGAAAGAAATAAATTGCGCCTTCGGGCTGGCGTAACCAAGTCCGCTTCAGCGGACTTCCACGACCTGAGGCAGGGATTTATCCCGCCGCCGATACCCCGCTCATGGATGGACGCGTTGTCCCGTTGAGCGTGAAGACGTTGATTTTTTATCATTAGGAGTTAAATGAAACAATCTCGATTTCAAGAATTTATTGAGTGGTTACTTGATAATCTATTTGACATAGTCACAATTCTTGTAGCTGGCTATTTGGTTATTCGATATCAGATAACCGCACCAACGCCTGATGATATTCCTGCAATCGTTACGTGGATATTAAGTGTTCTTGCTTTAATTGCTATTTCTGGTCTTTGGGAGCGTAATAGACGTTTACACCGAATTGAGAAATCAACAAATAAACTCATCTCTATGGTAAACGATCAAATTGTAGACAAGCCATCCGCGATGAGGTTTTTTGAAAATTCTCCCGCACTTGATTCTTACTTTAAAACCGCCGATACCATTGATTTAATGGGAGTTAGTTTAACTTCAACTTTAGACAGACAAGCAAGCAACATTCGCGAAGCAATCAAAAATGGTACTAATGTACGTGTAATTTTAATGAACCCATCGTCAAAGTCTTTTGCTGTAAAAATGTCAACACTTCGAAGTGAAGAACCAGACAATGAGGCGTATTACAGAAAAAAACTTGCAACTGCTTTTGAGGTTATAGAGTATTTGAAAAGAAAACAAGGAGATCAGTCAACTGACAAAGGATACTTTGATGTACATCTGATCAATTACGCACCCTCCTTTGGCATCTTATCCTTTAATTATGAAAAACCTAATGGCATTATCTTTGTAGAAATTTATCCTCATGGGTCGGGCTACGACACCCAAATTGCATTTAATTTAACCAGCAAAAGAGATGGAAAGTGGTTTAGTTATTTTCAAAGCCAATTTGAAGATGTCTGGAAAAATTCTACTGAATGGAATGGTGAAAGTTACAAGCCACAAAGAAAATGAACTTGACATTTCGTTTATTCGTGTCCATTCGTGGACGGTATTGTGGTTTCGATACGTCCCGCCACGAGCACGCGGGACTACTCAACCACCGCATAAAAATGAATCTTTCATCTTTCTTCTTTCCTTTGTGTACTTCGTGCCCTTCGTGGTGAAAAAATGATCTTACGAACCAAACTTCACGGCAAGACCTACGAATTCCCCGAAACTGGTGGTTTCGATACGCCCTTCGCAACAACCGCTCAGGGCTACTCAACCACCGCATAAAAATGAATCTTTCCTCTTTCCTTCTTTCTTCTTTTTTTATTCCTTTGTGTACTTCGTGTCCTTTGTGGTGAAAAAATGATTTTACGAACCAAACTCCACGGCAAGACCTACGAATTCCCCGACATCCGCCTCCTCATGGGCAAAGCCAACGAGGAGAAATCAGGCGACCGACTCGCGGGAGTCGGGGCAGAGACGACCGCCGAGCGCGTCGCGGCGAAGTTCGTGTTGGCAGAAGTCCCGTTGTGGGTTCTGCACGACAATCCCGCCGTGCCGTATGACGACGATGAAATCACGCGCCTCATCCACGATGCTGTGGACCAGACCATCTATAACGAAGTCAAAGACTGGACAGTGGGGGAGTTCCGCGAATGGATTCTTTCGGATAAAACATCCACTGAAATGATTCGCCGCGTCTCGAACGGACTCACTGCCGAGATGATCGCGGGCGTCACGAAGTTGATGTCGAATCTCGACCTGATGTACGCTGCGAAGAAGATTCCCGTCACCGCCTATTGTAACAACACGATCGGGAAGCCAGGAACGCTGTCTAGCCGCAACCAGCCCAACCATCCGACCGATTCGCCCGAAGGCATCCGCGCGGAGATTTACGAGGGGCTGTCGTATGGCTCAGGCGACTCGGTCATCGGCATCAATCCTGTTGACGATTCCTACGGCTCGGTGGCGCGTCTGCTCGACATGACGTATGACATCATCAAGACATGGAACATCCCAACGCAGAATTGTCTGCTCGCGCACGTCACGACTCAAATGAAATGTATGCAATCGGGTTCGCCCGTCGGTCTCGTGTTTCAATCGCTGGCGGGTTCGCAAAAAGGCAACGACTCGTTCGGCATCTCCGTCGGCATGATGGACGAAGCATACGAGATGGCGAAAAAATATTGCTTCCCAACGGGACCGAATTACATGTACTTTGAAACGGGTCAAGGCTCCGAACTATCCGCCGACGCGCACAACGGCTGGGATCAACTCGTGCTCGAAGCGCGTTGTTATGGTTTTGCAAAACGCTACAGCCCATATCAAGTCAACACTGTCGTCGGCTTCATCGGTCCTGAATATTTATACGACGCGCGCCAGATCCAACGCGCGGGACTCGAAGATCATTTCATGGGAAAACTCACGGGCATCTCAATGGGCGTGGATGCATGTTACACCAATCACGCCCGCGCCGATCAAAACGCCATCGAGAATCTCGCCGTCATGCTCACCGCCGCGGGCTGTAATTATTTCATGGGCTTGCCGATGGGCGATGACTCGATGCTCTCGTATCAATCCACCTCGTATCACGATGCGCCGACCCTGCGTCAACTTTTCAACCTCCGCCCCGCGCCCGAATTCGAAAAATGGATGGAAGAAATGGGTCTCATCAAAAACGGCATCCTCACCGACAAAGCAGGCGACCCGACGATTTTCTTGAAGCGATAACTTCCGCGCTGAGCGGAGCGTTCTTCGTCTGCGTTCGTCGCAACGTGCGCTCATCTCTCCGCTCAGAACGAAGATGATTTGCAAAGAGCGAAGACGAAGCGCGATATTTCTGGAGATTATTTTTTATGGACGACACCCAACTCAACGCCCTCGTAGACGCGATTGTCCGCGAACTCAAAGCCTCGGGAGCCGTGAAGACGCCCGCTTCCTCCGCAGGGACGCCTGCCTCTGTTCCCTCGACTCTCGCCTCCTCTTCGACTGTCCCCTCCAAACCTCGTCCCCAATCTCCAGTCTCCAGTCTCTCCATTGACCTCCCCGACCCCACCCTCACCCGCTCCACGCCGCGCGTCAAGAATCCCAAAGACGCCGACGGACTGAAAGCGTTGATGGCATCCACCACTGCCCGCATCGGAGTCGGTCGCGCAGGTCCGCGCTACAGCACGGCAGAGTTACTTTTATTCCAAGGCGATCATGCAGTGACGCAAGACGCGCTCTATCGCGACGTTGATCAGAAATTATTGGATGAATTCAACCTGTTTACGGTTCAAACAAAAATCACTGGTGGTAAACAAGAATATTTACTTCGCCCCGATTTAGGTCGCTTACTCAACGACGATGCCAAACGTATCATCAACGAGAAATGCCAGAAGAATGTCAACGTTCAGCTTGTCGTCGGCGACGGACTCTCCGCCGCGGCAATCGAAGCGAATCTTCGGCAGATATTCCCTGTTCTCAAACAAGGTGTTCAAACAGCAGGTCTCACGTTTGGGACTCCGTTCTTCGTCAAGTATGCCCGCGTCGGCGTGATGAACGATGTCGGCGAACTCATCAAGCCCGATGTGGTGATCCTGCTCATCGGCGAACGCCCAGGGCTGGGACGCGCCGAGTCCATGAGCGCATACATGGGCTACAAACCCAAATACGGCGACACCGACGCCGACCGCGACGTGGTTTGCAACATCTTCGAGAACGGCGGCACCAATCCGCTCGAAGGCGGCGCGTTCGTGGTGCAGATCGCACAAAAGATGCGCAAACATCAAGCATCTGGCGTAAAATTGAAGTTGGCGAACTAACTACCCCCCCCCGTCATTGCGAGGAGGCGACAGCCGACGAAGCAATCCCCATCACAAGGTTGGAGATTGCTTCGGGCGAAAGAGCATCGCCCTCGCAATGACGAAGGAAACGAACATGGCAATCCTCGACCCTCTATACGGCACGCCTCTCGCAGTGCAACTCATCCCGCAAGTGGATCGTAACTTTGCGGAGCACCTCAAACTGCGCGACGATCAACGCTCCATCGGCTTGCTCAGCGTGGACAACGACGACGCCACCTACACAGCGATTGATGAAGCCACAAAGATGGCAAACGTGGAAGTGGTCTACGCCAAGTCGTTTTACGCGGGCGCAAAGCACACGTCGGGGAAGTGGTCGGGTGAGATCATGGCTATTTTAGCGGGACCAGACCCCGCCGAAGTCCGAGCGGGACTCAATGCCGCGGTAGATTACATCAAGACAAAAGCAATTTGGTATTCCGCCAATGACGATGACTCGATTGCTTTCTTCCCGCATGTGATCTCACGCACGGGAACATATCTCTCGCAAGTGTGCAACATTCCAGTTGGAAGCCCGATCGCCTATCTTGTGGCGACACCGAACGAAGGATTGGTCGCGCTCGACGCCGCGTTAAAATCAGCGGATGTGAGCATTGTCGCATTAACCATGCCGCCGTCTGAAACCAACTACATGGGCGTTATGCTCACAGGCGACCAACCAGCCTGCCGAGTCGCCGCATCCGCGTTTCAGAATAAAGTGTTAGAGGTGGCAAGTAATCCGATTAATTATTGATAAATTCGTTGGTCGAGTAGTCCCGCGATGCTCGTCGCAGGACGTATCGAGACCAACATGTAAGCAAAGCAATTTCTGTTCGAGAAGTATTCTTGTAACTGGTGGTCTCGATACGTGCTTCGCCCTACTCGACCACCGAGGTTGAATAAATTATGACCGACTTTGACAACGACCTCCAATCCATCCAACAAGCCCGCACGCTGGCGACTCAAGCCCGCGACGCGCAACGGCTTTTCATGAAAGCCACGCAAGCCGAAGTGGATCGCATCTGCGCGGCGATGGCGCAAGCGGCGGCTGACGCTTCGGTGCAACTTGGCAAGATGGCAAGCGAAGAGACGGGCTACGGCGTGCCTGAGCATAAAACGCTGAAGAATTTATTGTCCTCGCAGTTATTGTGGGAAGCCATCAAGGATATTCCAACCGTCGGCGTGATTCGCAGTGACCCCGCCAAACGGACATATGACATTGCCTGGCCAATGGGCGTTGTCTGCGCGTTGACCCCCAGCACGAACCCAACCTCAACGACGATGTTCAAGACGTTGATCGCCGTCAAAGCGAAAAACGGAATCGTGATTGCGCCGCATCCGTTCGCGGCGAAATGCTGTGGCGAGACCATCCGCGTCATGGCTGAGGCTGGCGAACGGGCGGGGATGCCGAAGGGACTTATCTCGTGCATGACGCGCGTCACGCTTCCTGGCACGCAAGAGTTGATGAAACATAAATACATGGCGTTGATCCTCGCGACAGGCGGCTCCGACATGGTTCGCGCGGCGCACTCGGTTGGCAAGCCCGCTTACGGAGTTGGTCCTGGCAACGTCCCCGCGTATGTAGATCGTTCAGCGGATGTGGCGAAGGCGGCGAAATACATCGTCGCGTCAAAGGCGTTCGATCATTCGGTGATCTGCGCGACAGAACAAGCCGTCGTTGCGGATCGTCCCATCGCGGCGCAGCTCGAAGAATTGATGAAAGCCGAAGGCGCATACTTTGTTGACGATACCGTCAAGCAAATTTTGGCGAAGAATTTATTTGTCGGTCACTTGCCGAATCCGAAGTCGGTTGGAAAGAGTCCTCAGCAGTTGGCGCAACAGTACGGGTTCAGTGTCCCTGATTGGGCGCGGATACTTGTTGTGCGGCTCAACAGCGTTGGGCGAGATGAACCGCTCTCGGGCGAGAAACTCACGACGGTTCTCGGCTGGTACGAGGTGGACGGCTGGGAAGAAGGTTGCGAACGCTCATTGGAGATGATCGCCTATGGCGGGCGCGGACATTCACAAGTCATCCATGCTCGGGATGAGAACGTCATTATGCAGTTTGGTTTGCAGAAGCCCGTGTTCCGTATTGTTGTCAACACGTTCGGCACGCTCGGCACAACAGGCTACACCACAGGCTTGATGCCCTCGATGACCCTCGGCTCGGGCGGAGTCGGCGGCGCGATCACAGGCGATAACATCACTGTGCATCACATGTATAATATCAAGCGGCTGGCGTATGAGATCCGCACCGCGCCTGATGCAGCGTTCACGCCTGGTTCGACGGATACGCAGACTCAGCGAGGTATGTTCACAGGCGGAGCGGATTCAGTTGCATCTGGTTCTGTTGATTCGAAAGTTGAGGAGATCGTGAGGAAGGTGTTGTTGGAGTTGAAGAAATAGTAGTAGACCTCACAGGTCTGCGAGACCTGTGAGGTCTGAATGATTAGAACTCAGATGTGAGCGATTGAATCATCTTCAATCTTTCACATCCGATGTCTAATCGGAAAATGCGACTTGAAAGTCGCGTTACAACAATTATCTCAAAGGAGATTTAAGCCATGCCCGTAGATGTTGCAATGATCGCTTTAGGAATGGTGGAGACCAAGGGTCTTGTCGGCGCGATTGAAGCCGCAGACGCGATGGTCAAAGCCGCAAACGTGACGCTGATCGGCAGTGAGTATGTCGGCGGCGGATATGTGACCGTGATGGTGCGCGGAGACGTCGGCGCGGTGAAAGCCGCAACAGACGCGGGCGCCGCGGCGGCAAAGCGCGTGGGCGAACTCGCGTCTGTCCATGTGATCCCGCGCCCGCACGGTGATGTGGAGATGATCCTGCCGCAAAATAGCAAGGGTTCGTTCGGCGGTAAAGGCAAAGACAAGTAGACAGGTAGATAAGTAGACACACATACACGTAGACAAGTAAACACGGCAACGGACTGACGTGTGTACCTGTTTACATGTTTCCTTGTTTACCTGCCCCCATGCCGCGTCAACTATTTACTGCGGAGGATATTCGCCGTCTGGCGCGTGAGCGCGTCGGTCCGCTTGTGCTTGCGCCTGACGACATCGTCACACACGAGGCGCAGGATGTCGCGTTCGCTTTGGGCGTGAAGATGATTCGAGAAGCCGAATCAGCCAGCCCGTCGAAAAGAAGCGAGGCGTCCGCTACTCCGAATCTGCCGCCGCTGAAAGTCGTCAAGATGGCGAACGTCCAGATGGAGCAGTTCACCGAGGGCAAGACTACCGCTGGCACGCACGTCTGGCTCAAGGATGTGGTCGTGACGCAGGATCGGTCGCCGATGGGCGCGGGGTTTATGTCGCTCGACAAAGGCGAGATGCAGTGGACGCTGACGTACGATGAGATTGATATTGTGCTTGAGGGCGAACTCGTGATCACGCGCGGCAACGAGCAGGTGCGCGGCAAAACGGGCGATGTGATTTACATCCCGAAGGGTTCGAGCATCACGTTTGGCACGCCGAACTGGACGCGCTTTGTGTATGTGGTGTTTCCTGTGAATTGGAATGAGAAGTGATGGCAAGGATGAAGGATGAATTATGAAGGATGAAGAGAAAAATAAATCCGTGATAATTCGTGAAATCCGTGGCTGAAAAGAATTGGATGAATCCTAATCTGACGACTCTTCTGTCACTGACAGACCGCATCATGGCTGGAGGAAACGGCTGGCACGCCGACCCCAACTTGATTCTCCTCTCGGGCGTTTATCAAGGACGCGTGCATGTCGGTGTGGATTTGGGAACGGCGTACACGGTGTTGGTCGTCCTCGATGAAAACTTTCAGCCGATCGCGGGCGAGTATCAATTCGCAGAGGTGACGCGCGATGGACTCGTGGTGGATTTTATCGGCGCGGTGGATCTGTTGCGCGCGATGAAAGCAAAGGTTGAGAAGAAACTTGGGTTCAAGTTGACATCTGCCGCGACGGCGTATCCGCCAGGTGTGCCGCAAGCGGAGGTGCGCGCGACAGCGAACGTTCTGCACGGCGCGGAACTCGATTGCACAGGCATTATTGACGAGCCGACCGCCGCGAACAACGTCTTGAAAATCCGCGACGGCGCGATTGTGGATGTTGGCGGCGGCACAACAGGCATTGCCATCTTCCGCGATGGGGAGGTGGTGTACACCGCCGATGAGCCGACGGGCGGGACTCACTTCTCGCTGGTGATCGCGGGTTCGACAGGCTCCACGTTCGAGGCGGCTGAGGCGATGAAAAAGAATCCGAGCGAGCAGACGCGGTTATTTCCCGTCATCCGCCCTGTGATGGAGAAAGTTGCTTCGATCATTAATCGGCATGTCGAGGGTCATCACGTTGATAAGTTGTATTTGGTCGGCGGCACGTGCGCGTTCGTCGGCATGGATGAAGTGATTCATGAAATGACAGGCATCGAAACGGTTTTACCGAGCAATCCGTTGTTCGTTACGCCGCTTGGGATTGCGATGAATAATTAAACTCGAAAGGATGTCATTCTGAGCCGCGAAGCGGCGAAGAATCTCCCTCACGA
>JAEURC010000048.1 GCA_016789025.1 Anaerolineales bacterium
AAACCATCCAAAGGACTCGCCGCATTGAATCTGCGCGACCTGTGGACGTACCGCGAGTTGATCTTTTTCATGGTTTGGCGCGATGTGAAAGTGAAATACAAACAGACTCTGCTCGGCATGGCGTGGGCTGTCATTCAACCCGTGATGACGATGCTCGTGTTCACCTTCCTCTTCGACAAAGTGGCGAAACTTCCCACCGAAGGGATTCCCTATCCCGTGTTTTCATTCACCGCGTTATTGCCATGGGGCTTGTTCGTCGTCGCGCTCAATCAGGGCAGTCGCTCGCTCGTGGCGCACAACAACATGGTCACGAAAATTTATTTCCCGCGCCTCATCCTGCCGATGTCGTCGGTCTTCGCGGGGCTGGTGGATTTCGCCATCGCCTTCGTCATTCTCATCGCGCTGATGTTTTATTATCAAGTGACTCCCGCGTGGAATTTGCTCTGGACTCTTCCGCTCTTCCTCCTGCTTGCGCTCATCACCGCGTTAGGAGTCGCGCTCTGGCTCTCAGCGGTCAACGTGAAATATCGGGATGTGAACCAAGCCCTCCCGTTTCTGACGCAGTTCTGGCTGTTTGCCACGCCTGTTGCCTACTCGGCGTCTGTAGTTTCTGCGAAGTGGCAGATACTCTACTCGCTCAACCCGATGGCGGGCGTCGTCAACGGATTCCGCTGGGCGCTCCTCGGCGCAGGCAACGGACCTGACATCACCCTCTGGGTCTCCGCGACCATCTCGATCTTGATCTTCGTCTCAGGCTTGTTCTACTTCCGCAGCATGGAAAAAACTTTCGCCGACACCATCTAATCCTCCAATTCTCTAATTCTCAATCTCCAATCTCTAGTCTCCAGTCTCCAATTACCACTTACCAATTACTCCCTCCCCATGACCACAGCCATCTCAGTAAAAAACCTCGGCAAAAAATACCAGATCGGCGCGGCAGAGACCAAGTTCCGCTATAACATGCTGCGCGACGTGCTGGTGGATACCATGTTCGCGCCTGTGCGTTTGGCGAAAGCGCTCGTCGGCAAGTCGGATCGCCGCGTCAACCAAAACTTTGTCTGGGCGTTGAAGGATGTGTCGTTCGACCTCGACGAGGGCAAAGTCCTTGGCATCGTTGGGCGAAACGGCGCGGGCAAAAGCACGCTGTTGAAGATCCTCTCGCGCGTCACCGAACCCACCGAAGGGACTGTCAGCGTGCGCGGGCGAGTCGGCTCGCTTCTCGAAGTGGGAACGGGTTTTCATCCCGAACTAACAGGACGCGAGAATATTTACATGAACGGCGCGATCCTCGGCATGAAGCGCAACGAGATTGATAGAAATTTCGACGCCATCGTGGACTTTTCCGAGGTGAATCAATTCATTGACACGCCCGTCAAACGATATTCATCGGGCATGTACTTGCGGCTGGCGTTTGCCGTCGCCGCGCATTTGGAACCTGACATTCTCGTCGTGGATGAAGTGCTTGCCGTTGGCGACGCGGAGTTTCAACGCAAGTGCATCGGCAAGATGAACGACGTGGCGCAACAGGGACGCACGGTGTTGTTTGTGAGTCACAATATGTCCGCGATTTTGCGATTGACTCAAGAAGCCATTGTTCTGAAAAAGGGACAACTCATCAAGCGCGCGCCGACTCCCGAAGCGGTTGACTTTTATCTCGCCTCGGGTCAGGCTGAATCAGGCGAGCGCGTTTGGGAGGCGGACGAGATTCCAGCGGCGAGCGCGCCGTTTAGACCTGTGGCAATCAAAATCAAAGAAAGAAGCGGCGCGGTCGTGGACACCGTCCGATCTACCGAGCCAGTCGTCATCGAGTTCGAATATCAACTCGACGCGCCCGTCACGGGTTTGCGCGTGGGCATGTATCTCAACACAATGCGCGGCGAATATGTGTTCACCGCGTTCGACACCGACGACGCGAAACAATACGAGCAGTTCGGCGCGCGCGCGGCGGGACGCTACGTGAGTCGCTGTGAGATCCCCGCCGATTTTTTCAACGAAGGTCGTTATTATCTCGGCGTCAACGCGAGTTCGTTCGGCGTCAAACGATATTTCATGGACGAGAACGCGATCTCGTTCAACGTGGATATTTCTGGCGCGCCTGGCACGCAGTGGCCCGAAATGCGGCAAGGACCAATCCGTCCGCGTTTGAATTGGAAGATCGAGAAAATAGATTAAAAAATTAACCGCTAAGGCCGCAAAGAACGCGAAGATTTTTAAAAGGTTTTCTTGGCGACCTTCGCGCGCTTCGCGGTTCAAAGAATCATGCTCAATAAAACCTCCCTCCGTAACTTTTTAGGCGAACTGCCTCTTGCCGCCGAACTCGATTACACACTTCGGCAAAAGAACCGCGCCCGCAAAGACCACTTCAATTTATCGCGCCTAAAAAAATCTCTCCCTCACGCCGTTGAATCCATTAAGCCGATCTTGCAAAACTCAATACGAAATACGCAGTACGAAGTAAAGAATGTTCTTCTCTTCGCCACCCTCCACTATTGGATCGAACAAGCCGCGTACATCTCCCTCGCCCTCGCAGGGCTGGGACACAAAGTCACATTGATGACTCTCCCATATTCCGAATGGCACAAAGAGATGGACAAACTGACTCAGAAACAACGCGGACTACACACACGCGATGCCCTCTTTCCACTTTCCACTTTCGTTGACCATATCTCGATGCTTGACCTTCGACCTTCAACCTTCGACCTTCCCTCCGCCCTCCAATCCGACATCGCCGAAATCTCCCTCTGGGACGCGCAATACACCCTCATGCGCGAAGAAGTGGACATGTCGAACGCGAAAGACAAAGCGTTGTACGATCTACGCGTCAAGCGCAACACCTTCGCCGCCCTCGCCGCCCTCGAATGGATGCAAGCCAACAAACCTGATGTTGTTTTGATTCCGAACGGACTCATCCTCGAAATGGGAATCGTCTTCCGCGTGGCGAAATATTTGAACATCCCCGCCGTTACGTTTGAATTCAACGACCAGCGCGAACAGATCTGGCTGGCGCAGAACACGTCCATCATGCGGCAGGACACGGATTATCTCGTCGAAGCGCGCTGCAAATTGCCGATGACCGACGAAATGTACGAGCGTCTCGCCGACTTGGAGAATGCCCGTCGCGGAGCAAGAGTGTGGGGAAAATCGAAACGGCTGTGGCAATACGTCTCATCACAAGGCGCCGAAGAGACGCGTAAAGCCCTGGGCTTGGATGATCGTCCCGTAGTTTTGTTAGCCGCGAATGTTCTGGGCGACAGCCTCACGCTGGGGCGAAACATCTTCGCCGAATCCATGAGCGAGTGGATCACCAAGACCGTCCAATATTTTGCGAAACGGACGGATGTGCAACTCGTGGTGCGAGTCCATCCTGGCGAGAAAATTGTCCCGCAGGCGAAATCCATGGCGACCGTCGTGCGCGAAGCGTTGCCCGAATTGCCGAGTCACATCCACGTGATCGGCGCGTTGGATAATATCAACACGTATGACCTGATCGAGATCGCAGGTCTGGGATTGGCGTACACAACCACCGTCGGCGTCGAGACCGCGATGAACGGCATCCCCGTCATCTCGTGCGGCGAGACGCATTATCGCGGGCGCGGCTTCACGCTGGACGTGAACACATGGGATGAATATTTTTCCACGCTGGAAAGAACTTTATCGAATGTATCCGCCCATCGCCTGACCGACGAACAAACCGCGAAAGCATGGAATTACGCCTATCGCTTTTTCTTCGAGTACCCGCGTCCGTTCCCATGGCGTCTGATGAATTTTTGGGACGATCTTGAAGTGTGGTCGCTTGAAAAAGTGTTGAGCGATGAAGGCATGAGTCATTTTGAAGATACGTTTAGGTTTCTCGTTGGAGAACCGTTTACGTGGAAATGAATACACGGTGGTCGAGTAGTCCTGAGCGAAGCGTAGCGGAGACGAAGGACGTATCGAGACCACAGGTACGCGACCATACTTTTGGAACAAAAATTGTTTTACGGCGTGGTGGTCTCGATACGCCCTCACTATCGTTCGGGCTACTCGACCACCGATGAAATAATCAAACATGACAAACGAAACCAAACAAAAAGTCCGCGAATTTTATGATGAGATCGGCTGGCAGCAGGAAGACGACGGGAATTATCAAAACGCCCGTTATGAAGACCTGCGTCCTGTCTCGCGCGAATACATCCACAAAACGCGCCTGCGCGTGATGAACGGATTGATCCCCACAGGCAACCTCCTGCTCGATGCTGGCTCTGGTCCTGTGCAGTATGAAGAATACAAAGTCTACTCGCAGGGATATCAAAAGCGCGTGTGCTTGGATATTTCCATTCAAGCGTTACGCGAAGCGCGGACTCGCATCGGCGATCACGGTTTATTCGTCGTCGGCGATCTCGCCAACCTCCCGTTCAAAGCCGATACATTCGATGGCGCGGTTTCGATGCACGCGATTCATCATCTCGCGCTGACAGAACATCCGCGCGCGTATGCGGAAATTCATCGCGTGCTTGCCAACGGACGAAGCGCGGGGATCGTCAATGGCTGGCATGATCCGTTACTCAGCCGCCTCGCCGAACCGTTGATCGGTCTCATGCGTAAACTATCGGGTCGTTCGGCGAAAAAGAAAAAAGAATGGCTCAACGAAGAAGACCCCGCAGGGACGTTCGTGCAAAAGATGACACCCGCGTGGCTCAAGCGCGAGATCGGTTCGAAGATGACAATCGAAATCAAACCATGGCGCAGTTTGAGCACGCGCATCTTGCGCTGGTTCGTTCGTCCGTTTGGCGGGCGCGCGTTTTTGCGGTTCGTGTTTTGGCTCGAAGGCGTGTTTCCAAAATTCTTCGCCGAGAACGGGCAGTATCCGTTGATCGTGATAAAGAAATAGAGACTGGAGACTAAAGACTTTGTCCAAGTTCACCGATCAGCAATATCTCAAGACCGATCAATACAAAGACTCGTCGAACCTCGACGCGCGCGTAGCGATTCATCAGCGCTTCAGCGCGAATCCGTATGGCTGGATGAATTGGGTCTTCGACCATCTGTTGAAACTGCCAACCAACACAAAGATACTGGAGTTGGGAAGCGGTCCTGGATATTTATGGAAGGAGAACATTGACCGTATCCCTTCCACTTGGACTATCACCCTCTCCGACCTTTCCGCAGGGATGCTTGATTCGGCGTGGCGAAACTTGGTCGTCACTGGGAGAGCCTTCCAGTTCAAGGAGATCGACGCGCAGGCAATTCCATTCGGGGACGAAACATTCGACGCGGTCATCGCCAATCACATGCTGTATCATGTCCCTGATAGACCGAAGGCGATTGGCGAAATAAAAAGAGTTTTGAAAACGGACGGTCATTTCTTTGCGACGACTGTCGGCGAACAACACATGCAGGAAATCACTGGCTGGTTGGAGGAAATCAGTAACGGGAATTATGTCAGCAAGGCGACGGTATCCTTTACACTGGAGAACGGATTGGCGCAATTGCAATCCGCTTTCTCGCAAGTGACCGTTTCCCGTTACGAAGACAGTTTGCGCGTCACTGAATTAGAACCGCTGGTTGCTTATCTGCGTTCGATGACTGCCCTCTCTGACCTTCAGGAAGATAAATTGGAACAGCTAAAGCGAGAATTGCAGATTAAATTTCAACAGCAAGGCGAAATCTTTATCACAAAAGATTCTGGTTTGTTTGAAGCGATAAAGTAACAAATGTGCATCGGTGGTTGAGTAGTCCCGCGATGCCCGTCGCGGGACGTATCGAAACCACCAGTGACAAGTGAACACGAAATTAAAAATATGAATGAAATCAAGATGTGTGGTCTCGATACGTGGCGCGAAAACCATGCGCCATTACTCGACCACCGTATGAAACGGAGATTCTATGGACTGGAAAAATCAAGTCATACTCATCACAGGCGGGACGGGTTCCTTCGGCAAGAAGTTCACGCAAACACTTCTCGCCGAAAAACAGCCGAAGAAGATCATCATCTTCAGCCGCGACGAGTTGAAACAGCACGAAATGCAAGTGGGCGGATTCAACCATCCGTCACTGCGTTACTTCATCGGCGACATCCGCGACCGCGAGCGACTCGTCCGCGCGATGCACGGCGTGGATATTGTCGTCCATGCGGCGGCGTTGAAGCAAGTGCCAGCGTGCGAGTACAACCCGATGGAAGCCATCAAGACCAACATTATGGGCACGGCGAACGTGGTCGAAGCCGCGTTGGATGCGGGCGTGAAGAAAGTGATGACCATCAGCACGGACAAAGCCGTCAGCCCCGCGAATTTATACGGCGCGACAAAACTCGCCGCGGAGAAATTGACCGTTCAAAGCAACGCCTACGCGGCAGGGACAGCGACCCGCTATTCGTGCGTCCGATACGGGAACGTTGTCGGCTCGCGTGGATCGGTCGTGCCGTTGTTTCTCAAACAGCGCGAGAGCGGAGCGGTCACCATCACGGACGAACGCATGACGCGCTTCTGGCTGTCGCTCGATCAGGGAGTCAAGTTCGTTATTGACTGCATCGAACAAATGGAAGGCGGCGAAGTGTTCGTGCCGAAGATTCCCAGCACGAAAGTCGTTGACCTTGCCAAAGCCATCGTGCCGAATGCAAGAATCAACATCATCGGCATCCGCCCTGGCGAGAAACTGCATGAAGATTTGATCTCGGACGACGAAGCCCGCCACTCCGTTGAACTCGATTCGATGTACGTCATCCAGCCCGCCGAAGCGACGTGGTTCGGTTACTCGTGGAAAGACAAAGGCAAGCCGCTCCCCGATGGATTCACCTACACCAGCGACAACAACTCCGAATGGCTCGATATTGATGGCATCAAAAAATTCGTCGCGCCGTTTGAGGAACTTTTCAAACAAGGAAAGCTCGAGGGATGATGTCATGCTGAGCGGAGCGAAGCATCTCTACCACGCCCTCAGAGACCCTTCGGTCGCTAGCGCTCCCTCAGGGTGACATGCGAAGTGAACACATGAGACTCTTGATTACTGGCGCAAGCGGTTTATTAGGCATCAACCTCGCGTTGGAAGCGAAGCGCGAGCATGATGTCATTGGCGTGGACAGGGACAAATTGAAGTCCGCTCCGTTTCGCGTGTTGCATGCGAATTTGCTCAGGTCGGGGAGCGTCAACGCGATCCTCGATTCGACGAGACCCGCGTGGCTCATCAACTGTGCGGCGTTGGCGAATTTGGAAGAGTGCGAGAAACGTCCCGATGATGCGAGAATCTTGAACGCGGAGGTCCCAGCCGAAATGGCGGAAGCCTGCGCGAAGCGAAACATAAAATTCGTGCATCTCTCGACTGATGCAGTCTTCGACGGCACAAAAGAAGGCGCGTACACCGAGGCTGACGAGCCGAATCCGCAGGGCGTCTATTCGCAGACCAAACTCGATGGCGAGCGAGCCGTTCTGCAAGTCAATCCGCAAGCCATCGTTGCGCGAGTCAACTTCTACGGTTGGTCGTTGGGCGGGCGCAGAAGCCTTGGCGAGTTCTTCGTCAACAATTTGAGCGAGGGCAAAAACGTCAACGGGTTTACGGATGTCATCTTCTGCCCGATGTGGGTCAATCACCTTGCGCAAACGCTCATCGCCATGCTCGAAAAAGATCTGCACGGCTTGTATCACGTCGTTGGCGCGCAGGCGATGAACAAGTATCAGTTCGGCGTGGAGGTGGCGAGAAAGTTCGGGCTGAGAGAAAGCCTGATCGAGCCGCAATCAGTTGAAAGGTCGGGTTTGACCGCCAAACGTTCCCACAATTTATGGCTGTCTATCCACAAGTTATCCACCGATTTGGGCGGCGAAATCCCCTCGTTCTCCACTGGTTTGGACGGTTTCTATACACAGTTCCAGCAGGGTTATCCACAGAAAATCAGGGGTTATCAACAGGTGGGGCAAAATTAATTTTGCCGTACGAGGAGACACATGAAAAACCTGCTCAAACTCGAAGAACTCTTTTTGTTCGGACTCGCCCTTCTTCTTTTTTCAAAATTGGATTACGGATGGGGATGGTACGCGTTGTGGTTTTTCGCGCCCGATCTGAGTATGATCGGCTATCTGGCAAACCCCCGCTTCGGCGCTTGGACGTATAACCTGATTCACCATCGTGGGCTTTCGGTTGCCCTTTATGCCTTGGGTGCCCTAGCCTCCATCCCGTGGATAATGTTCGCAGGGACGATCCTTTTCGGTCACTCCAGTTTTGACCGCATCCTCGGCTACGGCTTGAAGCACGAAGACGCGTTCCAGAATACGCATTTGGGGAGGATTGGGAGATAGAGTATGAAGCCTGAACGATTGGCAAGAGAAGTTGTTTATGAAAGTCAATGGGTGAATCTATATAAAGATACAGTGAAATTTCCAAGCGGTCTTATTATTGAGAAATTTCACTTGTTGGATTTTCCCCGTTCAGCGATCACTGCGGTCGTTGAAAACAATAATGGAGATGTTGTTTTCGTGCGAGTTCCACGCTATGCAAGCGACACGACAGAATGGGAACTACCCGCAGGCGGAGTGAAAATAGGCGAGTCTGAAATTGACGCCGCCAAACGAGAAGTATTGGAAGAAACAGGATATACATCAAACAATCACGAGTTGATATATTCCTATTACCCAATGAATGGAAGCTCCAACAAAGTTTTTCATATTGTGCATTGTAAGGCTGTAGACCATGTACAGGATTTTGATAAAGATGAAGTAAGCGAAACTCGATGGTTTACGAAAAGCGAAATCAGGCAAATGATAAAGGATAAGATTATTACGGATGGTTTTACCTTGACCGCATTGCTGTTGTGGTTGCAAAAATAAACGCCAGGCGTATGTACGTTAATCATGTCATTCTGAGCGAAGCGAAGAATCTCTAACACGATAGTAGAGACCCTTCGGTCGCTATCACTCCCTCACATCGTCCCGATGTTCTTCGGGAGGGTGACATAACCTTGAGCGACATGACAAAATATTCGGAGGAACGCATGGAAATCAAATTTGGAAATCGAACGATTGGTTTGAACCACCCGACCTACTTCATCGCCGACATCGCGGCGAACCACGACGGCGATTTGGAGCGGGCGAAACTGCTCATCCGCTTGGCGAAAGAGGCGGGAGCGGATGCCGCCAAGTTCCAGAATTTCGACGCGCCGAAGATCGTCTCGGATTATGGCTTCTCGCACATGAACGCGCAGGTCAGCCATCAGGCAGCGTGGAAAAAATCCGTGACCGAGGTCTACCGCGCCGCGTCCATTCCGTTCGAGTGGACAATGACTTTGATGGAGGAATGTCAAGAGGCAGGCATTCACTATTTCTCCTCGCCGTATGATTTTGCCGCGATTGACTTTCTCGACCCGTATGTGCCAGTCTATAAGGCTGGCTCTGGCGAGATTGACTGGATCGAAGCGCTGGAGCGCATGGCGAGCAAGGGCAAGCCGTTCTTTATCGCCACAGGCGCGTCCACGATCGGCGAGGTGCAGAAGGCTGTCCATGCGATATTGAAGATCAACAAACAACTCGTGTTGATGCAATGCAATACGAATTACACCGCGTCCCCGAATAACTATGACCATTTGCATTTGAACGTGTTGAAAACATACGCGACCATGTTCCCCGATGTGATTCTGGGACTCTCCGACCATACGCACGCGGTCGCTCCCGTTCTGGGCGCGGTGACGCTTGGGGCGCGCGTCATCGAGCGTCACTTCACCGACAGCAACGACCGCGAAGGTCCCGACCACAAATTTGCGATGGATCCCGACAAGTGGGCGCGGATGGTCGAAGAGACGCGTCTGCTCGAACGTTCGCTTGGCTCGCCTGATAAATTCATCGCCGACAACGAGATTGATACCGCCGTTGTGCAACGTCGCTGTTTACGGGCGGCGCGGGACATCAAGGCGGGCGAAGTCTTCTCGCGGGAGATGATTGACGTGTTGCGCCCTGCTACGGTTGGAGCGATCAAGCCTGACCAGATTCAGAATGTCATTGGGACAAAGGCGTTGCATGATTTCAAATATGGGCAGGAATTACGCTGGACAGATTTGGTAGCGTAAAACCTATTAACCACAAAGGGTCACGAAGGTACACAAAGGTTTTAAATCTTTTCCTTCGCGACCCTTTGTGACCCTTCGTGGTCAAAATTATTTCATGCACATTTTATACTTCAGTAAAAATTACACCCCGCACGATTACCGATTTCTGTTTTCGTTGTCGCAGACAAAACACGAAGTCTATTTTTTGCAACTCGAGGTGACGACTCGGCAAACGGAGGATCGCCCTGTCCCTGAGAATGTTCAGCAGATTCTGTGGGCGGGAGGGAAGCGTGAATTCCGCTGGCGGGATGTGCCTCGCTTGACCTTAGATCTTCGACGTTTGATCAAAGAGATTCAGCCTGACATTATCCACGCGGGACCGATCCAGAATTGCGCGTTTCTCGTCGCGTTGAGCGGATTCCGTCATCTGCTGACGATGTCGTGGGGATATGATCTGGTGATGGATGCGGATAAGAGCGCTTGGTTGCGTTGGGTTACGAGTTACACGTTACGAAGGAGCGCTTTTTTTACGAGTGATGCGAATGTGACGCGCGAGAAGGCGATTGCGTTTGGGATGAAGCCTGAGCGGACGGTGGTGTTTCCATGGGGAATTGATTTGACTCATTTTCATGCGAAGAAAGAGGAAAGAGGAAAGAGGAAAGTTTCGAGTCAAAAGTCGAAGGTCAAAAATCGTAATTCGTCAATCGAAAATCGTAAATCGGTAACTTTATTTTGTAGTCGCACGTGGGAATCAATTTACGGGGTAGATGTTCTTGCAAAGGCGTTTGTCAAGGTGGCGAGGGAAAATCCGAATGTGAATCTCATTTTGCTGGGAGGAGGCTCGCAGGGAAATCAAATCCGTCAGATTTTGATGAAGGGCGGGGTGATGGAGCGAGTCCATTTTGGGGGGCAGGTGAGTCAACGCGATCTGCCGCGCTGGTATCACATGGCGGATGTTTATATTTCACCGTCGCATGTGGACGGCTCGTCTGTGACATTGATGGAGGCGATGGCGAGCGGGCTTCCGTGTTTGGTGTCTGATATTGCGGGGAACAAAGAGTGGATTCGGGATGGAGTCAACGGCTGGCTGTTCCGTGATGGGGATGTGGATAATCTAGCGGAGAAGATTTTGTCCGCGATAAAAAGTAGGGGAGAATTTAAGAGGATTGGAGAATCCGCGCGGAAGACGGCGGAGGAGAGGGCGGATTGGAAGAGGAATTTTGGTAAACTACTTGAGACGTATGAGAAGGTCAAGAGCGATTAGCCACAGAGCCACAGAGCGCACGGAGAAAAGATGAGGGGAGAGAAAAGAATCATGGCTTGAATCAGTTGTCGGCTGGGAGCGAAGCGTGCGTCAGTGTGCGATGAGGTTGAAGAGTTGGAATTCTGGAGAATGAAGATGCTTACGTTTGAAAAACTTGTTGATGGATTTCGCTCGTTGGGCGTGGAGGAGGGGGATACGCTGTTGGTGCATAGTTCGTATAAATCGTTCGGCGAGGTGGACGGCGGACCGCAGACGGTGATCCGCGCGTTGGAGTTTGTGCTCGGCGTGGAGGGGACGCTGATCATGCCGACGTTCAATTTTGATTTTAATAAGGGCGCGGCGTGGGATGTGCGGACAACGCCGTCGAAGATGGGCGTGTTGACGGAACTGGTGCGGCTCGACCCGCGCGCGAAGCGGGTATTTCATCCGTTCTATTCGTTTGCGATTTTGGGGAAGCACGCTGAGATGCTGGGAAGTTTGCGATATAAGAGCGCGTATGAACGGGACTCGGTGTTTGGAAAGTTGCGCGATCTCGATGCGAAGATCATGGTGATCGGACTGTCGTATACGAACAGCATGACTTTCTTTCATCACATCGAACAGATGGAAGGCGTGGATTATCGTTTTCTGAAACAGTTCACGGGCGAAGTGACGGATGAGAACGGCGTCACGTATACCGATACGTTCGAGATGCTGGTGCGCGACATTGATAAGGGAGTTGTGACGGAGGTTGACCCGATGGGGGCGTTGATGGAAGATGCGGGCGTGATTCAGTCTGCGAAGATTGGCGAGGCGGATGTAAAGTTGATGAAGGCGAATGAGGTGTATGCGTTCACGGCGCGCGAGATGAGGCGCGATCCGTTTTTGTTGTATTATGTGAAGAAAGAATGAAAGAAGAAAGACCTTTAGCCACGGATAGGCACAGATTTGCACGGATTTTTTTCTGAAAGACCCAGGACTTTAACCACGGAGTCACGGAGACACTGAGAATATTTTTACTCCGTGACTCAGTGTCTCCGTGGTTCAAAGAGATTTTCCGTGATAATCCGTAAAATCCGTGGCAAAATGATTTTATGAAACCCTACAACTCCCTCAAATCCATCCTCGCGGAATTTTTTCCTCTGCACCGCACCCTCGCCTCTGACGACCATGACAAGACATTGGAAATCGTCGGTTCGTACATGCCTGACTCGTCCAACTACACTATCGAGACCTACGCTCCGCTGACTCCCGTCTGGACATGGAAGGTGCCTGAGCGATATGTTGTTCACGAAGCATTTCTTGAAACCGAAGATGGCGAACGCATCGTGGACTTCAAGGATAATCCGCTTCACATTGTTTCGTATTCACTGCCTGTTGATAAAGTGCTAACCTTTGAAGAACTCCAGCCGCATTTGTATTTTAATGAGAAGCGCCCGCACACGGTTCCGTGGATTTTCAAATACTACGAACGTGACTGGGGATTCTGTCTTCCGAAGAATACGTTTGATACACTTCCGCGAGATAAGAAATATCATGCGGTGATCAAATCTGAATTTATCACTGATCCCAAGCAGGGTTTCAAAGTTGCCACCGCAGTTATTCACCCCGAAGGCGGAGCGAACCCCTCAGCGGGCGAGTTCCTTGTTCAGGCGCATACGTGTCATCCCATGCAAGCCAATGACGATGGCGCGGGCGTGGTCAGCGCGATCGAGTTGGCGCGGCGGCTGGCGGAGAATCCGCTCCCCGCTGGCTCGATGAGCGTCCGCTTTTGGTTTGGACCCGAGACCATCGGCACGATCGCGTGGCTGGCGCACAATGAAAACCTGATTCCAAATCTGCGTGGCGGAATATTTTTGGAAATGACTGGCAATAAAAATAAAATTGCGTGGCATCATACTCGTCAACACGATCATCTCCTCGACCGAATTACCAATTACCAATTACGCAACACCGAACACGAAGAACGCGATTTCGCCTCCGCTCCCGCCAACGACGAGCGCGTCATCAACGGACCTGGCGTCAACGTGCCGTGCATCTCGCTCAACCGTTTTCCGTACGACGAATATCACACCACCGATGACAATCTCGACATCATCCACGAAGACATGCTCGTCGGCGCGGCGCAAACCGCCGAAGAGATCATCCGCATCTACGCCAGCAACTACATCCCGAAGCGCACGTTTCGCGGTCCCGTTTTTCTCAGCGGTCACGGTCTGTGGGTGGATTGGCGCGATAATTGGGCGCTCAACCGCGCCATCGAAAAAATTATGATGCGCTTCGAAGGTCAGCACAGCATCTTCGACATCGCCGAGCAGGTTGGGCTTGATTATCAAACCGTGCGCGAGTATGTTGAAAAATTTCGCGCGAAGGGATTTGTGACTCCTCAGCCGATTCCATTTGAAGGGGAGACATCGTAGGACAAATTGCCAATTTGTCCTACCAGCCACTATGAAACCAAACGTTGTCGCCATCATTCAGGGACGCATGTCCTCCTCGCGATTGCCTGGGAAGATTCTCGCGGACATCGCGGGTCAGCCGATGTTACAACGCGTCTTCGTTCGGACCTCGCGGGCTGATTCGGTTTCCCAAACCTTATTCGCCACGACGACGGACGCGTCCGACGACCCCGTCGCTGAATACTGCGACTTCAGCGGAATCCCCTTTACGCGCGGCAGTCTCTACGATGTGCTTGACCGTTATTATCAAGCGGCGAAACAAGCGAAAGCGGATGTGGTTGTGAGGATCACCGCCGATTGCCCAGTGATTGACCCTGAGTTGATTGATGATGTAGTAAATACAGTGATCAGTAATCAGTCATCAGTTATCAGTGGCGGATTTGATTTCGTCTGCAATCGCTTGCCTCCGCCGTATCATCGCACCTACCCAATTGGGTTGGATATTGAGGCGTGTACGTTCAAGGCTTTGGAGCAGGCATGGAAGAAAGCCAAAGAACCCCAACACCGCGAACATGTAATGCCCTATTTCTACGAGGGCGTGAAATTCGAGTCGAAAGTCAAAAGTCGAAGGTCTGACCTGCGACCTGTGACCTTTGACATTGAACAAGGCACATCCCCGCGCGGATATAATATCGCCCTCCTCCATCACACCACAGACTTCGGCGATTACCGCTGGACAGTGGATACGCCCGAAGATTTGGAATTCATGCGCCAGGTCTATGCCCACTTCAATGGACGCGATGATTTCTCGTGGAAGGATGTTTTGAATCTGGTTCACGACAACCCTGAGTTGATGAAGATCAACGCGGGCGTGCAACATAAGACGTTGAAGGATGTTGATAAACGAGCGCTCAAAAAATCGTAGCGTGACACGCTGCGCGATGTCGCTTTACTTTGGCAAAGGGCGACATAAATGTCGCGTTACGCTGTTCACTGATCACTGATGACTTTACTCACTCTCTTCTCCGCCCCCAAGCCGTTCACGAATCCGCACATTGCGATGATTCAGCGCAACGCGATTCGCTCGTGGACTCTGCTTCCCGATGTCGAGGTCATTTTGCTTGGCGAAGAGACGGGACTCGCTGACGCGGCGAGAGAACTCGGCGCGAGGCACATCCCCAACGTCACGCGGAATGAAGCAGGCGTGCCGCTGATCTCGTCCATGTTTCGGCTTGCCCGCGAGAACTCGAATAGCGAATTGCTGTGCATCGTCAACGCGGATATGATCTTGATGTCTGATTTCGTCGAAGCCGCGCGTAGGTCACGCATGTTGCGTGACAAATTCGTCTTGCTGAGTCAACGCTGGGATTATGACATCACGTCGCCGCTTGACTTTGCCGAAGGGTGGGAGTCGAGGCTGAGAGAAAGCGTCAGGAAACAGAACCAGCTTCACCGTCCCGCAGGAAGCGATTTTTTCCTCTTCCCAAAATCCTGTTATCAAGATGTCCCCAATTTTTCGATCGGTCGCGCGGGCTGGGATAATTGGATGATCTGCAAAGCGCGCGCGGAAAAATGGGCGGTGATCGATTGCACGCCGTCGGTGATGATCGCGCATCAAAATCACGATTACTCGCACCTGCCCGAGGGCAAGCCGCATTACGCGCATCCTGAAACGAATGAGAATATTCGGCTCGCGGGCGGACAGGCGAATGTGCGCTATACGATTCTCGATTCGACTCATCAATTGGTGGATGGTAAACTTTCCCGCCCGAAGATGACGTCGCTGCGATTCAATCGTAAGCTTGAATTATTTCTTCGTGCTATCTTCTTCTTTTTGCCTGAGAATATGATAGAGAATATCGTAAGACCGAAGAGATGGCAAAAAAGAATTAACAAACTTTTCAAATAAGTCACAGGTCAAAGGTCAAGGGTCGCGTTGCTTTCGACGTTTAACCTTCAACCAAACCTGACACTTAAAACATGGAACTTGAAACCCAATGAGAAAAGGTCAAAACCCCGCCAAGTTTGTCAAAGACGTTGCCAAGCCCGAGCGGATCACCGTCGCGCTGTTGAACTACATCCCCTTCCTGAGTGGATTCTATGCCGAGACCCTCGATGTGTTGAAAGTCTCGCTTGAGTCCATGCACAAGGACGCGGGACTGCCGTTTGACTTGATGGTCTTCGACAACGGCTCGTGTGCCGAAGTGCGCGACTTTCTCGTGAAAGAAAAAGAAGAGGGGCGAATTCAATATTTGATTCTCTCTGAAAAAAATATGGGCAAGGGCGGCGCATGGAATGTGATGCTGGCGGGCGCGCCTGGCGAGATCATCGCTTACACCGACAGCGACGTTTTGTTCTCCCCGAAGTGGCTCTCGCGTTCTGTGGAGATTCTTGAAACTTTTCCGAACGTCGGCATGGTGACTGCTCGTCCGTTTAGAACGCCGCCCGAGTTTTATGAATCGACTCTCAAGTGGGCGCGAGAAAATGCCAAACTTGAAGATGGTCAATTCATTCCGTGGGAGACGTTTTTGGAATTTAACTTGTCGCTTGGGCAGACGGAAGAAGAGAATAGGAAAGTTTATGCGGAGACTAGAGACTGGAGAATTACCATGTCGTTGCGAGGAGCGGAGCGACGAAGCAATCTCCCCGCAAATGAGGAGACTGCTTCGCAACAAGCGCTCGCAGCGACATCTGAAATTGTTGCGATGGCTGGGGCGAGTCATTGGCAGTTCACGGCGTACAAATCCACGCTTCAGCAATTTCTGCCCTTTGACATGGACAAGCCGATGGGACAAGTCCGCCAGTTGGACAAGCGCATGAATGACGCGGGTCTGCTGCGCCTGATGGTCTCTGATCCGCTGGCGATGAATATGTCCAATACGCTGGGGTATTTGAGATGGGAGTTGAAGGAAAGAGGAAAGAGGAAAGTGGGATTGGGGAAGCGTGTGTTGGAGGTTGGAGTTGTGAAGAAGATTTTGTTGGCGGTGTATAACAAGATTTTTAACTGGTATTATTCATGATGCAGACAGAGTTATTTAGTAAACGCGAGAAGGAAGTGATAGAACTTCTCTTACAGGGTAAAAGTAATAAACAAATCGCGGCGGCATTGGGTATCTCAAAAAGTACCGTTGAATATCACTTGAAAAACATTTATCGGAAACTTGATGTTGTTTCAAGGGCAGAAGCAATTTTGCATCTCTCAAACAACCGCCTACGTGAAACCACAGGGAGTATAGATAAAGGAAATCTATGGTTACACATAGGTGAAATAACCAGCAAAATTGGATACAGTTCTCAGGCAAAACAATTCTTTGATCCGAAAGAGGAAAAAGCCATGAAGAACCGTACAATGTTTTCCATTTTTCTGAGTGTCATTGCTCTGGCAATTGCAATTGGGGTAATCGTATATCTTCGCTTTGAAAGCATGGATAGCAAAAGCCTATTGCCGACTAATCAACCCATAGAACCAATTAATACGCCTCGCGGAGGGTTATCAATTCCGCCAAAATCATCAACAAGGCAGTTCGATGAAGTGTTGTTGCTTTTACAATCGCCAGAGCCGCCCTTTAAGTATGCGGCGATCTTTGTTACAACAGGTTGCTTTCTTTCAAGCGGCCCATGCGCTTTTACAGAACCGATACCATTTTCAGATGGCGAGTCGCTTTCTGGCTCATCTATATATTGGATGCCTGATGGGGAAAATGGTTTCTATGTTCGAGATAATCAGATTTTGGTTTTAAATCATTTGGAACGCATTAATGGAAAAAGCGACATCCTTGTACCAGAAATACTCACACCGTATCGCCAAATATACATTTCTCCCGATGGAAGATGGCTGATTGAGGCTGTAGAAGTTGCAGACCCTTATGCGACCGATCTGGTTTTGATAAAAACGTCTTCAGGAAAAATAAATAAATTGGATATCGGGCTTGATGAGTGCTTTAAGTCCCCTTTGGGCTGGGTGACACCAACAAAATTTATGTTTCGTTGCGAAATATCCACGGGCGAGACAACGAAAAAAAACCTTACTGACCTGCGTTATTACACATATGACGTCATCAGCACTGAGTTGCTGGAAATATCATCTGGCATGGATATCGGTTTCGACAAACTATCCCCAAATGGCGAATACGTTGTTTATTATGAAAAACAAAATGGCTTTCGTATAAGGAATCTAGTTGATGATCAGGTATATCCGTCGGTGCTTCCCAATGGGCAATATGTCTGGTCGCATGATTCCAGTAAAATTGTCACATTTACGGATACGGGGGAAGTTTACGTTTCCAAATATGATGGGTCATCTCAACAAATGATTTACAGTTCAGATGCAACAGGCTTTTTGTCACTGGATTGGCTTCCAGATAATAAGCATATTATGCTTGTAGAATATTTTGATGATATGACAGAGAAAACTACAATAATTGTATTGTCGGAAACTGGTGAGATATTACAATACTCTCAAATTCCCACAATAGGCAATTACAATGTTATTGGCATTTCGCCATTGCCTGCTATCCAGAAATGACTTAACTCAAATTCCAAAGTAACGAAATCTATCCAGTGATAAACGCATCTTTATCTCCGCCGACTACGGCATGACAATCACCGCACGGACGTGAACGTCCGTGCTACACCTACAAAGCCGACTGAAAGTCGGCTAGTCCGCTTGAGCGGACTTCCACGAACTGAGGCAGGGACTGCGTAGCGTCCCGCCGAATCTCGAAGCGGGTAAAATGCTCATCAACTGCGCAACTATCAAACTACCAAACTACATGACTAAGAAACTATTCATCTCCGCCGATCACGGCATGGCGATCATCTATTTCCTGCAAAGTGACGTTATCCCGACCCTACTCAACGCGGGCGTCGAAGTCGTCCTCCTCACTGACGACTCGCTGGTCGAAAAACTCAAAACGCGCACTACGCAGTATGCAATACGCAGTAATCAACTCACCTTTGAAGGTCTGCGCCTCAAACAGGCGAATAAATTCGCTACTACGATTCAACCCCGCCTCCAATGGCTCCTCGCCTATCTGCGCCGCGTCGGCGGTTCGCGCCGCATCAACACCGAAGCCATGGACAGTCACATCTGGGAAGTGTGGGCGGAGAACGGCTGGAAATTTCGTTTGGGGATCTGGATTCCCTCCGCGCTGATGATTTTATTGTTGCGGAATTTTTCGTGGGCGCGAAAACTCCTTGTGAAAATTCAGAATCGCTTCACGACGGATATTTATTCTGATCTCTTCGACAAATACCAACCCGACATGGTCATCGCTTCGACTCCAGGCTGGCGCATGGATCGTTACCTCCTGCGCGAGTCCGCCAAGCGCGGAATCCCGAACATGACCGTCATCGTCGGCTGGGACAATTCATCGTCGTACAACATCTCAGGCGCGGATGTGCAATATGCAACATGTTGGTCGCAACTGCAAAAGGATGAACTGGTCTACGGCTCGGATTGGAATCCTGAAAACGTCAACATCGGCGGCATCCCTTCGTATGACGGATACTTCCGTAAGCAATGGCTCATGCCGCGTGACGAGTATTTCAAACTGCATGGACTCGACCCGAATCGCAAGTTGATTTCGTATGCCAGCAGTTTTGTCCATTTTGCGCCGAACTACCCGAACATCGAAGCGTTGGCGAGGTTGGTTTCATCCGATTCGCTGACAGAACCTTCGCAGTTGTTGATTCGTTTGCATCCGAGCCATTTTCAGGACAAGCCGAAGATATTCGCCGAAGAACGCGCGCGCGTGTTTGAACTGGAGAAGAAATATCCGCATGTGCATGTCGTCCAGCCTGTGGCATTGGGCGGATCGCTCGGCTACTACGGCGGCGAAGACATGGACGAGAAGTCCTCCATGATGGCGTATTCGGATGTGGTGGTGACCGTCTACTCGACGATGCTGGTCGAGACCGCCGTCCACGATACGCCGATGATCGCCGCGACGATTGATACCCTTGGCGGGTGGAACAAGAAAAATAAATTTTCACTCTCGCTGAAAGAGATCGGCGATTGGCCCACGCATAAACGATTCCGCGACGCAAAGGCTGGACGAGTCGCCGAGAACGAGAGCCAGCTTCGAGACGCGTTAAATCTTTATCTGGCGAATCCAACCGCCGACGCGGAGGAGAGGCGGAAATTCGTCGAGGATGAAATCACGTTCACCGATGGAACGTCAGGCAAACGCACGGCGGAGTTCATTTTGAAAGTTTTAGAAAAAATTAAGCGCAAAGACCGCTAAAGGCGCAAAGAGTTAAAGGTTTTCTTTGTGTTCTTCGCGCACTTCGCGGTTAACAATGTACGTGCGATATAATCTCCCTCGGAGGCAAAACTCATGACTGAAATTAAACCCCTCAACTGGACTCCCAAACCCGGCGTCGGACTCTCCGTCGTGCGTCGCGGCGACGGCGGGATGACGCTCACGTTCACCGATGTGTCGGATGCCACGCTTAACAACTGGCGTGAGTTCGCCATGGAACATTTGCTTGGCGCAACGGGTCGCACGCGCAATTTGTACGACCTCCGCGCGGTGAAAGAGATTCCCGAAAATGCCATCCGCGCGGCGGTCGAGGCGAACAGCGACCCGTCTGCGCGAAATATCCGCGTGGCGGTTGTGTTAGCCGATGAAAAAGTGGCTAACGCCATCCGCGAAGTTGCCGCGCTCGCGTTGGCTGGCGCCGCCTCCGCGATGAAAATTTTTACCGACATCAACGAAGCCGAAGCCTGGCTCGCGCGTCCGTTGGATCAGATTCCGTAACTGTCCGTCATTGCGAGTGGCGACTCGCGCCACGAAGCAATCTCCCTCATTGTATTGGGGATTGCTTCGTCGCAACGAGCGCTCCTCGCAATGACGGAAATATTTTATGAAATCCGACTCGTTGAAAGTTGGAAACTTTACATTTCAATGGGGGAGTCGCACCTACGTGATGGGCATTCTCAACGTCACACCCGATTCATTTTCAGGAGATGGACTTCTGCCCTCACCCCCAGCCCCTCTCCCAAAGGGAGAGGGGAGCAAGCACGCCCTCGAACAAGCAAAATATTTTTTGGATAACGGCGCGGACATCCTCGACATCGGCGGCGAATCGACTCGCCCGGGCTCGCAACCTGTCAATGCGAAAGATGAGATCGAACGCGTTGTCCCCATCATTCAAGCGATTCGTAAAAATTTTCCCGAAGCCATGATTTCAATTGACACATCCAAAGCGGAAGTTGCTGAGGCGGGATTCAACGCGGGCGCGAACATTCTCAACGACGTGTGGTCGCTTCGCGCCGACCCCCAGCTTGCTTCAGTTGCTGCGGCTTTTCGCGTCCCCGTCATCCTTATGCATAACCGCAGTAATCCCGCGAGCGTTGAAGTGCGCGAGCGGCTTGGGAATGCGTTCGTTGGCTCCGAGTATGAAAACTTGATCGAAGATGTGAAGCGCGAACTACTCGCCAGCGTGGAGATCGCGGTGCAGGCTGGGGTGGAGGAGAAACGTCTACTCGTGGACCCAGGCATCGGTTTCGGAAAGAAGCGCGAGCATAATCTCGAGTTGATCAACAGGCTGGATGAAATCCGCGCGTTGGGGTATCCCGTGCTGTTGGGATCGTCTAGAAAATCGTTTATCGGATTCACGCTCGATCTTCCAGCCGATCAACGAGTCGAAGGCACTGCCGCGACCGTCGCCGTTGGAATCGCGCGCGGCGCCGACATCGTCCGCGTGCATGATGTGAAAGAGATGGCGCGCGTGGCGAAGATGACCGACGCGATCGTGAGAAAAGGATAGCGCGAGTGATCGAACGAAAAAATAAATTTTTTGACGCGGCAAACTTTTTTCTGATCGCGGGTCTGCTGATTGGAATTTTTTATTGCGTTGCGGTTCCGTATGGCGCGGGCTTCGATGAAGAGCGGCATCTCGTACGCATGTACTACATGTCGGAGAACGAGTACCTGCCCGTTTTTTCAAACGTGAGCATTCATCAAGAGGTGTTCGATTTTTCGTATCAGCGCAGGCTCGTGCAATCGCCCGCCTTCGACCTGTTCAGCCGCGAAAATTTTACGCGCAGGTTCAGCGAGTCGGACGATCTCCGTTATGGGCAGGGGACGCAGTCCATTTATTCGCCTGTCATTTTTTTGCCGCAAGCGCTGCTCGCCAGATACTTGTGGTGGAAATTTGATTTTCCGATCCTGCCGACGATCATCCTGATTCGAATCGTCGGCATGGCGATCTATGTCGTTGGGGGATATTTCGGCATCCGCAAAGTTCCGTTCGGCAAATGGATGTTCGCCTTGCTGGCGCTCTCGCCCAGCGCCATGTTTCAAGCCTCCACCTTGAATGGCGACGGATTTACAAATGGGATCGGTTTTGCTTTCATCGGTTTGGTTCTCGGAATCTATCTGAACGAGAAGCAGGGAATTAAATCTTCATCGCTCTGGGCATTGGTCGTTCTTTCTTTGTTGCTGGGGAGCGCAAAACCCGGCGCGATTATTTTGTTTCCCCTGTTGGCGCTCCTCATTCGGCATTCTTTCCCCTCCAAAAAATGGATTGTCTTTTTGGGTATCGTGTTGATCGTTTCCACCGCCTTCAATGTCGGCTGGTCGGTTTATGCGACCAACGTTTCAACGTACGGACAAGGCGGCGAGCAAAGCGTCCCTCGTCAGATGGCTTCGCTATTCTCAGACCCGATGGGATTCATCACGCCTCTCGTACAGGGAATGGTTCTGACGTTTCCGTACCAGGTCCAAGGTTGGATCGCCGCGTATGGATATTGGGCGGGCAAAGTCCCCAGCCCGTTGTATTTGATTTGGGTAATCGGTCTGCTCGCCGCATTCTTCGCCGAGCCTCAGCGAGTGACGATCCCTCGCGGCGTCCGACTCTTTTTGATCGCGTTCTGCTTGTTCTGTTGTGTTGTCACCTACACGGTCGCCTTTGTCGGCAATTACGCCACCGGCGGAGTCCTCGCCCTCGCCAAGCATGGACGATACTACATCCCCTATGCGCCGATGTTTTTCCTGGGTCTCGCAGGGCTGACTGCGGCGAACGACAAAAACCGTCGGCTGGCGGAATATTTCAGCGTTGGCTCCATCCTATTGACCGCCGTGTTTTTCTCCATTGGCATCTACACAACCTATTACGCCTATTGCGGCTACGATGCCTATGTGGGAGGAACATGCTACCTGCCCACGTATAAGAATCTTGAAAAGGAAGACGCCCCGCAAGCCGAAATTTACAACGGGGTAGAAGTCCGCCAGACGTTCACCAATTTCTGCGGCAGGTTGCAATCGGTGTCTGTGTTCATCAAATCTGTGCCTGAAAATTCGGATGGAAAATTATTGTTTACCATCTTGGACGAAAAGCAGAACGTCGTCGCTGAGGAGGACATTCCCTTCCGCGATATTGTGTCGGAAGACTATCTGGCGATTCGAACCGACCTTCCGCCTGATTCGCGCGGCGGCGAATTTGAAATCCAACTGACGGTTGATTCGCCCGCGCCGCAGGATACAATTATCGCGCTCCTCACGCGTGGAAATTACTATCCCGGCGAACTAACCGTAGACGAGATCGCGAGAGAGCGGAACGACCTGTTGATCCATTACGTCTGCGCGGGTCCTTGAGGAAGAGGGGCTCTCCCGTAATTAACGGGAAACTCTAAACCCTTTGCCACGGATTGCGCGAATTCGCACGGATTATTTAAAAAAATCGGTGAAAATCAGTGAAACCTGTAGCTAAAAAGTGTGACACTTCACTCATCCCGTCAGAAACGGCAGACCCAAAAGAGGTAATGATGTTTAGCGATTACAGTAGGGAACTTCTCAAGAGCGGAATCATCGAAGCGAAAGCGGGGAACAAAGACGCCGCGCTCCGTTACTTGGATCGCGCCGTGTACATGAGTAACGATCACAACGCGCTTGCCGAAGCGTGGTTTTGGATCAGCCAGTTGAAAGACGATAAAACCGAAAAGCGCAAAGCGTTGGAGAATTGTCTCGCGAACGATCTGCAACATGCGCGGGCGCGGCGCGCGCTGGCGATCCTCGACGGCAAACTCAAAGCGGATGAGATCGTAGACCCCGACCATTTGCCGCTCCCCCCGCAGGGACTGCAAGCCGCGGACGCTCAGCGCTTCATGTGTCCCAAATGCGGCGGGCGGATGTCGTTCTCTCCCGACGGTCAATCGCTGACGTGCGAGTATTGCTCGCGCAATCAAAAATTTGCCGCCCAGCCCGGCACAGCCGACGAGAAAGATTTCATCATCGCCATGGCAACCGCGCGCGGACACGGCAAGCCGCTGAATCAACAAGTCTTCCACTGCGAGGGCTGTGGGTGCGAATTCATTTTGCCGCCGAACCAGATTTCAACGACGTGCGTGTATTGCGGTTCGCCTCATGTGGTCAACTGGGAATCGGAAGAGCAATTGCTCGCGCCCGATGGCGTTATCCCACATCAATTCGACCAACAACGCGCGACTCAACATTTGATCGAATGGGTAAAGGGAAATAAAATAACGCCCGCCGTAGGGGCGGGGTCTCCCCGTCCAAAAATGCGCGGCGTTTATCTTCCTTTGTGGACATTCGACATCGGCGGTGAGATCCAATACACGGGCGAAGTGTATGAAAATGAAGATGATATTTTCGGTCAACGAACCCGCGAAACGAGGGCGAGGCGCGTGTCTGATTCGTATCCCGTCCAAGTCAACGATCTACCCATCCCTGCCGCGCGAAAACTTTCGGGCGTGTTCCAACAATTGATTCCCACGTTTGAATTGAAAGCCGTCAAGCCATACGAAGCGGGTTATCTTGCCAACTGGCCCGCCGAAGTGTACGACATCCCCATGGCAGAAGCTTCGCTCGATGCCCGCGTGCAGGCATTGGCGCGTTACAAACGCGAACTGCCGCTGATCCTTTCCTCTTTCAAACTCCTCTCCACCTCTTCGGCGGGCATGATGGTCGAATCGTTCCGCCTCACCCTGCTCCCCGTGTGGATGACCGAACTTCCCTTCGGCGGGCGCGAGCATCTCGTGTTGATCAATGGGATGAATGGAACGGTGGAGAGTGATTTGCCTGAAAAAGAGTCAGGGGGGCTGATGGAATGGCTGGGAGATTTGATCGAGGGGTGAGTTATTCTTGTAATTGCCACGGATACATAGAACCTGTTTCCGTCGGAGTTCCGTTCAACCCAATCGTCAAAGGATCTGTAGCGCCGTATATTTCTTTCCATGTATGAATCCCTGTCGAGACGTTTCGGGGAAAAGTTAATTTCGCCTCGATGGGTATCGTCTTTTTTCCAGAACGAACAACAAAATCTATCTCTTTTTTATCCTGTGTCCGCCAATAGAGAATATTATCCGATCCGTGTAATTTTGTTAACTCGGCAAATATGCTGGTTTCAAACACAGGACCCAATAATTCCTTCTGCAATTGCTTGAGCCATAGTATTTGCATTAAACCCGTATCGTAGAAAAATATCTTGGGCGTTTTCGTCAGTTCCGAACGAATATTACGGCTGAACGGGCGCACGAGGCGCAGGATATAGGTTTGTTCCAAGAGAAACAAGTAGCGTTCAACGGTTTCTCGTGAAAGAGAACAAGTGGAAGCCAGTTCGCTAATGTTCAACAAGTTTCCGCTTTGTGAAGCCAGTATTTCAAGAAGACGGTTGAATTTGTTGACATCCTTGATTTCTGCCAGATCACGAATATCCTTGCGGATATAGGTGTCGACAATCTGCTGTAGATATTTTTCCTTCACGCCGATTTCAGACGTAAGCACGATTTTTGGATAGCCCCCATACAATGCAAACTCAACGAATAGATTTTTCAATTCGGCGGTTTTCTTTTCGGTATAGCGTTCCGCCGGGATAAACGGAATGTTCCTAAACAACAGAAATTCCCGGAACGAAAGCGGATAGATCTCAAAATTGACGGTTCTGCCGACCAGAGAATCCTTGAACTTGCTCTTCATCTCAAAACTGGATGAACCCGAAACGATAACTTTCAAGTACCGATGGTGGTCTGCCAGTAACTTCAAAAACGAGGACGGATTAGCCAGATACTGGATTTCATCAATTAGCACATAGAGTTTGTTTCCCGATTTCCTGAATGTGGACAGGTCAAACCCCTGCTCGCCCAAATGGACGATAAACTCTTCGACCCCTTTATCCAGAATGGATACAAAGCGGCTATCTTCCAGATCGATGTAATAGGATTGATTACCAGCCGCTTCGAGATGTTCCTGCAAATACATCAAGATGGATGTTTTTCCCACCTGCCGCGCGCCATGAACGACAATAATATCGTTTGTAGGAAGGTATTTTGAAATTTCGTCTATGATGGTTCGTTTAAAAATGGTGGTTGGCATGAACGCGCTCCTCGAAACTTGCTCTATTCTAAATCAAATAATTTGCAAGGTCAACCATGATAATTATTGAGAAAATCTCTTGTGAGAAATCCCAAACTAAAAGACGAACTATGCGACTGACGGAAAGGCTGTGAGATTTGATCGAGGGGGTGAGTTTTTATTGTCAACTCACCTAGAAACAAAAACTCCGAGAACTTCTCTCGGAGTTTGTCATTTCATCCATTCTATCGCGGAAGGCAATGGTTTATTCATACGCTTGAATCCATCTACAATTGCCGCGAGCGCGTCGTTTGCGTTTTGCAAAGCATCCTGTATAGCTTCGCCTTCGGTGATCAATTCAGGTAACAGAGGACAGGTAACAACATAGCCGCCTTCGGGTTGCGGTTCCAAGACAAGGGGTAATTTATAGATTTGACTCATCTGTTCCTCTATTTCATTCCAATCAATGCGTAGCAACGTCACAACTCATCTTACCCTCAATTCCACTTTCTACTTTCTTTCCTCTTTCTTCTTTCCTGTCTCCCTGTCTACTTGTTTCCCTGTATACTTACCCCATGCCCTCCACCCTTCCCATCCTGCGCGCGCGGCGGGAGCGGCGACTCGCCAAACAACACGCCAGCGATTCTCGCAAGCGTAGTCTCTTCGTCAGCGCGGGGATGATCCTTTCGTTGATCGTCGCGGCGCTCATCATCATCATTGCGTTCGCGTATGTGAACCTCACGCGCGATCTGCCCTCGATTCAAACTCTTCCAATTCTTCTCAATCCTCCAAACGGATTGCTTCTTCAACCCACGAAAATTTACGACCGAACACGCGAACATGTTTTGTTCACCTTCGCGCCCGACGATTCCCCACGCCGCTACATTCCCCTCAGCGATACGAATCCACAGCATCTGTCTCAATCCCTCGCCGATGCCGTCATCGCCACCTTCGATCCAACCTTTTACGATCACTCTGGCTACTCGCTCAACTCAATTACCAATTACGAATTGCACGACACCCTCGCGCAAAAACTCGTCTCAGACCTTCTCCTCTTCAACGAGCCTCCCTCTTTCCGACGCGCCTTGCGTGAGCGCATCCTCGCCGCGCAGGTCACGTCGCAATTCGGGCGCGCGCAAATTCTCGAGTGGTATCTCAACTCGGCGCATTTCGGTCGCTATGCCTTCGGCGCCGAAAGCGCGGCGCAACTGTATTTTGGAAAATCCGCCACGCAACTCACCACAGCCGAGTCCGCCATCCTCGCGGCGGTGAGCGACTCGCCGAGCCTGAATCCACACGACGCGCCGCAGATCGCCCTCGAACGCGGACGCGAAACGATTCGGAAGATGTCGGCTCTTGGATTTTTATCCGACGAAGCGACCGCCAACGCGCTGGGAGAATCTCCCCTCTTTCAGCCTCCGCCTCCTTCCGACGTTCATTTTGCCGCGGCTTTCGTCAACCTTCTCCTCGCCCAATTGGATTCGCAATTCCCGCGCGCGCGAATCGAACGCGGCGGGTTGACGATCATCTCAACGTTGGACTTCAACGTGCAAGAACAATCATCTTGTGTGACAGCGTTTTACGCGGCGCGACTCGCGGGTTTACGCGATCCATCCATTCAATGTGACTCACTGCGATTCCTATCCGCGTTGCCGCCTTCGATCACGATTCCTGATTCATCTGCCAGCGCGATCATCACCGATCCCGCAACGGGACAAGTCCTCGCGGCGGTCGGCGAGACGTTCGAGGGGCGAGAAACGCCGCTGATCGGCGCGCACAGGCCGGGGTCCGCGTTAGACGCGTTTGTCTATCTGACGGGATTCACGCGAGGCTTGAGTCCCGCGTCGCTAGTGTGGGACATCCCCGGCAAGACAGACATCCAAAACTTTGATGGCGCGTATCATGGACCCATCCGCTTGCGGACCGCGTTGGTGAACGACTATCCCGCGCCCGCCGCGCAAGTGATGTCGCAAATGGGAATCGAAAATGTGGACAGCATCATGTCGTCGTTTGGAGTCGCGCACAACGTTGATCTATCGTTGTTGAACGCCGCGAGCGCGTATGGCGTGTTTGCAGAGCGGGGCGTGCATTTCGGGCAGAGCATCAACGACAAGTTTACGTCGGTGACGATTTTGAAAGTGGAGGGCTACGACGATAGCGTGTGGCTCGATTGGACGACGCCGCAAGCGAAACCTGTTGTGACGCCCGCGCTCGCGTATTTGCTGAATCATTCGCTGAGCGATGAATCGGCGCGCGTGGATAATTCAAGCGCGTTCAACGTGGGCAGACCCGCCGCCGTGATGCTGGGTCAAACCGCCGACTCTCTCGATGCGTGGACGATCGGTTATTCGCCTCTGCGTGTGGTTGCGGTGTGGGCTGGTTCGCGTGAATCAAACAATTTATCGCCGCGCATTTCTAGCGTGTTGTGGAATGCCTTGATGCAGATCGCTTCGCAAAATTTATCTGCGGAGGATTGGTCTTTGCCCGAAGGCGTTTCGGTGATCAATGTGTGCGATCCATCGGGGATGTTGCCGACATCAGAATGTCCGAACGTGGTGAACGAAGTTTTCTTGCAGGGCAACGAACCGGTGCAAGCGGACAACATGTATCGCAAGTACGCGATCAACCGCGAGACGGGTTTGCTTGCCACCGTGTTCACCTTGCCGCAATTGATCGAAGAGCGAGTCTATCTCGTCGTTCCATCCGATGCGCGTTCATGGGCAGAGAGCGCGGGCGTGGCGATTCCACCTTCAGCGTATGATGTGATTCAAGCGCCGCCGACGAATCCCGATGTGAACATCACCTTCCCCGAATTGTTTGCGGAGGTTGGCGGCGTAGTGCAAGTCAATGGCACGGCGGCTGGGGCAGACTTCGCTTCGTATCGCGTGTTGATCGGGCAAGGACTCAATCCGCAAGAGTGGATTCAGATCGGCGAGGGGAATGTGCCCGTGACCAATGGTCTACTCGCCGAGTGGAACACGGAAGGTTTGAGCGGGTTGTATGCTGTGCAGTTGCAGGTGGTGAGAACAGATCAGCGCGTGGACAGCGCGGTGGTGCAGGTGACGGTTAAGTGAGTAATTGGTAAATGGTAAATGGTAATTAGAGAATTGGAGATTAGAGACTGGAGACTGATATGAGCAATGAATCTATGATGACGGTTGGAATTCTCGGTTGTGTTTTCGTGATATTGAATGTGGTTTTCCTTGCGATCATCTTTTTCACCCAGCGGAAGATGAATGCGGTGCAAAGTTGGTCGTCGGCGATGGGGACGGTGATGGCATCCTATTTGGAGCGCAGGAGTTCCAGTGACGGTTCGACGAATTACCCAGTCGTGCAATATTCGTATCAAGTTGGCGGGCAGGCGTATCAGGGAGCGAAGATCGCGCCGGGGATGGAAGTGGGTGGTACAGGAGCAGGAAGGGTCGTTGAAAAATATCCGCAAGGCGCGCAGGTGATGGTGTTCTACGATCCGAACAACCCGTCTGATGCGGTGTTAGAGAAGAAAGCGCGCGCGCAATGGCTGATGTGGCTGTTGCTCGTTGTGTTCGATGTGATGTTGTGCGGGATGGCAATTGCTTTTGGGTTCGCGTTTTGAATCACTCTGCCAATCGTTCTCTTCGTCGCTCAAGCAATTTTTGAATCCGATTATGTTTTTCGCGCGAGAGAGGGAATAACCACGCGAGGATGATCGTCCCTGAAAGCATGACCGCTCCGAAGGGTGAAACCAATAAGCGGATCATGTGCAACGCCGAGTCGCTTTGCGTGAATTGGAGCGCGCCATCAGGAGGGGAAACATAGCCCGACCAGCCCAACGCTTGCAGGGTGAGAAAGATCATCAACGCGCCGGTCAACTTGCGGATGAGCGCGCGGATGCCGTAGAAAATCCCCTCCTGCCGTCTGCCGGTGCGGAGTTCGTCCCATTCGATCACGTCGGCGAACAACGCGTCGGGCATGGTGTACGCGGCAGAGACGCCGATGCCTGCTAATGCAGAGAGGATGAGCAGATACATTGTTTGCCCAGGTTGAGTGAAATAGATCATAAAGGAGACGATCACCCAAAAGCACATGCCGATAATGTAAGCCTCCTTTTTGTTCCGTAGTTTGGATAACCACAGCCAAAACGGTGTGAACAGAATACACACCAGCATAAGGATTCCAAAGAACACCGATTCGTAAGCCAGTTCGACGCCAGCGAAGTTGATGCTGGCGAACAGATCGCCTTGCGCAACCCAATATAGCAGAAAGTACGGGAAGGTCACCGCAACCACATCCACTGCCGACCAGTTGAGCAAATGGATTCCTACCGAGTAACGGAAAGGAATATTCTGCCAGGCGATGCGCAGCGTTTCGCGGAACGAGATGGATTCGGTCTGTTCGGGTTTGACGCGTTCGCTGATGAACAGACCGATCAGTATTAAAGGAATCGCGCCGATCGCGCCGAACAACGCGCCCACGGTCATAAATCCCTGTTGTTGTGAGCCGCCAGCCTCGATGACCATATCCACGATCGTCGGTGCGGCAACGACCATTGAAAGCGCGCCAACCAACTGGAAGAAGGAACGGAAACTCGTCAGGCTGGTGCGCTCGTCGTAATCGGGAGTCAGTTCGGGGGTCAGCGAAAGAAACGGGACCGAGACGAGAGTCGTCAACGTGTCGGAGATCATAAAAGAGAGGGTCACGTACACCAGTAACGCGATCTGGTTATCCCAATTCGGCGCAGACCACAGGATGACGAAGCTCAAGCCGAAAGGTATCGCGAACCAAAGCAAAAACGGACGCCGCCTGCCCCAACGAGAATTCAATCGGTCGCTGAGGATGCCGATGATGGGATCGTTCACTGCATCCCAAACGATTCCAAGCAAGGCCCCGTATGATGCGAGGCGCGGCTCCAGCCCGACCACATCTGTGAGATATAGCGCGAGGAAAATCGAACGCATCATACCGATGCTGGAGATGCCCCAGTCGCCGGAGCCGTAAAGCAATTTGACCCAGGTGGGGAGACGATGGTTTGAGTTGTTCATCTGAGATTGCGGGTGCAAGTGTAGCACAGGAGGGAAGTACACAGGTAATCAACTAAAGACGTAGACAAGGATAGGCGTGTTTACTCGTCTACGGATTTCCGTGTTTCCATGTATCCGCCCCCATTTCATTCCTGTAAGCCAAAATAAACAAAATGCAAAGCAAAACCCTGTAACCTTTTGCTATACTGTGTTCCACAACATCCGATAAGAGCAAACTCGTCGAAAGGCGGGGACGCAAAGCCATGGATCTACCGTCGCGCAACATGCGACCATGATCGCCAGGTTGCCGAAGAAACATATCTATGTTTATTTCTGCGAGTCTGGCAGTCCTTGAGCCGGGCTCGCTTTTTATTGGGTCAAACTAAATTTGTTCGATAAAGGCAAACCCGCTGAAAGGCGGGGACGCAAAGCCATGGGTCTACGGTCACATGCGAGTGTGGCTACGATTGCCAGGTTGCCGAAGACTATATCCATTGTTGGGTTGATGTTGAGCGCTTTTATCGAAACGGAGGTTTTAAATGGCGCTCACTCAAAAAAATACATGTTGGCTCATGCGGGCCGGCGTTTTGTTCAGCCTGGTTGCGACGCTTTTGCTGAATGCGATGCCCGCGCTGGCAATGACGAATCAAGATGCCGCCGCGCTACCTAATTTTTCAGATTTTGTTCGATCCGTACAAAGCGGGGAGGAGAATGTAGTGCGCGGCGTCTATGTTCCGAATGTGATGGCGTATCGTGTGGCGCAACAACCGCTTGATAACCCGGGCTTTCTTTCGAGTAAGGAGGATCGCGTCACTCAATTCCGTATGGCGGCAGGGTACGGCACGGTAGGGCTGGTGGCTCACAATTACCTCGCCGGTGAATCCTTTTTCAACCTTGAAGTCGGTGATGAAGTGCGGATCGTATATGGCGACAGCAAGGTGGAAACTTTCGTTGTGTATGAGATCTTGCAATATCAGGCATTACAACCCAATAGCCCCTACAGTTCCTTTCGGAATTTAGACCGCGATGAAACTTTGACGGTCAATCAGATGTTCAAGCGCGTCTTCGTCAGCGATGGCTACGTTACCTTTCAGACCTGTATCGAAAAGGACGGCGTCTCAACGTGGGGCAGACTGTTCGTGATCGCCATCCCCAAAGCGGAATATGAGGAACTTTGGGAAGCGAACGGTTTGTGACCTCAGTATCCAATGAATCAGAAAAGCCGCCCGATGTTGAGCGGCTTTTCTGTATAGTGAAATCGTCTTTTACTTTTCCGGCGTTACACTGACCAGCACTGCTCGCACCATGCGGCGGTGAGTGTAGGTATCGGTCTCTGCGATGTAGTTTTCGCAGGTGAGGAGGGTCAGCCAGGGCGTTTCTTCATGCTTCAACGCGGCGTTCGTGTTGTTCGGCAAGATCAGGGCGCTGGCGGTTACTTCGAATGTGTAAACCTGACCGAATGCGTGGATCTTGATCTTGTCTCCGTATTGCAGGTTGATGAGGTTCGCGAACGGACCGGGGTTGTTGTTCGCATCCCATACGTGACCGGTAATGACTGAGTTGCCATCCCAGCCGGGGAATGCCGAACCGTTGAGCCAGCCGCCTTTGTTTCCAAGCCACGATACATCCCATCCGTTCTTAGTTTGAGGAATGCCCACGATCGGTATCTTTAACTTGAGGCGGGGGATTTCCATCCAAACGTCGGTGGCGGCGTATTGTTGATCTGCGGGTTGTTCCGGAAGTACGGTTATTTTTCCAGGTGTGAAACCCGTCACAGGGATAATGAATCCGGATCCCAAGTTTGTATTATTACCGCCTCCTCCACCTCCGCCGGGCACACGTGGCACCACGGTGAATGTGATGATCGTATCGTTGAGGCCGTCATTTAGTTCATTGCCAGCCACATCCAGGATGGAAGTAGTTCCGCATACGAACAGTCGGTAATTGCCGTCTGTGAGACCGTTTCCGCCGTTGATGACAAAAGTGGCGATGAACGGACCTGCTCCCGTGCCATTGCTATACGTGGGGATGGCAATCGGGATGAGCACATCATCGGCAACCAACCCGCCCGCGCATGAAACGGTATCGAAGGTTTCATTGGCGCCATCGTCCACCAATAGATAATTGGCAGGGTTGGTGGCAGACCCGAGATCTGTGTTGCTAACCTGATTTACATCCTTACTGAAATTCACCGTGATTCTGGTGATAGCGCGTCCTGTTACGCCGTTGTTGGCAGGGTCGCTTCCGATCACGGTTGGGTAGCCGAGATCGATCATCCAGTTATAAGATGCTGGGGTTGGGTCTGGGTTGCCGGCATCGTCGATCGCGCGCACTTCAAAGATGTGAGGTCCGCCTGCGAGCGCCAGATAATTTTGTGGGCTGGTACATGCGGTGAATCCGCCGCCATCTAACTGGCATTCGAAACTGGCGGCATCGGGTGAGGGGCTAGAGAAGGCGAACGCCGCGTCTACGATGTTTGTGGTGACAGGCGGGAATGAATCGATATCGGTATCTGGCGCGGAGGTGTCGATCGTCCAAACGTGCAATGCGGGCGTCGGGTCAGTGTTCCCGAAGGTATCCACCGCGGCTACTTCAAAGGTGTGATTCCCCGCGACCAGCGGGCCGAACGAGTTGCCTGAGTTGCACGGCGCGAAAGGCGCGCCATCGATGCGGCAGACGAAAGTGCCTGTGGCGCTGGTGCTGCTGAAAGTGAATATCGGGGTCAGGTCATTGTCTGGGTCGGGCGGAGCAGTGTCAATGCTCGTGTTTGGGATGACGATCTGCGTGAGCACTGTGGATACACTGCCGAAGAAGTCCGCGTCCCCGCCATAGGAAGCGGTAATGTTGTGTGACCCGGAAGTCAAAGCGTTTGTTGTGAAGGTCGCTACACCGGCGTTTAATGCGCCAGTGCCCAGGACCGTTGCGCCGTCGTTGAATGTCACCGTGCCGGTAGGAACGCCGGTTGATGCTGTAACGATTGCGTTGAAGGTAACCGATTGACCAAGAACGGATGGGTTCGTATTCGAGGTAACAACGGTATTCGAGACTGTTTGCCCCACACCCTGAACATACGGCGCGGAAGTGCTACCGGCAAAATTGGCATCGCCGCTATACACAGCTGTGATGGTATGCGAGCCGGCGTTCAATGTGTTGGTGCTGATGGTCGCCACGCCGCCTGCCAGGGTCACGGTCCCCATCGAATTTGCGCCATCGTAGAACGTGATGGTGCCGGTGGGCGTGCCCGCGCTGGATGTGACTGTGGCAGTGAAGGTGACAAGGTCTCCGACGCCGGCTGGATTGTTATCAGACGTGACACCGGTCAATGTGGTTGCCTGCGTGACGCTGAGCGTACCCGTTCCAAGAATCACATTGTAGTTCGGGAGCCGGCCGTTCGGGTCGTTCAAGGTAGCGGTGATCGGATAATCACCCACCGCCGCTGCGGCGGGCGCGCCCGCGCTGGCATAGGTGACAGTGATCGGATCGCTGTTTTGAATGCCGGTGATTGTGCCGGTAAACGCCGTGAAGACCGTTCCGTAAACTTTGGATTTATCTGCGGGCGTCACGGTCAGGTCGCGTTGCGTGACGGTGAGCGTGCCTGTGTTGGACGTGACGGTGTAGTTGTTGAGAACGCCTGCGGGAGCGTTTAACGTGGCTGTGATCGGATAGGTTCCCACAATGGCGGTTGCCGGCGAGCCGGGGCTTGTGTAGGTTGCCGTGATCGGATCTCCGTTTTGGATGCCCACGATCGTGCCGGTAAAGGCGTTGAACACCGACCCGTAAACCTTACTTGCGTCTGTCGGTGTGACAACCAGCCCGCGTGTATTGACAGTAAGTGTGCCGGTATTTAATGTGATGGTGTAGTTTCCTAACCGTCCACCGGGATCATTGAGAGTTGCCGTGATCGGATATGACCCAATTCCCGCGGTGGCTATGGCGCCGGGGCTGGCGTAATTGGCGGTGATGATATCGCCGCCTTGAATGCCGCTGATCACGCCGGTGAAGGCGGTAAAGGTATCGCCATAGACCTTTGTTTTATCATCCGGGGTGACGGTGAGGGCGCGCGGTGTGACGGTCAATGTGCCGGGTGTGTATGCAAAGATGTAGTTATCGTCGATGCCGCCAGAGCAGGTGATCGGGAAAGTGCCTACGTTGTTATGAGGCACGGCAACTTGACAAGTTGGTGGTGTATCGACGACTGCCGGAGTGTCTCCATTGACGAAACCTGAATAGGTGAAGGTGAAGACCGGGTCCGGGCTTCCATACACGATGGTCTGATTGTTTGCTGAGATGGTGAGAATGGATAAGCCCACCGACAGTGTGCCCGTGTTGAGCGTTATGGTGTAATTCGGCAGTCTGTTGTCCGGGTCGTTCAGCGTCGCGGTGATGGGATATGTGCCCACCGGCGCTGCGGCCGGCGCGCCGGGACTGTCGTAGATCGCCGTGATGTTATCGCCGTTTTGAATGCCCGTGATTGTGCCGGTGAATGCGGTAAAGACAGTGCCAAATAATTTGGATTTATTGTCCGGTGTTACAACCAGCGCGCGCGGGGTAACGCTTAGCGTGCCAACATTCAAAGTCACCGTGTAGTTGGATAATCGATTCCCCGGATCGTTGAGGGTGGCGTTGATCGGGTAATCGCCAATGGCGGCTGTGGCTGGCGCACCGGGGCTGTCGTAGGTGACCGTGATCGTATCGCCGGCTTGCACGCCCGTGATTGTTCCAGTGAACGCAGTGAAGACCGCGCCGTATATCTTTGTCTTATCGGCTGGCGTGACCGTGAGCGCGCGCGGCGTAACAGATAGTGTGCCTGTATTGAGCGTCACGGTGTAGTTGCCGAGTTTGTTGTCGGGGTCGTTCAAGGTGGCTGTGATCGGGTAATCGCCTATTGCGGCAGTTGCCGGCGCGCCTGCGCTAGCGTAGGTGGCTGTGATGTTGTCGCCAAATTGAATGCCGGTGATCAACCCGGTGAACGCGGTAAATACATCGCCATAAACCTTCGTTTTGTCGGTAGGTGTGACGATGAGCGCGCGCGGCTGGACCGTGAGCGTTCCATCCACATAGACAAACGTGTACGCGTCGTCGGAGCCGCCGGAACAAACGATGGGGTAGGTACCCACGTCGGTGTGTGGACCAGACACACTGCAGGTCGGAGGCGTGTTGATCACGCCCGGGCCGTCACCGGAGGCGAATCCTGTGTACGTGAAGGTGAAAGTCGGGTCAGGATTTCCATACGTGATGGTCTGGTTATTGGCAGTGACGGTCAACACGGAGGATGTGACGGTTAGTGTGCCGGTGTTCAAGGTTACGTTGTAGTTGCCAAGTTTCCCGGTGGGATCGTTCAACGTGGCGGTGATCGGGTAGGTTCCCACTGCGGCGGATGGCGGCGAACCGGCGCTGGCGTAATTCGCGGTGATGTTGTCGCCATTTTGAATGCCGGTGATCGTGCCGGTGAACGCGATGAACCACGTGCCGTATTGTTTGGTTTGGTCATCCGGCGTGACGATGAGATCGCGTTGGGTCACGGTCAATGTGGCGGTGCCGATGGTGAAGTTGTAGTTGCCCAGTTTATTGGTGGGGTCGCTCAATGTGATGGTGATCGGGTAGGTTCCGACCGGGGCAGTGGCGATTGCGCCAGGGCTGGAATAGACCGGTGTGATAGCGTCGCCGTTTTGCAAGCCGTTAACGGTGCCGGTGAACGCGCTGAATGTGTCGCCATAGATCTTCGATTGATCGTCGGGTACGAAACTTAGGTCGCGGCGGTTGACCGTGAGAGTGCCGACGTTTTGTGTGACGGTGTAGTTGCCCAGTTTGTTATCGGGATCAACCAAGGTGATGGTGATGGGATACGTACCGAACGGGGCGGTTGCAGGCGCGCCCAGGCTGTCGTAGATGGCAGTGATATTGTCGCCGTTTTGGATACCGATGAAGGAGCCGGTAAACGCGGTGAAGACATCGCCATAGATTTTGCTTTGGCTGTCCGAGATTGCGGTTAGGTTTCGTCGCGTTACAGTGAGCGTGCCGGTGTTGAGGGTGACGCTGTAGTTACTCAACATGCCGTCGGGATCATTCAACGTGGCGGTGATCGTATAGGTCCCTACATCGGCGGTGGCAGGCGCGCCGGCGCTGTTATATGTGGCGGTGATGTTGTCGCCGTTTTGGATGCCTGAAATGGTACCGGTGAACGCGGTGAACACATCGCCGTACACTTTGGATTGATCGTCCGGCGTGACGGTGAGCGTGCGCTGGGTGACGGTCAGTGTGGCTGTGGGCGCCGGGTCGATCGTGACGATGTAATTGCCCAGCCTCCCGTCTGGATCATCCAGCGTGACGGTGATGTTGTACACACCGACGATGGCAGTGGCGGGCGCGCCGAGACTGTCGTAGATCGGAGTGATGTTATCGCCTGCGCGCAAGCCGGTGAACGCGCCGGTGTAGGCGCTGAACACGCTTCCATAGATCTTTGTTTGATTAGCGGGGTTGAATGTCAGACTGCGCTGATTGACATCCATTTGCCCGTCGCTATACACGATCACATAGTTGCTCAAGCCGGTTCCCACTGCGGCGCTGGGTGTGATGGGATACGTGCCAACGACAGCCGCGGAAGGCGCGCCTGCGCTGGTGAGGGTCACACTGGCAACGCTGTCGCCGGGCTGGAGACCGACCACGCTAAACTCTGTACCATTAAAGGTGAACACGTCGCCATAGGTTTTTGTTTGGTCGTCTGCGGTAATGGTCAACACGTTCGTGCCAACTGTCATTGTGCCGTTGACATACGTGATGGCATAGTTTGATAGCCCAGTACCGACAGCCGCGCTCGGGACGATCGGATAGGTTCCAGCAGGCGCGGCGGCGGGCGCCCCGGCGCTGGTCAACGTGACGCTTGAGACGGAATCGGTGAAGATCAAGCCGGTGGTTGTAAACTCGGTACCGGCAAAAGTGAATGTGGTTCCGTAAATCTTGCCCTGATTGTCGGCAGTGATCGTCAATGCTTTTTGCAGGACAGTCAGAGTTCCGTCCACGTAAGTGAAATCATAGTTATCGTCCAAGCCGCCGGAGCAATCGATGATTCCGTTGTAGGTTCCAGCATTGACGTGCGGAGTCGGGGCATCGCACGTGGGCGGCGTGTCGATATCCGCCGCATCATCGCCGAGTACGAATCCGCTGTACTGGAAGGTGAAGACCGGGTCGGCGTCGCCGTAGGTAATCGTCTGCGGATCTGCGGTCACGGTCAAGGTGGCTTTGTTCACCACTTGGTTCACGATGTTGGACGTGCTGGTGGCGAATGTTCCGTCGCCGCTGTAAACCGCTGTGATGGGGTGGGTTCCGACCACGAGCGAGTTGATTGTCAGAGTTGCCACACCGCCGACAATGGTATTGTCTGTGCCGATGACGGTAGCGCCATTGTAATAGGTAACAGAACCTGTGATCACACCCGGCGTGCCGGAGGTGATGGTGGCGGTGAATGTGACGTTCTGCCCGTAAATAGACGGGTTATTATCGGACGCCAGAGTTATCGTGGTGGAACGCCTCACAATTTGCACGTACGGGCTGGAGGTGTTATTGCTGGTGGCATAGTTATCGTTGCTGTTTACGAAGCGCGCCGAGATATTGTGCGAGCCGAACGTCAGCGTGCTGATGTTGAACGTGGCAACTCCGCCGCTCAAAACGGTTGCCGTGCCAATTTGAGTTGAACCGTCCCATAAGGTGACAGACCCAGCCGGAATACCAGTCCCCGGCGCAGTTGGAGTGACGGTCACCGTAAAGACAACCATCTGACCTTCGGCGGAGGGATTCACATCGGAGGTGACATTCACCTGGGTTGGGGCAGGTAGAATGGTGTGAGAGACCGCTTCCGAGTCCGTATTGAAGTTGGCATCCCCGCTGTAGCTTACCGTCAGCCCATGAGGGACGGGAGCGCCGAGTAATGTGATCACATTCAAGTTGCTCGTGGTGATCAAGGCAACGCCAGACGCATCGAGCGTGGCGGTGATGTTTTGAGCAGGGTTGCCACCGGTCAATGTAACTGTGCCAGTTGGAATCCCAGCCGCAGAGGAGACGGTCACCGTGAACGTCATTGGGTGGCTGTAGAACGACTGGCTCGGGTTGGCGACGGTATGCGGCGCCGGGTCAACAGAAACCGTTGTTGCTGCTCGTGACGCGGCAACCGTGCGAACCACGTCCGGCGCGGAGTTGTAGTCATCGTTGCCCGCCTGTGAGGCAGTCAATGTACAAGTCCCTGTTCCACTTGTCATGGTGACGGTATTTCCCACGAGAGTGCACACGCCGGTGGCAACCACAGTTACCGGCAAGCCGGAAGATGCGGTCGGGTTGATCACAAAGGTTGAGCCATACGCCCGCGGGCTTGAGATGGCGGGGAAGTTGATGGTCTGATTGCCTTTAATGATGTTCAGCGTAAAGTTCTGGGTTGCATCTGGGTTGATACCGTTGGTGGCGGTGATCAGGAAGTTGTATACACCGACAGTGCCTGATGCGGGCGTGCCGCCAAAGACACCGGTATTGGTATTGAAGGTTACTCCGCTCGGCAAGGGGTCGCCGCTCAATGTGAATGTTGGCGCGGGGAAGCCGGTGGTGGTTACTGTGAAATTGCCTGCCGTGCCAACCGAGAAGGTTGTATTATTCGCGGATGTGATGGTCGGCGCCTGATTGACTCCCTGTACAAGGATGGCGGATGTGCTCGTTCCAAAATTGGCATCCCCAACGTAGACGGCTGTGATATTATGCGAGCCGACCGTTAACGTGTTGGTGCTGAATGTAGCCACCCCGCTTCCGTCGAGTGTCCCAGTGCCGATCACGGTCACACCGGTACGGAAGTTGACCGTGCCAGTGGGAGTGCCATTGGCAGAGGTAACCGTGGCTGTGAACGTCACCGTTTGACCCGAAACGGATGGATTAATATCGGAAACAACGGTTGTAGTCGTGGCATAACTATAAGTCACGCGCACTCGAACGTGATCAAGAGAAATGGTTCCAGAGGTTGGAAAGCCCGATGAGGTGAGGCGTACTCTGAAATTCGCGGCTGTAAAATCTCCTATTGCCCAAGCCCTTCCCCAAGTGTTTGCCGCCCCCCCCAGCGTGAACGTGGTTTCGGCTCCGCCGAAGGTGGTGCTGGGGTCGCCGCCGGTATAGTTCCCGCCCGCGTTCCATGAGAGGTCCACATCTGCCTCGCGTGATCCGCTTGACATACCCTCAATGGAGACTTCGATTCCATTGATCACAGCGCCGGCCGGAATCACTGGAAGGTTGAACGCGCACACCAACTGGTTATTCCCCCCTGCGGTGGTGGCATACACGTTGTTGGATGACAACGCATTCGCGGGGTTTGTCCAGCCGGTGCAGGATGCAGGACTCTGCAATCCCGTATCCGCCGCGAGAACCGGAGCGGGTGTGATGGCGCTCAAAACTAACAGAACCACCAAGATCGCGGCCAAAAATTGTAAGTACAACTTCTTTGGGGCGAAAAACAAAGTATTCATTTTTCCTCACAAATAACGAGAATGGTTGGAATAGACGCGCAAAAAACACTGCCGTTTTTACGGGTATCTCAACATCGTGCTTCAATTGCCACCCAAATTGCTGTCCGGCCTAGCTATCCCAGCCTTCTGTAGCGTAGACCGACCCAAGTTCTCCCCTATCTGACAGCTTAGTAAACTGCTGAATAGTACTTATGGGTACATTACAGCATTGTTATTTTAAGACGAAAAGTTCGCCGAAACGTTACAAAAAGTTACATTTTTTGCAGGATGTTTATCACTAGAATATGAGCCGCTCTGGTTATAATCGCGCAAGGATCGAATGGACTCCAAACCCTCTCTTGCGGATAAACTCAAGTCGCTCGGCGTCAAAAAAGGAATCCCGCCTCTTTCTCAGAGGAAGCCTGGTTCGCCAACCATCGACGTGGTCGTTCGGGGCAGTTTCCTCCCCACTCCGCGCGGCGAGGTGTTCGTGGCGGAACAGAATTTTCCTCAAGATTATCATTACGGCAATTCGGCGCTTCTTTCCTCTTTCCCTCTTTCGTTGGTTTCTCAATGGGCAGGCGATTCCCTGCTTTCCACCCTTTCACTTTCTAAATTTGCTTTCCTCGATACCGAAACATCCGGTCTCTCCGGCGGGACCGGCACCTGCGCATTTCTCGTAGGTGTGGCTCGTTTTGTCGATGATCAATTTGTGCTAAAGCAATTCTTCATGCGCGATCCTGCCGAAGAAGCGGCTCTGCTCGATGGGCTGGCGGAGTTTCTCGCGCCATGCGAGGCGTTGGTTTCATTCAATGGCAAGGCGTTCGACGCGCCATTGCTCAGAACACGTTACAAGATACACGATACGCCCTGCCCGTTTGACGGGTATTCTCATTTGGATCTGCTCCCACTGGCGCGGCGGTTGTGGCGCGACCGGCTCGAATCGCGCGCGTTGAAATTTTTAGAAGAGCATGTGCTTGAGTTCAAGCGTTCGAGCGATGAAACGCCCGGGTACGAGATTCCCTGGCTGTATTTTGATTATCTGCGCACCGGCGACGCGTCTCCGCTGGCGGGGGTGTTCTACCACAACGCCATGGATGTGACCGCGATGGCCGCGTTGCTCGCGCACATGAACGACATGCTGGAGAATCCATACGACGGCGCGGTTCAGCATGGCTTGGACTTTGTGGCGCTGGGGAAATTGTTCGAGGATCTGGGTCATGCCGAAGAAGCGGCGAAACTGTTCGAGCGTGGACTCGAGTCTCCTATGGGCGAGGCAGATTTCCACGTGGCGGTGAAGCGGTTGTCCATCCTACAAAAGAAGCGCGGCGGGTATGAGGAGGCGGTGCGCTTGTGGAAAAAGGCGGCAAAGGCGGGGCATATCTACGCACATATCGAATTGGCGAAATATTATGAACATAAAATGCGCGATGTGAAAGCCGCGCTCAAGTGGACCGAGTCGGCGCGCAAACAGACAGAACGCGCCGACTTGCCAGCTTACGAGCGCAAACACTGGCTGGAAGAAATTGCTCATCGGTTGGCGCGTTTGGAGCGCAAAGACGGTTTATAATGGGCGCATTCTCTGTTTTGAAGGAGGCGCCATGGAGATCGTCGTTTCTAAACAAACGAGCCGTGTGGAAGTGACCATCGTGGGGTTGAGCGGCGAGGTGGACGGGCAGAATTTTCAGCAGGTGATCGACAAGGCAAGGGAGTTGTACGCCGCCGGCGCGCGCGATTTTTTGGTGGATATGAGTAGTCTAACGTATATCTCCAGCGCGGGTTTGGTGGCGATCCATAGCATTGCCCTGTTGGTGCGCGGCGAACCATTGCCGGATACCGAGTCGGGCTGGTCGGCGTATCGCTCGATGGGAAAGACCCGGGAAATCGGCAAGCAACAACATATCAAGTTGTCGAATCCCAACGAACAGATCAGGGGCGTTTTGGAGATGGTCGGGTTTGATAGCGCATTCGAGATTTTTTCGAACCTCGACGATGCGGTCAGAGCATTCTGATCTTAAGAAAGCGATGTGGGAGTTTGCCATGTCGCTTTTTATTTTAAGTGGTTCTCCTGTAATTCACTCATCTTACGCAATGTCCTTCTTCCGAAGGACATCGGGACGATGTGAGCGGAGCGAAGAATCTCGATCACTGTCGTAGAGACCCTTCGCTGACGCTCAGGGTGACATGCTTTCAGGCGTAAAAGTATCAAAGTGCGTAAGGTGAGTTAAGTGAACGCAAAACATAGGAGCGAATGTGAATCTGTTCATGGCTGTCGTGTTAGTCGGCGTTGTTTTGTACGAGTTGTTCACCGGAAATATTCCCGTTCGCTACGGATCCACGGTCAGTAGGAAGCGATCGATCTCACGGAGCGAGCGACCGATCGCGTTTTGGTTTTGGGTGATCCTTCAGGCGCTCATTGCCGTGTTGTTCGGCTTTGGAATTATCAATCTTTGATTTGTGGAGTTACTATGAAACGCGGCAACTTGGGCAACTGGTTTGTCATCTTCCTGGTTCTTCTGACCATTATCGTCTGGCTCGTTTTTCCCCCGGCAAATGAAGGGCAGGAGAATTTCATTCGTCAGTATGCCGGTGAAATCATCGGCTCGATCAACATTGTGTTGATGTCGGTCTCGTTATTCCTTTCCACGCGACCCAAGTGGGCGGAAAAATATTTCGGCGGGCTGGATAAGATGTACGTCACGCATCGCCATACTTCGACCGCCGCCCTGCTGTTGATTTTTGTCCACGTGTTGACGGTGCCCATCTCGTTGAGCGGCTGGGCGTTGGGCAATTATCTGGGCGTGATTGCCTTCACAGGGATCGTTTCCATCGCGCTGGTCAGTCTCGCGCCGCGCATCTCGTTTTTGAACAAGATCACGGGCGGAACGTACGAAGGTTGGAAGAACCTCAAAAAATATGTGGGTATCTTTTTCATCCTGGCTTTCTTTCATTCGTTGACCATCGGTCATCCGCTGGATGCGTTCATTGCCATCAATTATGTGCAAATCTTTTTCATTATCGGCGCGGTGTCGTATCTGTACACGGAAGTATTCGGCGGGTGGTTCAAAAAATATATCCCGTACGTGGTGGAAGCGGTGAATCACCCAAACGGTTCGACCACCGAAGTGATTCTGCGCGCCAAAAAGAATCCGATTCAGCGCCAGCGGGCGGGACAATTCCTCTTCGTCCGCTTTCCCAATGACAAGAACCTGAACGAGTCGCATCCGTTCACCATTTCGAGCGCGCCTGGCGAGGATGTGTTGCGCCTCACCATCAAAGCCTCCGGAGATTTCACTCGCGCCTTGTTCCATGAACTCAAACCGGGCGCCAATGCCATCGTGGAAGGCGCGCATGGCATGTTCGACTATAAGACCGGGGGACAAAAACAGATCTGGATCGGCGGCGGCATCGGTGTAACGCCGTTCCTCTCGTTCATCCGCGATATGAACGGCGATCTTAACCGCGAGGTTGATTTCTATTTCACCGCGCGTCATCCCGAGGAAGCCATTTTCAAGGAGGAGATCGAAGCGGCGGCGAAGAAAAATCCGCGTCTGAAGCCGCGCGTTCGCTTCTCGTCCACCATGGGATCGTTGACCATCGAAGAGATCGCGGCAAATGCGGGCGGAAATGTCAGCGGGCATCACGTCTACATGTGCGGACCGCTCCCTATGACGCAGGCGTTCGAGAAGAAATTCATCGAACTGGGCGTGCCGCCCGAAAACATCCATTATGAAGAATTCAATTTCAGGTAAACCGGAGAAACCATGTATCAACGTTATCGAGAACGCCGCCGCAGAAGGCGACAGTACAACTCTGAGCATAGCCCCAGATTGCGAATGAAACCGACCGTGCAGATCCTGATCGTGTTGCTCGCTGTGCTGGCGGTATATATCATCCTTACCAACGGCGCGCGCTAGAAAGTTTGATGCCCATCCCAGCCCCGGAAATTTTCCGGGGCTGTTTTCTTGCGGATGATACAATACCAACTATCTGATGAACTCACCTTACGCGCTGTTCCGTACCGCACGCCTGTCCTGGCGGACGGCGTCAGGGAAGTTCACTTTGCGACCTGGGCTGAGGAAAAACGGGCGAATGGCAAGATAAATCTTGCCGTACTGCGTAATGCGAAATTTATTTCGCGTTTCAGGTTACTCTTGCGCAAGAGCGACATGAATGTCGCATTACGAGAGCCAAATTGACCTCAACTGCGTAACATCAGTTACTCGGTGAAAATCTGCAGAAATCTTCGGCTCAAAATCCTTCGCAAGAGACTTAATATCCGATTACCTTATACTTTGTTTTTGGACGCTGATAAACGCAGATGGACGCAGATTTTTTTGACAGTTCTGCCGAAAAAACAACAAGGAACAGCGTTTTCAGCGTTCATCTGCGTCCCGATTTTAAGAGTGTAAGGTAATCAAATCCAATATCAGTAGATCTCGAAAACGCCGCGTAATTTGCGCTCTCCAGCGCAAATACGGCGATAGAGACCGCCAAATACGCGCTTTCGTGAAGTACTGAATATATATTTCCCGGAGGAAACTATGACGCAAATCGACGATCTCGTAAAAATGGGCGACCGTGAAACCCTCTACGAACTGATGACCGAGGATGACGAATGGCTGACGCGCCTCGAATCTGCCGAAGGTCTCATTGAGTTGGGCGACCAGCGCGGGTACGAATTTCTCATCTCGGTGACGATGGGCGATGATGAGGAAATGCTCGAAGTGGCGAACGAGATCCTCGCCTCGCCGCAAGCGATGAAGATGAAACGCCAGATCGAGTCGGAGCAACAGGCTGAACGCCGGATTCGAATCGAATCGGCAAAGAAGCGCCTGTTGCAGGGCGGAAAGGTTTACCGTTACAAAATGGCGCACCTACCGTCGAACGCGTTGATGGGTGACGATCCGTTCAGCAAGGGATATGAAGTTCCCGCGCTCGACAACATCGGCTTGGATGGATGGGAGGTTGTGCATGTGCTTCCGATCCGACGCGCCATAGCCACCGGCGGCGAAAACGAATTATTCACCGGGGTATATTGCCTGCTCAAAAAAGAAATTCTGCCGGGCGAAAGCATCGATCTCGAAGGCTGAGACGCTCTTTCTCAGGCAAACGGCAATTGCCTTGAAATATTCATGCGGAAAAATAAAAGCCGAATCATCATCGTCCTGCTGGCTCTGTTCGCGTTCCTGTTGACCCGCGCCGGAACCGTTTATGCGCATCCTGCCGATGGGTACACTCACATCATCCGCGCGGAGGTCACAGCGGGAGGCCTTTCTATCAATTGGGAGGTGAAGCCCGGGCTGTTATTGGTTGCCTATGCCTGGCATCAAGTGGATGTGGACAAAGATAACACCCTCAGCGAACAGGAAAAACAAAATTGGGCGCAAGCCGTTGCGCGATTTCTTTCCGCTTCCATCGACGGGGTGAGCCTGCCTCTCCACCTGGAGGATTCAACCTTCCCCTCGAGTTTGGAGGCGTTTCAGTCCGGCGCCGAAACGCTCACGTTGCATTTTTCCGCAACATGGATGGCGCGCCCCGGTGAATCGTTCGAACTGGTTCTGTGGAACGAGATGGAACCGGCGAAATCGACCAATTGGTATTTCATCACCGCGCAAGACAAACTGAAATTTCCCACCCCGTTGCAGGAGGGCAACCGCATCGCAGTGACGTTGATCCCGCCGGCGAAACAACAGGCGGGATCAACATCCTTATGGGTGGAATGGGATTCCGGCCTGCCGTCGATTCCATCAACCTCTCAAGATTCTACTTCTCAGCCTGCCGAAAACACGCCCCCCAGCCTTTCGGACGCTAACTCGCGCGAAGTTCTGCTTGACCTGATTCGCAAACAGGAAGTTTCCGCGTCGTTTTATTTTCTGGCGCTTACGATCTCGCTGGTGTTGGGCGCCTTGCACGCTCTCACGCCAGGTCATGGCAAGACGATCGTGGCGGCATACCTCGTCGGCTCGCGCGGCACTGCAAAGCACGCGGTTGTGCTTGGAAGCGTGGTGACGCTCACTCACACCGGCTCTGTGTTGTTGCTCGGCGTTGTCACGTTAACCGTCTCGCAATATTTTTTGCCCACCGTGTTCATTCCGCTCCTTGAATTGCTCTCTGGCTTGCTCATTGTAGGATTGGGACTGTATCTTCTGATACAACGCTATCGGGCCTGGAGGCAAAAGCCCGCTCCTCCAAAGCGGAAAATTTCGTTATCGCCGGTCACTACCGGTAAAATCTTGGGCGCGGTCACAATTCAAGCGCCAACGGCTGGCTTGCATCATCACGGCGACGGCAAACTCCACTCACATGATGTGCCGGAGACGATCACCTGGCGGTCTTTGATCGCGTTGGGCGTCAGCGGCGGGCTGGTTCCATGCCCCGATGCGATTGCGATCCTTTTGGTGGCGATCGCGATCAACCGCATCCTACTGGGACTGGCGTTGATCGTTTCATTCAGCCTAGGGCTTGCCTTCGTGTTGATCGTCATCGGCTTGGTGATGGTGAACAGCCGCCGCCTGTTCGACCGCTTCGGCGCATTCGACCGCGTCGCGCCGATTCTGCCGGTGGTCAGCGCATTGGTGGTCTTTGCCCTCGGCGTGGCGCTGACTATGGGAGCGTATGCCCGGTTTGCGGACGAACTCGAGTTGGCGAAAGCAGGCTCCACTCCGGGAAATGAATCGCAGATCCTGTATCTTTCGAGAGGGGAGGAGGATGTCCAACAGTTGTTTGTCACATCCGCCAATGGAGCGGTTCTCTTAAGTGGCGAACGCGATAACGTGGCGGGATACGCGCTTTCACCGGACGGTTCGCAAGTGATCTACAACACCCGCACAGAAAAACTGGAAAACGGTCTCTGGCTGGTGAATCTGATGAAACGCGAACGAACAAAATTGCTCGATTGTGTTCGCGCGCTCTGCTCGCGACCGGTCTTTTCGCCGGATGGCAACGAGATCGTTTATGAATATCTGAACTACCCGGACGGAAAAAATATATTGATCAGCCCGCGCTGGATGAACCTGCGCACCGGGGAAAACAAACCGCTGTTCAAAACGATGAACTTCCCCGGCTCGGCTCCGCGCTGGTCGCCGGATGGCGCGTGGTTGAGTTACTCTGCCGCGGGCGGTTTGCGTTTGTACAACACGCAGACCGGCGAAAATCGTCTGGTGAAAAGTTTATACTCCTATGCCGCAGAATGGTCGCCGGGCGGCGATGCGATTTTATATCTCGATGCGATCATAAAGGACGACCAGCACGTTGTCGCGCAAGTGTTCGTGTATCGGCTGGCTTCCGACACAGCGCGCAACCTCAGCCCGGATACCGATCATGAAATTCTCTTTGCTACCTGGTCGCCGGACGGCAATTGGATCGCGTTCATCCGCCGCGACTTCGCCACAGAACGTGGCAACCAGATTTGGGTGATGCGCTCGGACGAGAGCGACGCGCGCGCCCTCACCGATCTGCCCAACCGGGCACATGGCAGTCTTGCCTGGTCGCCGGACGGAAGCCAATTGTTGTACGATGTAGAATTCATCGATTCGGAATCGTCAGAGCCGCAACTACAATTGATCGATATCGCCACCGGGCAAATCACAGAGTTGGGTATCGCCGGTTTCAACGCGCAGTGGCGCGCGCCGTGATTGGCGCGTTAATTTTTTAGGAGACGTTCCATGGCTCGCCATCTGATTAACCTGATCGTTATAGCGACAACACTCTCTGCCTGCGGAGGGACGCCCGCTTCATCTCCCAGTGAAGTTGCCTCGCCCGCTTCGACCGAGTCGCAACTTGAGGCGCTTGCCACCACCTCCATGCTTGCCGACATTGCGCAACATGTAGCGGGCGAACGCATCCGCATTGAATCCATTCTCCCCATCGGCGCGGACCCGCATTCCTATCAATACACGCCGCAAGATGCGACGAAAGTTGCCGATGCGAAACTGCTCATCCTGTTCGACTATGAAACGTATGAAACTTTTCTTGAACCGTTGCTTTTAACCGCGGGCGGCAACGCGGAATTTGTCTTTGCTGGCGTGGGTGTGGGCAAAAAAATTGATGTTGACAAAGGCGGATTCGATCCTCACATCTGGCTCGACCCGAATAACATCATCGTTTGCGTTGAAAATATCCGCGAAGGGTTGACTCACTTCGACCCTGCCGGCGCGGCCGAATTCAAATCCAACGCCGATGCGTACGTCGCTGAGTTACAAGCCCTTGATGCGTGGATCGTCGAGCAAGTGGATCAAATCCCTGCTGAGAACAGATTGCTCGTGACGAATCACGAATCGCTTGGCTACTTTGCGGAACGCTATGGCTTTACCATCGTCGGGTCTGTGCTGGAGAGCTTCAGTTCGGGCGCGTCGCCGTCCGCGCAACAGTTGGCGGCGTTGATCGACCAGGTCAAAGCAAGTAATGCGCCCGCGATTTTTCTGGATGCCGGCGATAACCCCGCGCTCGCCGAACAAATTGCCGACGAAACGGGCGTACGAGTCGTCCCTGACCTGCATCTTGAATCGCTGACCGATGGCGCGCCCGCCGCAACCTATATTGATATGATGAAATACAATGTGACGCAAATCGTTGATGCGCTAAAATAGCCCCGCGTAATCCGTATCTCGCAACTCGTATCCCATATCCCGCGCTCTGCTTTTCCCATGTACCCAAACTCGCCACACCAAGCCAACCAACCCATCCTCGACGTGTCGCATCTTACCGTGCGCTACAACGGAAGGAATGCTCTCGAAAATATCACGTTCCATCTGCACGAAGGCGAACGCATTGCCGTTGTGGGCCCGAACGGCGCGGGGAAAAGCACGTTGATCAAAACGATCGCCGGTGTTTTACAGCCGTCTTCCGGTGATGTGAACATCTACGGATCGCATCCCGATAAACACGTTTGCATCGGCTACATCCCACAGCGCTCGCAAGTGGACTGGAATTTCCCCGTTACGGTGGCGGATGTGGTGATGATGGGGCGCTCGGCAAAACTCGGTCCGTTCAACTGGCCCCACAAAAAAGATTGGGAGTTTGTGAACCGCGCGCTCGAAACGGTGGAGATTCACGATCTCGCCTCGCGCCAGATCAGCCAACTCTCCGGCGGACAGCAACAACGCATGTTCATCGCCCGCGCCATCGCGCAAGAATCCGAACTGATGTTGATGGACGAACCGCTTACTGGCTTGGATATCCCGTCGCAGGAGGGGATTTTGAATCTGCTCGACCGCCTCAAGCAGGATAAGGTCACGGTCATGGTCGCCACACACGATCTCGACCAAGCCGCGAGTCACTTTGACCGCATCCTGTTACTCAATCATCGCATCGTTGCGTTCGGCGTTCCGCAAGAAGTGTTGAAGACAGAAAAACTTTTAGAAGCCTATGGCGGACGTTTGCGATCAACCGAGAACGGAAATATTTTAGCGATTGATGACTGTTGTGAAGATGATGAGAATGAACACACTCATTGATTTTCTAACAACCCCTTTTCAATATGAATTTATGCAACGAGGCATGATCGCCGCCGTGCTAGTTGGTATTGTCTGCGCAATCGTTGGCACATTTGTTGTTTTGCGCGGCATGGCGTTTTTCGGCGACGCGCTTGCGCATACGATTCTCCCCGGCATCGCGTTGGGTTATCTCGTCAGCGGCGGCGCGCGTGAACCGCTGTTTTGGTGGGCGCTTGGCACAGCCATTGTCGCCTCGCTGGGCATCGGCGCGATCAGCAAAAATTCCCAGATCAAAGAAGATACCGCCATTGGAATTATTTTCGCGGGCATGTTCGCGCTCGGCATCGCGCTCATCTCCACCGTCCGCAGTTACGCCGTAGACTTGAGTCACTTCCTCTTTGGGGATGTGCTGTCCGTTTCGACTCAAAGTTTATGGTTGATCCTCCTCTTCGGCGGACTCGTCCTCTTCACCATTTTCGCCTTCTACAAGGGATTTACCACGCTGTCGTTTGACCCCATCCTTGCCGCCACGCTTCGCCTCCCTGTGGACTTGCTCAACAATCTTCTGCTCGTGCTGATCGCGGTCACTGTCGCGGTCTCGCTTCAAACGGTCGGAGTCGCCCTCATGGTCGCCATGCTCGTCACCCCCGCCGCGACGGCGTATCTGCTCACGAATCGTTTGCCGAGAATGATGTTGCTCGCCGCGATCTTTGCGTCGCTTTCGGGAGTGATTGGATTGTATCTTTCGTACTACCTCAGCATCGCCTCCGGCGCGGCAATCGTGCTTACAGCGACGTTTTTCTTCATCATCGCTTTTGGAGGGAAGAGAATAAAGATTTGTTAACTTCACTTCACAGAAACATTGCGGGAGGCTTTGTCGTTAAGTGAAGGATTATCTCAATCGGTTAAAATACCACCCATGTACAAACCCATCGCAACGCGCGTCATTCTTTCCTTTCTTCTCTCTTTCCTCTTTCTTCTTTCCTCTTGCTCTCCCTCAACCCCCCCTCCTCTTCCCACCGAAACTCAACCCCCTTCGCCAACTACCGCGCCTCCTGAGACTGCGCTTCCCACGGAAACACCAACCGCATTCCCGACCCTCGCGCCCGAATTGGAACGTCCGCAGTATGTGATTGATTTACAGATGAACTATTCAGCCAAAGCGGCGGAGGTGAACCAGACCATCACCTATCCCAACTGGACAGGCGAAACGCTGACAAGTATCGTCCTCGCTGTTGAACCCAACCTATGGAGCGGCGGATTCGATCTCAGATCGCTGACCGTAGACCAATTACCAATTACCAATTACATCCTCGAACCCCAAACGCAACGCCTCGAAATTCCCCTTCCTCAACCTCTGCCTCCAAGCGGAACGATCACAATTACGATGAACTACGGACTTATCCTTCCGCAGATGCAAGCGTACAGCAATCCTAACGAAGTCCGCCCGCAGATTTATGGATACTCCGACAGGCAAATCAACTTTGTAGATTGGTATCCGTTCATCGTGCCGTATCAATCAGGCGAAGGATGGATATTGCATAACCCGTGGTTTTATGGCGAACATCTTGTTTATGATGTTGCAGATTTTGATGTGACGGTTTCATTCACCGACGGGACGACTCCGCAGATCGCCTCCTCAGGGGCGGAGGCGGCATCAGGGTTTGCGACCAGCCGCAAGTTCGAGTTGGACGCGGGGCGCACGTTTGCCCTATCCATGAGCACTGATTACAAAGTCGCCACGCAGACCGTCGGCGATGTAAAAGTCTTCGCGTATTATTTCGCGTTTTACGATGAAGAGGGCGAAGCGTTATTGCAAACCACCGCGCAGGCGTTGCAAGTGTTCACTGAAAAGTTCGGACCGTATCGTCACAAAACGATGACCGCCGTGCAGGGCGACTTCAACGACGGCATGGAATATTCGGCGTTCTATTTCATCAGCCGCGATTATTTTAATTTGTATGATGGCACGCCTGTGAATTATCTCGTGATCATCGGCGCGCATGAGACCGCGCATCAATGGTGGTTCGACGCGGTCGCGAACGATCAGGGTATCGAGCCGTGGCTCGATGAAGCGCTTGCCACGTACAGCGAGCGCATGTATTACGAAGCGATCTATCCCGATCTGGTTGCTTCGTGGCAGAGCTATCGTTATTTTGAATTTCAAAACGCGGGCTTTGTGGATACGCAAGTGTACGATGGCGACGGGCAGAGACCGTATTGGGATAAAGTGTATTTAACGGGCGCGCGATTTTTACAAGAGTTGCGCGAGCGTGTGGGCGATGAAATTTTCTTCGCGTTCCTCAAAGATTATTACGCTCAATACGCGGGCAGTCGCGCGACAGCGGTTGATTTCTTCCGCGTCTTGCGCGAACACACGTCGGCGGATCTATCTGACCTGATGGCGAAGTATTTTCAGAAAACATACTAACGATGTGTCACCCTGAGCGTAGCGAAGGGTCTCTGATCTTGAAAGTACGAGACTCTTCGGTCGCGGCGAACGCTCCCTCAGAGTGACATGTTCAATCATTATGAAAATTCCACTTCGATTTATTTTTTTCATCCTTTTATTTTTTCTCGCCTCTTGCAACCTGCCCCAAAGGGGACAGACGCTTCCTCCCACACTTGTGGTTGTTACCCAGGACCCGGGCGCGTCGCCGACCCTGACGCCTTTCCAGCCGGTGACATTGACGCCATCCTTCACGCCCCAACCACCGACGAATACGCCGCCTCCGACGTTTGCTTTCACTGCGACTTCACTACCTCAACCAACCTCGCCCCCAACCACATCGCGGACACAATATACGCTGTTTGCTTTGCTCGATTATTACGGTAACCAGCTCGCGGTGGATGAGACGATTCGATACACGAATCAAACGGGAGCGGCGCTGAACGAACTGGTGCTGGCGGTCGAGCCGAACCATCAGGGCGGTTTCAATCTCGAAAATATATTGCTCAACGGCGTTGCGTTGAATTACGATGTGAACAGTCACCGGCTGACGGTCTATTTGCCGCAGTCTCTGGCGCCGGGAGCGCAGGTGACGTTGGCGATGCGTTTCCACCTTTCGATTCCCGCCAAAGTGAAAGATCATCCGTACGGTTACGATGTAGACCAGGTCAATTTGACGGATTGGTTTCCATTCGTTGTGCCGTATAGCAACGGCTGGGTTCTGCATGACGATTATTATCTGGGCGAGCATCTCGTTCAAGATGCGGCGGACTTTGAAGTGAACGTCCGCGTCACGGAGGGGAGTATTGTGTTTGCCGCCAGCGGAGTTGGGGAGCCGAATAATGAGTGGACTCGTTATCGTCTCTTCGGCGCGCGCACATTTGCCCTCTCGGCGAGCGACCAGTTCCAGTTTGTGGAAGCAACCGCAGGGGCGGCGGTGATCCGCGCGTATTATTATCCCGGTTATGAAACGGAAGGGCTTGCCATCCTGAATGCGGCAGTGCGCGCGGTGGGGTTGTTCGAGTCGTTATTCGGTCCGTATCCGTATGGAAGCCTGTCCATCGTGCAATCGGATTTGAACGACGGGCAGGAATATGATGGGTTGATATTTTTAGCGACGAAGTTTTACAACGAATACGACGGTTCGGCGCGCAGTAACCTGGTGGCGATCGGCGTGCACGAGATCGCGCATCAGTGGTGGTATGGGCTGGTGGGGAATGACGCCGCCACGGAGCCGTGGCTCGATGAGGCGCTGTCTGTCTATAGCGAGGCGCTGTTCTATGAATATATTTATCCAAACTCGTACGATTGGTGGTGGCAGTGGCGCGTCAATTATTTTGGTCCCTCGGGCTATGTGGATACGACCATCTACGAAGCGCCGACCTTCCGCGCCTACGTCAACTCGAGTTATCTCAACGGCGCGAACTTTTTGGAAGCGCTGAACTATCGCATGGGCGATGATGCGTTCTTCGCCTTCCTCAAAGATTACGCCTCGCGCTACGGGCGTGGTCGCGCCACCGCGTACGATTTCTTCGCCGTCGCAAGACAGAACACGACTGCGGATATTTCGGATTTGATCCGCGCGTATTTTAGGGGAGGGTATTGAGGAAATCAAGCGTTTCCCCCATGCTTTCCCTACGAAACCTACGCGTGACCTAAACGCTCTCTGAGAATTGTCTTTCGCGCACAATTCTTTGGTACAATCCCGCCGCGTTTTTGGAAGCGGTCAAGGATTCTTAGCCACAGAGATCGCAGAGTTCTCAGATGAGAATCTCTAACTCTCTGCGTGCTCTGTAGCTAAGCCATCACTTCCGTTTTGGAGGCAGTACCCGAATGGAACTTGAACATAGTTATATCGAAACGAACGGAATCCGCTTATATGTGGTTCAGGCGGGACCGAAAAGCGGAATCCCAGTCGTGCTCCTGCACGGCTTTCCAGAATTTTGGTATGGGTGGAGGAAACAGATTCCCGCGTTGGTGAATGCGGGATGCCGGGTTGTCGTCCCTGATCAGCGCGGTTACAACCTGAGCGATAAGCCGAAGGATAAAAAAGACTACGACATTTCCACGCTTGTGGATGATGTGGTTGGTTTGATCAAAGCCCTGGATTACGAGAAGATCAACCTCGTGGGTCACGACTGGGGCGGGGGCGTGGCGTGGATGTTTGCCATGAACCACCCGGAAAAGCTACATAAACTGGCAATTCTCAACTCGCCGCATCCCGTCGTGTATCGCAGGTCGTTGCAACGCGACCCCGATCAAATACGACGCTCGTGGTACTGGCTTTTCTTCCAGTTACCGCGGCTCGCGGAAAAGATATTGTCCGCGAACGATTTCCGCGAGATGGTTCGCGGTCTGCGCAACTCATCCGTGAAAAACACATTCACCAATGAAGACATCGAAACATACAAGGCGGCATGGTCTCAGCCCGGCACATTGACCTCCATGCTGAATTGGTATCGCGCCGTATTTCAATTCCCGCCGAAGATGCCTGCGGATGTGCAGGTTAAAACCCGCACATTGATGATGTGGGGAATGAAGGACTTCGCGCTCAGTCATCGCCTCGCGCGCCCAAGTATGGATTATTGCGACGACAGAAATTTGATCCTCTTCCCCGAGTCAACGCATTGGGTGCAACACGATGCGGCCGATGAGGTGAATCACTATTTGATCGATTTTCTATTCGACTCGATCACGAAGCGGGCGATTAAATAAAAACGGCGACCTGATGGTCGCCGTTTACATTCAACACTGTTTACGGGCTTGGCGGCAGATCTACGCAGTTGCCGCTCTCGAGTCCGTTCAGCGAATGATTGCTGTTTGCCACGCGCGCGCACATCTGTGTTGCCGCGGCAGGCTTGTCGGAGACTCGATACCCGCTAAATGGACGCGGTCCGCCGTAGAGGAACCATGGACCAGAACCTGGTGAACCGGCGTTCTGCGGTGAGACCGTGTTGAAGAAAAAGTGGATGTGCATGCCGGGCAACGATTCTGTGAATTCGAACGTTTCATATTCCACAACGTAGCGGTTGTTCGCGTCAATCGTGATCGAATTGATACGCACGTATGGTCCCGGTGGGATCGCTTCTGTCGGCGTTGCGGCGGGAGTGTCGGTCACGCTCAAAGTTGGCGACTCGACGATGACCAGCGGCGCTTCGGTAGCGGGCGCTTGTGTGTTCGTCAGGATGACCGGCGGCTCGGTGGCATTGCCTCCGCCGAGGAGTTGATTGAAGAGGAAAAATCCGCCGATTGCAAGACAGGCAAACAGGACGACCACGCCGGCCAGGATCGGCACGAGCGAGCGCGATTTCGGTTTTGATGCGGGTTGACTCGGCGCGGAATACGGAGTGGGTTGCGGCGCGCTTTCGACCATCGTGCCGCGCGCTTGTTGATGCATCGGACTGCTTTCGACCACCGTTCCACGCGGCGCGCTGACCGGTTCAACTGTTGTGGCGCTTTTGCTTTTCGTCATGGTTGGCGCGTCTTCGACCATCGTCGAACGCGAGGAGGGGACAGGTCCAGCGGCGCGGCCAGCCAGCACATTACGGAGCGCCGCCGCCATTTGCGCGGCAGTCTGGTAGCGATCGGCGGGGTCTTTCTCGAGCGCTTTGTTCACCACGTCCACCAATGCTTCGGGGACCTCCGGGTTCAACTTTTGCGGGTTGGGCACCGGGTCGTTGATGTGCATCATCATCAACGTCATTGCCGAATCGGCGTCGAAGGGCGGCTTGCCGCTGAGCATTTCGAACAACGTCACGCCGAGCGAATAAATATCCGAGCGGCGGTCGGGCTGTTCGCCTTTGATCTGTTCCGGCGACATGTACATCGCCGTGCCCACAACCGCGCCGGTGGCGGTGTGCCGCGTGCCGCCGACGATCTTGGCAATGCCGAAGTCCATCAGGATGGCTTGACCGGAGGTGGTGAGCATCAGGTTGGCGGGTTTGATATCGCGGTGGATCATGCCGCGCTGGTGGGCGTAATCTACGGCGTCGCAGATGTTTGCCATGTATTCCATCGCTTTGGAAACGGATAATTTTCTCCCCTGGTCGTTGAGGCGCTTGAGATGATCCTGGATGGTTTCGCCCGGCACGAACTCGAGCACCATGTAATACAGGTCGAGTTCCTCGTCTTTGTTGAAATCGTGCACGAGGATGATGCCGGGGTGACGCAACTGCGCCACAGACGAGGCTTCTTCCTCGAACCGTCTTACAAAATCCGGGTTATCCGAAAGATGCGAGTGAATAACCTTGATAGCGACCACGCGCTTGAGGTTGGGGTCGGTGGCTTTATACACCGCCGACATGCCGCCCTGCCCGAGCATCTCCTCAATCACGTAACGTTTGCCAATGGTTTTACCGATCAGTGATGACTTTGCCATTTCTTTCTCTCCGGATGAAAGATTCCTCTATGTGGAAAAATTCTGCGATGGAAGTGCTCATGATAACACAAATTATTTATGGGATTTGCCCCGCTTCCATCTCCTATTGACGGCTGGTTTCCGTGCCGCAACGTGATAAATTTTGAGAAAATAACTTCGCGATCGTGTAAGGCGCGCGATTACGGCGCTAATTCGTTAGCTTCCATCACGTTGCGCTTGCAGATTGAAAAAGAGATTTCCGATGATGAAAATCGAACCGCGAGGCGGGCGTTGGCAATCGATGCCAATTTCTTCCTTACGGCGTGTCGATCAAATACAGCCACCCATTGTTGAACTGGCATTGCGTCTTGCGTCCCGATTCGCTCAACGCCACCATGGCGATGAATCCCCTGTCGAAAATTTTATCCGAGGTTTTGAAAGCGTTCAGCCGCTGGGCATACTGCGCGTTGATCTCATCCACTACATTATCATAATCTGCCTTGTTTTGTTTATAGACTTGCATTGCCTGGGCGTTGTTCGCATCGGCGGGCTTCTCCGGCTCCGGCGGCAGGATCGGCAACTTCGGTG
>JAEURC010000067.1 GCA_016789025.1 Anaerolineales bacterium
GGGGAGATGGCTTGCCGAACAATTGCAAAAATGGGAAACATCTGGCTTGCATGTGGTCGGTTTTGTGGACAAGAAGTTTGCCGCCACTACGCCGCTCTTCAATAACCTGGTAAACCTGGGTTCTGTGGATCAGTTAGGCGAGATTATCGAACAATTCCAGATCGGCGAAGTGATACTAGCCTCCAGCGCCTTTTCCACACGCGATTACCTGATGGAAATTTTCAAGAAATATGGGATTTCCGATGCGGTAAATCTCCGCATGTCGTCTGGGCTATATGAAGTCATTACCACCGGCATGACGGTCAACGAGTTCGCCTATGTGCCGCTGGTCAATGTGCATAAAGTGCGCTTGACCGGCACAGACATCATGCTAAAAACGATCCTCGATTACACGCTGGCGATCGTCAGCGTGATTCTCTTGATCCCTGTCTTTTTGTTGATTGCGCTCTTGGTAAAGATTACCTCGCCGAGAGGACCCATCATCCACAGACGCCGGGTCATGGGGTTGAATGGTCGGAAGTTCCATGCCTTGAAATTCCGCACCATGCATGTGAATGGCGATGAAATCCTGGATCGGCACCCGGAACTAAAGGAAGAACTGGCGCGCAATCACAAATTGAAGAATGACCCGCGCGTAACCTGGATCGGCAATTACCTTCGCAAGATCAGCTTCGACGAATTACCCCAGTTATTCAATGTGTTGATGGGGAGCATGTCGCTTGTGGGACCTCGCATGATCTCGCCGGAAGAAGTGGCTATGTATAAGCAGTTCGATATGAACCTGTTGACCGTAAAACCCGGCATCACGGGCTTGTGGCAGGTGAGCGGGCGCTCGGATATTTCCTACGATGAGCGCGTCCGCCTGGATATGTATTACATCCGCAATTGGAGTATCTGGCTCGATCTGCAGTTGCTGTTCCAAACCATCCCCGCGGTTTTGAAAAGTCGCGGCGCATACTAAAATCACCAAAGGATTAGTTTCATGGCAAAAATACTTGTTACGGGAGGGGCTGGCTTCATTGGGTCTCACGTCGTTGACGTGTTCCTTGAAAACGGATTCGAGGTCGTAATTCTTGACGATCTCTCAACAGGGCGCGAATCGAATTTGAACCCAGCCGCGAAATTCTACAAAATGGATATCCGCGACCCGAAAATGCGCGACGTTTTCGCGGCGGAACGACCGGAGTTCATCAGCCATCATGCGGCGCAAATGGATGTGCGCCGTTCGGTGGCGCAGCCGCTGTTCGATGCCGACGTCAACATCCTCGGCTCGATCAACCTGATCGAATGCGCGAAGGAATTTGGCGTCAAACGATTCATCTATATTTCCACGGGGGGCGCGGTCTACGGCGAGCCGGAACGCCTACCCTGCGAAGAGACCGACGCGATCAACCCGATTTGTCAGTATGGGGCGAGCAAACATACCGTGGAGCATTACCTCTTCATGTATCACGTTAACTACGGTATGAACTATACGGTTTTGCGATACCCGAATGTGTTCGGCCCGCGGCAAGATCCGCATGGCGAAGCCGGGGTGGTTGCCATCTTCACCGGCAAGATGCTCGCCGGGGAACCGGTGACGATCAATGGCGATGGCGAGCAATCTCGTGATTTTGTCTACGTGACAGACTGCGCCCGCGCGAATCTCCTCGCCGCTACGGTTGATCACCAACCCGGCATCTATAACATCGGGTGGGGGATACCCACATCCGTCAACCAAATTTGCGCTTCGGTGAAAGAAGCGACCGGTTATACATTACCGGTGAAACACGGACCTGCCAAGTTGGGTGAGACGCGGCACATTTACCTGAATGCCTCCAAAGCCGGGCGCGATCTCGGCTGGAGCGCGACCATAGGACTCGACGAAGGCATGCGCAAAACGGTCGAATACTTCAAAGTTGCGGAGCAACCGGCTTGATCATTGTCCAAACCCCATTGCGGATCAGTTTTTTCGGCGGAGGCACCGACTTCCCGTCTTTCTTCATGGAGGAGGGCGGGTGTGTTTTAAGTTCCGCGATCGATAAATATATTTTTGTCACGGTCAAAAAACGCTTCGACCATAAACTTCGCATTGGCTATACCCAAACTGAAATGGTGGACGATGTCAGCCAGATTCATCACGAGATGATTCGCGAGGCATTGCTCTTGACCGGCGTCTCTCAGGGTATCGAAGTGACCACCATGGGCGATATCCCCTCGGAGGGTTCCGGGCTTGGCTCCTCGAGCACCGTTACGGTTGGCGCCGTGCATGCCCTGCATACCTATTTAGGCAACATTGTCACCGTGGAGCAACTGGCGCGCGAAGCCTGTGATATCGAAATTGGCAGGCTTGGCAAGCCCATCGGAATCCAGGATCAATACATCGCGGCGTATGGAAACCTTCGTTTTTTTGAATTCTGCCCGGATGGACAGGTGAAGGTGGAGAAGGTCATCCTCGACGCAGACTTGCGGCGCGAACTGAACGACCGCTTCCTGCTTTTTTTCACGGGGATCAGCCGCAAGGCAGATTCGGTGCTGACCGAACAGAAAAGCAACATCAAAGACCGCATGAACGTTCTGCGTGAAATTAGAGATATGGCATATCAGGCGAAATCCGATTTGCAGGCAGGGCAATTCGACGCGTTCGGTTCGCTGTTGCACCGGTCATGGGAGTTGAAGAAGCGCATGGCGGGGCAGATCAGCAATGGCAGGATCGACGAGATGTACGACGCGGCGCGCCGGGCTGGGGCGATCGGAGGCAAAATCACTGGGGCGGGAGGCGGGGGGTTCATCCTGCTGTGCGCGCCGCATGAAAAACATCAAGCCATCCGTCAGGCATTGAGCGGGTTACAGGAACTCCCGTTTCAACTCGAACCAGACGGCACAAAGGTCATCTTTAATTATCGAAGATGAGAAAGGTATTTTCCATGGAACATATCACTTCATATATTTCTGTGTTGCAAGACACGGTGGGGAAACTGCCGGTGGAGTCGATCACGCGCGTGGTGGAGACGTTGCAAAACGCGCGGCTGGAGGGGAGGAAGGTCTTCATCATGGGCAATGGAGGCTCCGCCTCGACCGCCAACCATTTTGTTTGCGACCTGGCGAAGAATACGCGGCACGATAGTCTGCCGCACTTCCGCGTGATCGGCTTGACGGATAATATGGCAATTTTTTCCGCGTATGCCAATGATGAAGGCTACGAAAATGTGTTCGCCGCCCAGCTTGCCAACCTGGTGGAAGCCGAAGATGTGGTGATCGCGATCTCTGCCAGCGGCAATTCTGCCAATGTGGTGAAGGCAATTGAAGAGGCAAAATCATACAACGCCGTTACGATCGGCTTTACAGGTTTTACCGGCGGAAAACTTGCCTCGCTGGTTGATATTCAAGTCCATGTGGATAGTCATGTGATCGAGCACGTCGAGGATATCCACCTGATGCTCGAGCATATGATCGTCAAGGCGATCAAAGATATTGCGGTCGCCGAGTCGCTGGCGAAGGTCTAGCGGTTGCGGCCTTGATCGGCGAGCAGGGTGTCTACGGCTTTTTCAAGATCATCGACGAGTGAATAGCCCTGTAAATTTTCGGGCTTCGAGTTTCGTGACTGGTCAAGCCCGCGCCCGGTTTTCACCATGATTAAACCTCGCGCGCCCGCCGATTGACCGGCGAGCAGGTCGCTCCAGGCGTCGCCGATCATCCACGAGCGACTCAGGTCCAGGTCCAGTTCGCGAACCGCTTGCAGGATCATCCCCGGTTTTGGCTTACGACAGTCGCATCCCTCGTCCGGTTGGTGTGGGCACATGTAGACCCGGTCAACATGTGCGCCGTTCTCCCGGATCGTTTCGATGAGTCTAACGTTGATTGCTTCCGCGGTTTGAACGGAAATCAAACCGCGCCCGACTGCAGATTGGTTGGTCACGACCACGATTTTGTAACCGGCAGTCTGTATTCTTAATAGGGATAAATACGTCTTGGGGTAGACGAGCACCTGGGACCATTCGCGAACATAATCCTCCCGGTTCTCGATCAGCACGCCATCTCGATCCAGAAACACCGCAGGGTACATTTTTTTATTATATACTACCTGTGAGTCTGGAAGCGAACATAAAGCCGTTTATAGACTCGATCCATGTCGAGATGGCGGAGCGCGCCACGTACCAACCTTATGATAGCCAATATTCGTTTATATCTCAGCCGACAGGCGTCGTCGATCTTTCGTTATTTCTACGAGCAATTCTTCCTTGTTTTGCTCGGTTGGATTCCGACCATTGTTGGGATCGCCATACGAAGCGTTTTGTATAAATTAATCCTGCGGATGGACGGTTTTGCCGCCATTGAGAACAATGTTCGCCTCCGATTTGCGGATCATATCAAACTTGGAAATGGTTCCTATCTCGATCATGGAGCGTACTTGCATGCCTGCCCGAATGGGATCGAGATCGGCGAACGGAGTATTGTGATGCACGGCGCGATCTTGCACGTGTATAACTTTCGCGGGATGCCGAATTCCGGGATCAAGATCGGGCGCGACAGTCTCGTAGGTGAATATTCCATCATTCGCGGACAGGGCGGCGTGACAATCGGTGACCGGGTGTACACTTCGCCGTTCACCCAGATCATCTCGGTCAATCACATCTTCGACGACCCGAACCGTCCATTTGTGGAGCAAGGTATCACGGCGGAGGGAATCGTGATCGAAGACGATGTCTGGCTGGGCGCCGGTTCGATCGTCACAGATGGGGTGCGCGTGGGCAAGGGGGCGGTAGTCGCCGCCGGGGCGGTGGTCACACAGGATGTTCCCCCGCACACAGTGGTTGGGGGCGTGCCGGCAAAAGTACTGCGCGAGATCGACGGTAAAACTATCAAAGCAGATCGAACGATCTATCATTTATGAGTGAGAGGAAAAATACATGACGATATTATCGGTGGTCATCCCCGCCTACAACGAGGAGGATGGCATTACAGAGATTGCGACCCGCGTGCTGGCGGTGGCGCCCGACCTGAAAAAAGCGGGTGTGGAAGAAATGGAATTGCTGGTAGTGGATGATGGCTCCCGCGATAAGACGGCGGAAGTCGCATCGAAGATCAAAGGCGTCACGCTGGTACGTCATCCAAAAAATAAAGGATACGGCGCGGCATTGAAGACCGGTTTCGCGCAGGCGAAAGGGGAATTGATCGGCTTCCTCGACGCGGATGGAACCTACCCGCCGGAATATTTTCCCAAGCTTTGCCAATCTGCATTGAACGGCGCCGAGTTGGTGATCGGCTCTCGCATGGCGGGAGAAAAAAGCGAAATGCCCCTCGTGAGGCGCATCGGTAATTTCTTCTTTGCCACCCTGTTGACCATTCTCGGTCGTCAAAAAGTGACCGATAGCGCCAGCGGGATGCGCGTCTTCAAGCGGGAGATTCTCGAACACGTCTATCCGTTGCCCGATGGGTTGAACCTCACGCCCGTGATGAGCACGCGCGCCCTGCATGAAGGCATCAAGATCGAAGAAGTGCCCATTCCTTACAGCGAGCGCGTGGGGCGGTCGAAACTCAGCGCCATCCGCGACGGACGCATCTTCCTGCAAAGCATGGTGTGGACCGCCATGTCCTACAACCCGGTCCGTATCCTTGGGTTGATCGGGCTTGCAAGCTTGGGCATCGCCGGCTTGGTTTCGTTGTGGCTGATTTATCTGCGCGCAAGCGGAGTCACAACTCTCGACTCTGCCAGCGTCGCCGCCTTGTTTTTGGGCATGATCTCGACAGTGGCAGGAATTAACGTCTTTGCCTTGGGCATTACTTTCAATTATCTTGTAGCGTTGTTTTACAAGAAACCGATCAAACAAGGGCTGTTCGGAAAACCCATTTTCAAAACGCCTCTCGACCAGCAGTTTGGGTGGATGGGCATATTGGGAATTCTGGTGGGGTTTATCCTTGGCGCAATTAGTCTTGTGCTCGGTTTGCAAGGATGGGCGATCGAACGCTTGTGGTTTTATTTATTGGGGAGCGCAATGATCTTCCTTGTTGGAATCCAGCTTGTGGTGTACTGGATGCTCTTGAGAATCCTCGAAGAACTTAGCCAGCGCGAATCACTCACAAAGCAGGATATGGGTATGTAGGTTTGACAGAAGGAGTACATAAAATGGAAAACAAAAACCTGGATATAAAAACGATCAACCTGGGGGCGCGTAACATTCCGAAACTACGCAATGCGGATTTCCCGAACGCAGATGCGATCGTTCACGAGGGGTTGCTTGCCGCTTCGCGCTCGCCTGAGGCTGTGGACATTATGCTGGTGAATCCTCCCACCCCCGACGGCGAACTGTGGATTCGCACACAGCATCGCGTCGGTCGCCGCACGCGCGAAAATATGGTTTGGCCCCAAGTATCGCTGGCGCAGATGGCGGCGTTGTTGCACCCAGTGTATACGGTAAAAGTTGTGGATTGCAATGCCGAGCGCATGGGCTGGCCCGAATTTACCGAACTGCTCAACAAATATCAGCCGAAATATTATCTCACTCAAATGACCGCCCCGACTCTTGAGAACGACGTCTACGGTTGTTTCCTCGCTCATGCTCGCGGCGCAAAAACTATCGCGTTCGGAACGCACATCACGCCGATTCCCGTCGAAACGATGCGCCCGTATCCCAGCCTCGATTTTGCGCTCGTCGGCGAACCCGATCTAACCATCCGCGATCTTCTCGATCACCTTGAAGGCAAGATCGGGGAGCGCTCCCCGCAGATCACGCAGATGTTCACCAAGCACGACGCAACCTACCGCCCATCCCTGAATGGAGACGGAACCGTGAACATGCACGGCATCAAAGGCATTGCCTGGCGCAAAGAGAGTGGAGAGATCATCCTCAACTTCCCGCGTCCCTTCATTGCCGACCTGGACGATATGCCGATCCCGATGCACGAACTACTCCCGTTGCAATCGTATAAAATGCCATTGATCAAGGGCGCGTTTACCTTTATCGTCACCAGTCGCGGGTGCCCTGCGGGTTGCACCTACTGTATCAAGCACGTGAGTTACCAATATGCCACGCGTTTGCGCTCGCCGAAAAAGATCATGGAAGAGATGTGGTATTTGAAGAAACTCGGCATCAACAACATTCACATGTATGCCGATCTGTTCACGGTTTCGCGCGATCAGGTGGTCGAACTCTGCAACATGATGATTGACGAGAAGATCAACATCCATTGGACCTCGAACAGCCGCGTCGATTATGTGGACGAAGAGATGTTGATGTTGATGGGCAAAGCGGGTTGCCGCCTGATCTCGTGGGGTATCGAAAGCGGTAACGAACAGATCCTCAAACATGCCCGCAAAGGCGCCTACCCCGATAAAGCGGAACGCGCCTTGCGTTGGGCAAAGAAAGCCGGTATTATGAACTGGGGCTACTTCATCATCGGCTTGCCCGGCGAAACCGAGGCGACCATCCGCGATACGATCAACTTCTCGAAGAAACTCCCGCTTGATATTGCCCTCTTCCATGTTGCCGCGCCGTATCCGGGCACGCCCTTTTTCTTTGAAGTGGTGAAGAACAAATGGTTCCGCCCCGGAACCCGCTGGGAACAAGTGGACATGGACAAAGGCACCGTGCTCGATTACCCGAATATGCCGGCAGAAAAATTGCTCTACTGGCAAAAACGCGCCTTCCGCGAATGGGCATTCCGCCCGGGTCCCGCGCTTACGTACCTCAAGATGTTGATGTACGACTGGTCAACAATGAAGACCGCCCTCAATGTCGGCCTGCAACACATCTTCTGGGCGTCTTCCGATGAGGGCGCGCCAGTAGGTGGCGCGGGCTAGGCGAAGATTTGATTCGTCAATGACCCGGGCATTAACGCGCGAATCGGTGGGAAGCCCAAGGTTTGCGCTGTTTGATTTGTGTCTTGTGTTTTTAAGTGGAGCGGCGGTGGCTCTTCGCCCTGATCTGGGGATGTATGCCATCGCCGCCTCGCTCATTCCCTGGGGTGTCCGTTTTTTTGCGGGAGTGGCTCCGTTTCGAAGAACCCGCTTTGATTTGCTCGTGGCGGTGTATGCGCTGACGGCGGTTGCCGGCTATTGGGCGGCGTACGACCCGTCTACAGGATTGCAGAAACTTCAACTGATCGTTCTGTCGGTTTTGCTGTACTATGCGTTGAGCGCTCAACCGGGCGAGAATCTCGTTTGGGTAGCCGCGCTATTTTTTTGTGTGGGTGTTGGCGTGGCAATCTATTTTCTGCTCACGCAGGATTTTGTTGCCGATCCGCGCAAATTACAAATCGCCAATGAGGTGGGAGGGATATTAATGCAAGCGAGACCTTCCACCGGCTGGGCGCAGATACATCCCAATTACGCGGCAGGTCTCATCGCGATCATGATGCCGTTTGGGATGTATCTGGCATTGCAAGGCTTGGGTCGCGGCTCGTTTGCGTGGGTGATTTTTGGATTGCTCCTTCAAGCCCTCGTGATTTTTTTAGCCACCTCGCGCGGGGTGTGGATGGCGGTTGCCAGCGCGATCGGAATCTGGTTC
>JAEURC010000014.1 GCA_016789025.1 Anaerolineales bacterium
GGCAGATACTCGCGACCCTTTTGATGTTGTTCATTATCACCGCGCTCAACCTCCTCGTCCCGCGGATTATTCAGACAGCAGTGGATGACGGACTCGCGCGCGGCGACTTGAGTCAGATCACCCAATCCGCGCTTCTCCTCCTCGGACTTGGGCTTGGTTCGGCTTTCCTCAGCCTGGTTCACCGCTACACCACCGAATGGATCGCGGCTCACGTTGGCTATGACCTGCGAAATTGCACGTACGATCACATCCAGCATTTGCCGTTTACCTATCACGACCACACGCAATCGGGGCAACTCATCTCGCGCTGTATCGAAGACGTGCGCTCGATAGAAAAATTTTCGGGCAGCGCCGTCTCCGATCTCGTGAAATTTATCATGCTCGCCATCGGCGTGATCTATTCCATGTTCGCGGCGAATCCGATGCTGGCTGGCATCGCGCTCCTGCCGATGATTCCGCTGGTGTTTATGACCTCCAGTTTTGGGACGAAAATCGGCAAGTTATTTTTCATCGTGGATCAAGCGATGGGCGAGGTCTCGAACCGCTTGCAGGAAAATGTGGTGGGCGTGCAAGTCGTCCGCGCGTTTGCGCGTGAGAAATATGAGATCAAGCGTTTCACCGATGCGAACAATGTCGTTTTCAAATCGTGGGTGCATGTCATTGATGAGTGGTCGAAGATCATGCCGACGACGAACTGGCTCACAACGGTCAGCGTCATTTTGATCCTGTGGTTCGGCGGGCAAATGGTCATGAACGGCACGTTGACTATCGGCGCGATCGTCGCCTTCAATGCGTATATTTTGATGATGGCGGAACCAGCCCAACAGTTGACGGGACTCGTCAACGCGGGCGGCGAGGCGGCAGCGGGTGCGCAGAGAGTCTTTGAAGTGTTGGACATCGAGCCTGCGATTCAATCCGTGCCGAACGCGGTGAAAATGGAATCCCTGCGCGGCGAAGTCGAGTTTCGCGACGTGAGGCTGAATTACAAAGGCGAACGAACCGCCTCGTTGAACGGGATCAGCGTGAACGTCCAGCCGAATCAAATCGTCGCGCTGATCGGACCGACGGGTTCGGGCAAAACGTCTTTCATCAATCTCATCCCGCGCTTTTACGATGTGACTGAAGGCTGTGTGTTCGTGGACGGCGTGGATGTGCGCGAGATGGATTTGGTCGCGTTCAGAAAACAGATCGGGATCGTTCTGCAAACATCCTTGTTGTTCTCCGATTCAATCAAAGCCAACATCGCATACGGCAGTCCCGACGCGACCATGGACGAAGTCATCGCCGCTGCGAAAGCCGCGCAGGCGCATGAGTTCCTCGAAGGTTTCACCAACGGTTACGACACAATCGTCGGCGAGCGCGGCGTGACGCTTTCAGGCGGACAACGTCAGCGCGTGGCGATTGCGCGCGCGCTGTTGATGAATCCGCGCATTTTGATTCTCGACGACTCAACCTCATCTGTTGATACTCAAACTGAAAAGTTAATCCAAGCCGCGCTGGATACGTTGATGGAGGGACGCACTACCTTCGTCATCGCGCATCGCCTCTCCACAGTCCGCCGCGCCGATTTGATCCTCGTGCTGGACAAAGGTCAGATCGCCGAACGCGGCACACATGAAGAACTTCTCAAACGCGGCGGGCTGTACAAAGAAATCCACGACTTGCAATTAGTGGATCAGGCTGGGTTTTCGGAGGAGATGGAAGACATTCAGATGGAAGAAATCTCACCTGATGAGGATTCGCGCGAGATCGCGTGAAAAAAGTACACAAGTAAACACGTAAACATGTATACAAGGTAAGGCGTGTTTACTTGTGTACGTGTGTACTTGTTTACCTGCTTACATCAACCATGACCACAAAAATCATCCCTCCCCAATTCATCACCCAATCGGAAGAGACGCTCGATAAGGGGTACGACCCCAGAGTGGCGCGCGGACTGCTTCGATTCGTCAAGCCGTATGCGGCGCGGATGTTCTTTGCGTTGATCCTCATGATCGTCGTGACCGCCGCGGCTGTGTCAGGACCCTACTTCGTCAAACTCGCCATTGACGAAGGTATCGGCGCGAAAGATGTCAACGCGCTGAGAAATATCGTGCTGGCGTATCTGATTATTTCGATCATCCAACTGGTCACAAACTTTTATCGTGTGCGGATCATGTCTCGCGTGGGTCAACATGTGTTGTACGATGTCCGCACGGCGATGTTCGAGCATTTGCAAAATCTCTCGCTGAGTTTTTATAATCGCTACAGCGTTGGTCGTGTCATCACGCGCGTCATCAACGACGTTGGCACATTGCGCGAGTTCATCACGTGGGCGGTGTTGGCGATCGTGCGAAATTTGCTTGGCATCATCGGCACGTTGGTTGCGATGCTTGCGCTTGATGTGAAGTTGTCGTTGCTTACGTTTACCGTTCTGCCGTTCATGGTGTTGGCAACCATCATCTTCCGCAAATTTGCGCGGCAGAGTTATCGCAAAGTCCGCGCCGCCGTATCGTGGACGAACTCAGTGCTGGCGGAAAACGTCAATGGCGTGCGAGTGGTGCAGGCGTTCTCGCGGCAGGAGAAAAATTATTCCAACTTCAGCGGTTATGTCAATCGTTATTATCTCGAAACGAGTCTCGACGCGGCGAAGGTTGCGTCATTGTTCACGCCTGTTGTGGATGTCCTCGGCGCGATAGCCACTGCCATCGTCGTGTACGTCGGCGGGAAATATGTGTTGAATACCGAGATCACTGCGGGCGTGTTGATCGCGTTCATTTTATACATTGACCGCTTCTTCGAGCCGATCCGCGACATGAGTCGGCGCTTCGACACGCTTCAATCCACGATGGCGGGCGGCGAACGGATCCTCGAACTGCTCAGCCAACCCGTCGAGGTTCAGGACGCGAAAAATGCCGAAGAGCTTGAGGCAGTTCGCGGCGGCGTCCGATTCGAAGATGTCCAGTTCCATTATTCGGATGATCCGACGCTCGTCCTGAATCAGATCAATCTCAATGTGGATGCGGGGCAGACGGTGGCGTTGGTCGGCGAGACGGGCGCGGGCAAGACGACCATCGTCAAACTGCTCGCGCGATTCCACGACCCGACTTCGGGCTGTGTGCGCGTGGACGGCGTTGACCTGCGGACGGTGACTCAGGCGTCGCTGAGGCGGCAGATGGGCATGGTGTTGCAAGACCCGTTTTTGTTCACTGGCACGGTGAAGGAAAATATTTTGTTCGGTCGTTTGGATGCGAGCGATGAGGAAGTGATCCGCGCGGCGCAGGCGGTGGGCGCGCATGATTTCATCATGGGTTTGAAAAACGGATACGACACTTCGGTGGAAGAAGGCGGCGCGACGTTGAGCGTGGGGCAGAGGCAGTTGATCTCATTCGCGCGCGCGTTGCTCGCCGACCCGCGTATTTTGATTCTCGATGAAGCGACCTCGTCCGTGGATACGCAGACCGAGCAGGTCATTCAAAAGGCGTTGGCGACTCTCTTGAAAGGGCGCACATCGTTCGTGATCGCACATCGCCTTTCGACGATTACATCCGCAGATAAGATCGTGGTCATTCATGATGGAAGGATCGTGGAGCAAGGTTCACATGCCGAGTTGTTGGCGAATCAGGGGATGTACTATGAATTGTATCGAACGGGGTTTCAGGAATAGAATAAAAGCCTGACTGGCGCTTGTCTCTGATTTACCAATTGGGCAGATCGCCTGCTTTCGTGTTCTGTTTGCGCCGCGTCGATTCCCAGATTCGCCTATCAATCAGCCGCTTTTAGAAATCCGTCAATCGCGTCCGCGCTTATACCCATATCTGACAACAGAGAGCGATTTGACCGAGCAAGTATCTTTAATGGTTGAGCAAGCGCGTTGCCTACAGACGTGGTCGTATCTGGCATCTCGCTTGCTTCCAGCTTTCCAGTCCAAACTTTTTTAGCTTCGCTGGAAAAAACGTATAGCTGCCCTGCATCATCAACCATGATCGCAGTTGTGTTTGAGTTAAAAATCGGATATATCATTTCAACCTCTTTTGTTCGTAAGTGTCTTGAACGCTTCAACGGCTTCATTTAATTTCACGGGGTCCGCGGCGGCGGCAAATGATTGTGCTCTCGCGTTAGCGTCATCTGCCCTAGCGTTGGCCTCTTCAACTTGGTTATTTAACTGGGCGGTTTGAGAAGCGCCAATCTGGAGTCCAAAGAATGCCCCGACCAAAGTTCCCAAAACTGTGAGAAATGGGGAAATAACAGCTGTAACGGCTTGGGCGTCCTTAAATTCTGTCCATATTGATAACCCAGCAAGTACGCAGGCTAGAATCAAGGTTAGCGAAAATCCAATTAGTCCAAGCCAGAATGCGTATTTGATTCGCGCTATCTCGATTGATGGTTTATCTGTCGTCACGCCTTTTGTTTTTTCCTCCGATGGAGTTTCAGGTTGAGTTGCGGGAACAGGTTCAGGGGTTGGGGTTGTTTCAGCCATTTTTACCTCCGTTTGGTATACAAATCACTTTACAACAAAAATATCTAAATTTCAAGAGGCAGTTTTAGGTTTCGGTAGTCTGGGAATTGTGGATTATTTAAGTCGAGATGATAGAATCGCAAGGTGAAACAGCGCTTTTGTTTGTTCTACCTACTCCTCCTCGCCGCCTGCCAACCCTCGCAACCCCTCCCAACCCAAACCCTCCCTCCGCCTCTAGTTGTCATTGAGACCATTACGCCTGTTCCGCTTCCAACGGAAACGCCGCTCCCTTCGCCGACTCCTACAACCGAAGAATTGATTTATCCCTACACCATCGAGGGACTGCGTGAGCATGATTTTCAAAGCGGGGAGATTCGCATCCTCGAGACGCTGACCGAAACGGACAAATACACCGCGTACCTCATTGACTATCCCAGCGATGGGCTGACGATCACGGGCGTGATGCAGATTCCAAAAGGCGAGGGTCCGTTTCCTGTTATCGTGATGAATCACGGATTCTACGCGCGGAGTGTGTACTCGTCTGGCGATGGCACGGATCGCTCGTCCGCGTTTCTGGCGGAGCATGGATACATCACCCTCGCGTCCGATTATCGCAGTTGGGGCGGGTCGGAGGTGGGCGAGAGTCTCTTCTATTCAGGCTTGGCGATTGACGTGATCAATCTGCTCGATGCGATTCCGTCCATTCCGCAGGCGGATGCGAGTCGCGTCGGGATGTGGGGTCACAGCATGGGCGGGGGAGTGGCGATGAAAGTATTGACAATCCTCGGTGGTCGTGGTCTCGATACGCCCTCAGCAACGAACGCTTCGGGCTACTCGACCACCGTACGCGCCGTCGTTTTATATTCCTCCGTCAGCGCGGATCATGCGGATGTGATTGCGCGGTGGGGGAATGGATGTCTCGGCGATATTGTGGCGGGCGAGCAAATGGCTGGCTGTAACTCCTCCGATGTTGTTCCGCTTGAGTTGCCGAATAATTTGATCAACGCGTTCGTCAATGCGCCGAGAGATTCAGAGTTGATGGAGAAAGTCTCGCCGATTTATTATGTTGATTCGATTGACGTGCCGATACAAATTCACTACGGGGAGAAAGACGGACTCGTGTACAGCGGCACGCCGCCTGAATGGTCAATCAAGTTGGATGAAGCCTTGCTCGACGCGGGGAAGGATGTGAAGCTCTTTCGCTATGATGGCGAGGGACATTCGTTCGTCGGTCAGCCGTGGTTTGATTTTATGATTCGTGTGTTGGATTTTTTTGATGAGAATGTGAAGAACGGATAAAATTAAAAAGAGTAATTCCGCGCTGAGCGGAGCGTCCTTCGTCTTCGTTCATCGCAACTTACGCTCTTCACTCCGCTCAGGACGAGTACAAAGCAAGCAAAGAGCGCAGACGAAGCGTGGGGATGCAAATAACAATTGTATACATGAACACTTGCCCTTCGACTGCGCTCCTCGCTGGCGCTCGTCACTCCGCTCAGGGCGAATTGGAGAAAATAAATGAACAACGTCCGACCACAAATGAAGATGTTGACGGAGGAACAGAAGCGGGAGATCCATCAGTACACGTTACAACTCCTCGCGACGACGGGCGTGCGCGTGGACTCGCCGTCGGCGGTGGAGATGTTGACGAAAAGGGTAGGCAGGCTGAACGTCGAGGGAAGAACCGTGCGGATACCGAGCGAGGTGGTCGAATGGGCGATCAAAGCCGCGCCGAGGCGAATCCAAATCTATGACCGCAGAGGGAATCCGCAATTCCAAATTGGAGGGGAAGAAGACCGCGCGCGATTCGGAATCGGAGTCACCGCGTTGTTTTATCAAGAGCCTGAGACCGATACGCCTGTGGAGTTTCAACGCAAACACATGCGCGACATGGTGCGCGTGGGAAATAAACTGCCGCTGTACGACATGGTCTCGACGGTAGGCATTTGCCGCGATGTGCCAGATTACCTGACGGACTTGATCGGCTCGCTCGAACATTTTGCGAACGGCGTGAAGCCGATGGTGTTGTTGTGTTCGGACGAGCATAAGTTTGACGATGTGTTGAACATGATCCAACATCTGCACTCGCGCGACCTCGGCGATAAGCCGTTTATCATTCCGTATTTCAATCCTGTTTCGCCGTTGGTGATGAACGCTGGCACGGTGGACAAAATGAAGAGCGCCATCGAGCGCGGACTGCCCGTTGTGATTTCGAATTACAGTTTGTCGGGCGCGACCACGCCGATCACGCCCGCAGGGACGATCGCTGTATTGATGGCGGAGTTGCTCGCGGGCTTGGTCATCGGGCAGTTATATAAAGAAGGCGCGCCGATGTTCCTCGGCATGTTGCCCGTGTATCTTGATATGAAAACCCTGCAAAATTTTTACGATCCGCAGAGCGTGGTAGACAGCCTCGCGTGCGCCGAGATGATGGCGTATTACGGCATCCCGCATTGCGGCACGTCGGGGAGCGGCACGGGCTGGGGCATGGACTTGCTCGCCGCCGAAACATTTTGGATGAACACGTTGATGATGACTCTGACGAAGGGCGGCATCGCTCCGTTCATCGGCGACACGCTGGGATCGAAAGCCGTCTCGCCGTTGACGTTCATCTACTGTCACGAGATCATCGATCAGGCTCTGCGCTTCGCTTCGGGATTTCAGCTTGATTCTGCTTCGGTTGGCTTGGATGAAATCCACGCGGTCGGTCCAGGCAAGGGATTCGTCTCCGCGCCTTCTACGTTGAAAAATTACAAAACGGGATACTACGTCAGCCGCATCTTCCCGCGCTGGAGCATGGAGAAGTGGCTGGAGGCGGGTCAACCGCATGTGCAGAAGAGGTTGAAGGAATATGCGATTGAATTTCTGAAAGATCTGCCCGCGCCTGAAGATCATGAGGAGTTGATGAGGAGGGGGGAGGAGTGGGTGGGAAAGTGGAAGGCAGTCAGCGGTTATCAGTGAGCAGTGAGAAGTTATCGGCGATTCGGCGGGCTGAAGCCCTGCCTCAGTTCGTGGAAGTCCGCTCAAGCGGACTCGCTCGTCAGCGCGTAGCGCTTCCATGTGCTGAGCAAGCGGCTTTAGCCCTGCGAATCACGCCCGTCCCTAACCATCGCGATAAGTTTTTAGCCCCATGAAGAAACAGAGATGAACAAACCGATTTCAACCATTGTGATCATCCTGATGGCGATCCTCGTTTTTGCGTTGCTGTCTCTGCTTCCGATTTATCCTCTGTTGGTCGAGGGACGCGAGTTCTCGCAAGCGGGCGAATCGCTTTATCAAGAGTGGAGGCTGGTTTCCGTCCGCGAGTATTACGACTATGCTCAATACGCTCAATCCGCGTGGTTGAACTCAACGAAGGTCGCGTACGCTTTGCTGGCGTTGATCTACGCCTTGATTCTTGTGTCCAGTTTTGTGTTGATTGTCCGCGGATTGTTCAAGCGGTTGAAGGCAAAACGAGGCGAGGTATTACCTCCATGAAGAAAATATCTAAATTAAGTTCAATAACGGTTGGGTATTCACTTTTGACACTACTATGGTTCATCTCATGGCTGTTGGCTAGAGATGAAAATTGGTGGCTGGTTCTTGTGAATCGCGGCGTGCCATACATTTTCATCCCCACGCTTCTTCTCGCTGTGTGGACCGTTTATGTCCGTCAGCCAAAACGACTTGTACCTTTGTTTGTCCCTGTAGTCATCTTTGCCATCTTGTATTATCCGTACATCTTCCCTAAAATTGCACAATCCACAGATGGATCGAACAGCCTGAAGGTAATGACCTATAACGTCCTTTTCAGCAACTACGATTACGCTGCAGTTGCAAATGTCGTACTCACTTACAAACCTGATCTGGTCGCCTTGCAGGAAGTTCAACCTGAAATGATGAGCGAGTTGGAAGAACGCCTGAAGGAGGAATATCCCTTTTCGCTCTTGGGCACGCCAAACGACTATGGCACGACGGCGGTCTTCAGTCGACATCCCATCAGCGAAGCGTACGTTTTGGATCTACAGGTGGATAGGCCCGCCGTGGTTGTGAAAACCAAAATCAATGGTCAAGAGATAACCTTTGTGTCCGTTCATTTGCTTGCCTATAATCTCTGGTGGACAAAACTGAAAGACATCCCTGCGACAGTCATGGAAAGAACATTCAATCAGAATCGACAAGCGAACCTGATTCTTGGTGAAAGCAGAATTCAGAAAGGGATTGTGCTTATTGGTTGTGACTGCAACAGTTATGAAACTTCCAGATCGTACCGAATTCTAAACGCAAGGCTGAAAAATTCCGCGCGTGAGGTCGGCTGGGCGCTTGGCAATGATGTTCTCCCTGGAACGAAGCAAGACGTTTATTTACAGCACATTGATTATGTTTGGTATAGTGGCTTTATCAATCCCATCAATGTATTCAAGATAACTGACAGCGGCGGCTCCGATCATTTGCCTGTTCTGGCTGTTTTTGAAATAGAATAGGATTCAAACAATTTATGACAAACAACACACACGACATCATAATCATCGGCGGCGGGGTGATGGGATGCGCGACCGCGTATTACCTGCTCAAGTTCGATCCGCGCTTGAACGTCGCCATCCTTGAAATGGACTTGACCTACGAGAAAGCGTCCACGCCGCTATCGGACGGAAACACACGCATCCAGTTCAACATTAAAGAGAATATTCAAATGTCGCAGTACGGGCTTGAAGTTCTCAAGACGTTTGCTGACGATATGGCTGTGGATGGAGTCAAGCCCGACCCCGCGTTTCGCCAGCAGGGGAATCTGTTCGTGTTGGATGAAGCGAGCGTGGAAGAGTCGCGTGGTGGATGGGAGTTGCAAACCAGTCTCGGTGGTATGGTCTATTGGCTGACGCCAGATGATGTGCGGAGGGAGTATCCGCTTTACAATCTCAAGGATTGCGCGGCAGGGACGTTGGGCGTGCAGGACGGAACGATGTCGCCGATGGCGGTGTTGGATGGGTACAGAAAGAAAGTTGTCTCGATGGGCGCGAAATATATTCAAGCAGAAGCGGTTGAAATCCTGAAAGAAGGGAATCGAGTCGCTGGGGTCAAACTCGCATCGGGCGAAATATTGAGTAGCAATATCGTGATGAACGCGGCGGGAGCATGGGCGCCGAAGATCGCAAAAACCGTTGGCGTGGATTTGCCAATCGCGCCGACGAAACGTCAAGTCACCATCGTTGAAACGAACTATCGTGGCGAGGGCGTTCTGCCCGCTTTATTTCTGCCATCGGGTTTGTACGTCATTCACGAAGGCGAGGGGCTGTTCATGGTCGGCAAGTCGTTTCCCGATGATTACGTCGGCTACGACGACTTCCGCTGGGAGAAGAATGTCTTCGAGGAGCGGATCTGGTCCGAACTTGTGGAATACATCCCCTCGTTTGACCGACTTAAAATCCTGCGAGGCTGGGCGGGGCTGTACGAGGTCAACACGTTGGACGGTAACGCTATCCTCGGCGAATGGACTCAGTTGAAAGGCTTCTATCTCGCCAACGGATTCTCAGGTCACGGTTTTCAGCAATGTCACGCGGTGGGGAGGTACATTGCTGAGTTGATGTCGGGCAAACCGCCGACTCTCGACCTGTCCATTTTTTCGCCGCAGAGGATTGTGGAGAATAAGCCTGTGTTCGAGAGCAGGAGGAAGATAATTTGAGTGAACTCGGTGGTTGAGTAGCCCGAAGCGTCAGCGAAGGGCGTATCGAAACCACAAGTTAGCGTACAAACTTTTATAACAAGAATTTCTTTACGGCGTGGTGGTCTCGATACGTCCTTCGTCTCCGCTCCGCTTCGCTCAGGACTACTCGACCACCCGACTTGTCCTTGACGCATCAAATTCCCAGTGATAAACTCCGATCATCTTACCCAACCCTGAAAGGAGGCATGTTGCCATGAAAGCCACTGTATTATCCACAACCCAAATCTTGAACGCGCCTCCAAAGGGTGAATTGTAGTAACGACTTCAGTCGTTTTGTATTGCCATTCAACCGCAGGCGTGTTCGCCCTGCGGTTTTTGTTTTAACTCTTTGTGCATGTCATTCTGAGCGAAGCGAAGAATCTCTGACAATGTCGTAGAGACCCTTCGCTAGCGCTCACATCGTCCCGATGTCCTTCGGGAGGGTGACATACCAAGAGAGCAACCGCATACTATCGCACCCTCTTATCATTTCAAAAGCAATAAAAAATGGACACAAAACAATACATTCAAATTTTCGACGAGTTGGATGATAACGATCAGTCCAACAGTGCAACAAAAAACGGACGCAAGCAAAAATATCCTCTTCGCAACCCGAAGAAAGAATCGGAGTCGGATCACCAATTCAAATCTCAGCAAGACGACTCGGCGAGTACGTACAAGTTCACATACAAAGCCGCGCGCTTCGAAGAGTGGTGGCTTCTGGATTCCATCGGTCCGTTTTACGAGCACAAACTCATCAACGATGTCTTGCGTCGGCTCAAGGGTGGCAAAGAGGCGTCCGTATATCTGTGTCGGGCATCCCCTGAGAATGAAGCGAGTCTCCTAGCGGCGAAGGTGTATCGTCCGCGCTCGCTCCGCAATCTCAAGAACGATCAAGTCTATCGCACAGGTCGCACTGATCTCGGCAAAGACGGTAAGCGATTGGTCAAAGAGGCGGACATCAACGCCATCATCAAGCGCACCGCGTATGGCGAAGAAGTGCGCCACACATCGTGGATCGCGTACGAGTTCAGCACGCTCGAGATGCTTCACGCCGCGGGCGCGGATGTGCCGAAGCCTGTGAGCATGGAGAAGAACGCGATCCTGATGGAATACATTGGGGATGCTGGCAACGCCGCGCCGACTCTCAACACGGTGACTCTCGAGCGCGATGAAGCGCGCGAATTGTTTGACCGCGTCATTCGCAATTTGGACCTGCTTCTAACCCTCGAGCGGATCCACGGCGACTTGTCCGCCTACAACATCCTCTACTGGGACGGCGACATCACGCTGATAGATTTCCCGCAGGTGACTTTCACCGAAGCGAATCCATCGTCGTGGGTGATCTTCTTGCGCGACGTGACTCGCGTGTGTCAATACTTCAGATCGCAAGGCGTGAAATGTGACGCCCGCAAACTCGCCGCCGACTTGTGGACATCGCATGGACATCAAGTTGTAAAAGAAGTTCATCCGCTCTATCTCGACGCCGAGAAAAAAGAAGATCGCCGTCTGTGGGAAAAGCAAAAATAGTTTCCGTCATTGCGAGCCGAAGGCGAAGCAATCTCCGTCACCGTGTTGGGGATTGCTTCGTCGGGTGCGCCTCCTCGCAATGACGGGTTTGAACTGTTTACTAATCACTCATTCACTGCTCACTTGAACTTCCCCATAGCCCAAACCCCTCATTCCGCCTCTTCTCGCGCCTCTCATGCTGTTCATGGATCTGCTCCACATGATCGGCTTTCTCTTCAATGGCGGCTTCGAGCCATAACTTTCCCTTCTCCGCCGTCGCGTGACTCCCCGCGCCGTACGCGCCTGTCTTCGTATCATCGTCCCACGGCGGATTTGCAACCAGCGCGCCGCCTTCGATCCAATCCATGTAGTAATCAGGCGTTGCGACGAAGTCTGTTTCATCTACAACTCGATCTATGTGACACAAGTCAGGGCGCAGGTGAAGCATGTATGAAGTTTCCAGCTCGCCCGCGTGACCCATCCCGCCGATCTTCGAGGTGCGATATTTCGGAATCACCTCCGAGCCTATCCTGCCTGATGTGTGAAGAAACGACGTTGCGCAAAAGATTCGGCGGTGGCGTTCGCCCGCATATTTCACAACATTGACCAAGAATGACGTGTTGCCACCATGTCCGCTCATCAAATAGAAGCGGTCAAATCCGCGCGAGACAAGTAGATCAATCGCCGCAACCCAGAAATCTTCAAACGCGCGCCCGCCCGCGTTCATTGTCGCCGCGAACGATGAACGATGTGTGCTGACGCCGTATGGCATGACTGGCATCGTCCAACAGCGCGTAGGCAATTTAGATGCAGTCCCTTTTGCGATTGAATCAATAATGATCGTGTCAACCGAGAGGGGAAGATGGAATCCATGTTGCTCGGTGTGACCGATGGGAATCAGAATCACTTTTCCGCGTTCGGAATCGGGCGGTAAAAAAGTCTGCGTCGAGTTATGAGTAGGGGAGGGGAGGCGAAGGACGAAGGGTGATTGATGCTGGATGAATGTGGATTGCGGATCAATCCCTGTTGGCGCGAGACAATAGACGCGCGAGAATCCATCGTCGCGTAAACTGTCGAGCAAGTTGAAAATATATTGTGAGAAAATCTTGTCGGGCAATTCGAGTCCACTGCCGCGCCAGCCAAATGGGAATGGAGGTAGAAGTCCGATGCGGGGCGAGTCGCTTAATTGGCTGGCGAGCAGGTTGAAGTCGTAGCCTGAACCGAGAGGCAAAACGAGCGGAGTGTCGCGCGGCAACTCAGCAACTTTGTCCCAAGCTAATGCATCGTATTGAAAGAAGGAAGTCATTTTTGTGTCTCCTTATTTTTGCGTGTAGCCAATTCCATCTAACTCTTCTTATAAAAAATTTTCACCGTAACAAGAATATTCCATTTCATATCTCAATGGTGAGACGATACGTAGTCTCGCGCGACTACTATCACTACCAAAGAGAGTTGCTCATCGTCCCCGAGTATCCATGCCAAGATTTCAAGACAGCCATTTTGTCTAGCGGATTATCTTTCCTCAATCCTGAATATACAGTAGAATAATTCTCAATGTCCTCGACTGAGAATTCAGTACGCACACTTCGCCAAGTATAACAATGGTTTGCCCTGCATCGCGGCTCTGGCGGCTTGCGATGCAGTTCTCATTAAATCTTAAGGAGTGAATGATGAAAACCAGATATACCTTTTTTGCTGTTGTGACACTGCTGGCATTGGTCTTGTCCGCGTGTGGAGGGGGAGCGCCTGCTACACAAGTCGCAACGGAAGCACCCGCCGCCGATAGCGGATCTTCGGTGTTGAAGATCGGTTGGCTCGGCGAACCCGATACGCTGAACCCTGCGTATGCGTTTCTCACCGAAGCCTATACCGTATTCGACTTGATCTATTCGCCGCTGGTCACGGAAGATTCGTCGGGCAATTATGTCGGCGCGTTGGCTAAGGAATGGAGCGCGTCGGGTGATGGCATGACGTGGACATTCACCCTGAAAGACGGATTGAAATGGCACAATGGCGAAGCCCTCACTGCCAACCAAGTCGCTTGGGCGATCAACGCGATCATGACGGACCCCGATGGCTGGGCGGCGCTTTCAGGCTACGTGGGCGGTTTCAGCGAAGTGACCGCGCCCGACGAGAAGACAGTTCAGATCGTCACGGAATATCCCATTGCCAACATGAAATACAGATTGTCCTTTTTGTATGCCGTCTATCCGCCCGATTTCGAATCGTTCACCACGCCAGAAGATTTACAGAATTTCACGAACGATAAGCCGATCGGCACGGGTAGGTTCAAGCTTACTACGTTCGACAAAGATACCGGCGTGTTGATCCTTGATGCAAATCCAGAGTATGTGGATGGCGCGCCGATCATTAGCCAGGTGATCTATCAAAAATTCGATTCGTCCGACGCGATGATCCAGGCGCTGAAGGTTGGCGACATTGACCTGCTTTCCGACGTTCCCGCCAGCGCGTTCGAAACGGTCAAAGGATTTGAGGGCGTCACTGCGGTGGCATTCGAGGGACGCAGTTTCGACGAGTTGATCATCAACGACGTTTCCGAAGATAACGATCCCGCGCCGACAGGCAACCCGGCGTTAAAAGATCCCGCAGTTCGGCTCGCGCTCGAAACCGCAATGAACCGACAGGACATTATTGATATTGTTCTGCAGGGTTTGGGCACGCCAGGCGACACGATCGTCCCGCCCACGTTAGGCGGCGGATTCTGGCACAACCCGAATATCAAAACGCCGGAATTCAGCATCGAGAAAGCCAGCCAGATACTCGAAGACGCCGGGTACGTGAAAGGCGCCGACGGCGTCCGCGAGAAGGATGGCGTGCGGCTTGAGTTCCGCTTGCAATTCGATGTCGACTCTTCTAACTATCCGCGCATTGCGGACCTGCTGGCTGATTGGTACAGCCAGATTGGCATCAAGGCAACACCCGAGGGCGTCAACTCGGATACGTTGATCGCCGCAACCACCGGAGTCGGAGATTTCGATCTGGTGATCTGGGGCTGGGGAGCGGATCCCGACCCTGATTTCATTTTGAGCATCATGCTGACCGATCAGTTCGTCATTGGCGGCTGGAGCGATGCCGGGTATCACAACCCCGAATACGACCAGCTCTATCTCGATCAACAAGCCGCTGTCAACAAAGACGAACGGCAGGAGATCATCTACAAGATGCAGGACATGGTCTACAACGACCGCCCGTACATCGTCCTCTATTACAGCAACTATCTTCAGGCCTATCGCTCCGACCGATTCACCAACTTTATCGAATCGCCTCTGGGGCTGGATGACGATGCCTCGCTTGCCCAGGCAAAACCTGTTCAGTAATTCGCCTTATACAATGTCATTCTGAGCGAAGCGAAGAATCTCTGAGCCTGTCTTAGAGACCCTTCGCTGGCGCTCAGGGTGACATACCAAAGGAATCGGACAATATGGCGCGCCGCGATTATCTACTCGGCAAGTTTGGCATTGCCCTGCTGACATTGCTCTTCGTTCTTCTCCTGGACTTCATCCTGTTTCGCGTTCTGCCAGGCGACCCCATCCGCGCAGTGATCGGACGGAACGTGCGCATTTCCGCGGAAGTTCAGCAATCCCTGCGCGAACAATTCGGCTTGGACAAGCCGGTCTTCCCCGATCAATTCGTTGATACGCTTGGTCAATGGGCGCAAGGGAATCTGGGAGTCTCATGGTCGCAGAGAAAGCCGGTCAGCGAAATTCTCATCTCCAAACTTTGGAACACGCTCTTGTTGATCGGCTTGGGTCAACTCCTCTCTATTGTTTTGGGAGCGATCTTAGGTCTGCTCGCCGGCTGGAAGCGCAAGACACCATTCGACGTAGGCGCGCTCACGTTCTCGTTGATCGCCTGGGCAACGCCCACGTTCTGGCTGGGAATTATTCTGCTGGTGGCGGGCAGCACCTGGTTTGGTCTCCCAACCGGAGGCATCGTCAGCCCTGAAAATGTCGGCAAGCCGCTCCACACAGTGATTCCCGATCTAGCCCGTCACTTGATCTTACCCACGCTGACGTTTACGATTCTCTATTTGGGGGAATATATGTTAATCATGCGTTCATCCATACTTGAAGTGCTGAGTGAAGATTACATCCTGACCGCGCGCGCGAAAGGGATGAGTCATTTTCAAGTCCTCACCAAACATGGATTGAAGAATGCGATGCTTCCCATGGTGACGATCATCGCCTTGAACCTGGGCTTTACCGTTTCAGGCGCGATCTATATCGAAACGGTTTTTTCCTACGATGGATTAGGCAATCTCGTGCAGACCGCGCTCGTCAAGCAAGATTATCCTCTTTTACAAGGCGCATTTCTGCTGTTGGCTGTCAGCGTGATCATCGCCAACGTGCTAGCCGATTTTCTGTACACATACCTAGACCCGCGTGTGAAAGCCAACTAACATGAGCGAAAACGGGAATCTTTTCCTTCGCAACCTTGCAGGGTTTTGGAAAACCTTTCGCCAAAACAAACTGGGATTGGCAGGTGGTTTTTTGGTATTGGTCGCCGTGCTGGTGGCGGTTTTCGCTCCCGCGTTGACCGACTACGACCCAAGCGATATTATCCGCGATGCGAATAACCGCGCGTTGACCTTTGCGCCGCCTGAAGTTCACGGCATTCTAGGCACAGACGACGCGGGGCATGATGTTTGGTCGCAGCTTGTGTTCGGCTCGCGCATTTCGCTGGTCGTAGGATTCATGGCTGGCTTCATTGCGATGTTCGTGGGCAGCGCGTTGGGAATTGCGGCGGGATACTTCGGCGGAGCCATAGACAGCCTCATCATGCGAATCACCGACGTGCTTCTGGTGATACCCGACCTGCCTCTCATGCTTGTATTGGTGGCAACCATCCGCCAAATGGAGTTGAAAATTTCTCCGCTGGCGGTGTTGATCGTCGTGATCGGGCTGCTCTATTGGACAAGCACCGCGCGGTTGATCCGTTCGCAAACGCTGACTATCAAAGAGCGGCAATTTGTAGCGCGGGCAAGAGCGATCGGCGCGGGACATTGGCATATCATCCGCAAACATATTTTGCCGCAACTCATGCCGTTGATCGTGGCGAACACCGTGTTGATATTGTCCACAGCCATTCTGATCGAATCAGGCTTGGCGTTTCTCGGGTTGGGCGACCCAACCAAACCGTCGTGGGGAACGATGTTGAACTTTGCGTTCGACCGAAGCGCGATATCCAATGGCGCGTGGTGGTTTTATCTCCCGCCCGGCATCGCCATCCTGTGGGTGAGTTTGGGGTGCATCCTGCTCGGAAATGTTCTCGAAGAAATGTTGAACCCGCGTTTGGCGGCGCATCATCTTGAAGGTGAAGCGGGCATGATTGCAATTGCGGATGTGGAGTCTAAAGGATGAACAACGGGAAACCACTGCTGAGCGTGCGCGGACTCACAACGGAATTCACCACACCGGAAGGCAAGATCGCGCGCGCGTTGGAAGATGTTTCATTTGACGTGATGCCCGGGCAAACGATCGGGCTGGTTGGCGAATCGGGTTCGGGGAAGACGACCACGCTCATGTCGCTGATGCGGCTGTTACCCGCAGGCGGAAGGATCACGGCGGGGAAAGTGATGTTCAACGACACAAACCTGCTGGCGCTGTCTGAACGCGAGATGCGCGATTATCGCTGGAAGAGCATGGCGATCGTGTTTCAGGGAGCGATGAACGCGCTCAACCCGGTGATGAAGGTGGGCGACCAGATCCACGAAGCGATCATGTTGCATAACTTGATGGATGAAGACGCGGCAGAGAAACGCGTGAAAGATTTGTTGGAGATGGTTGGCATTGCTCGGACGCGCCGCGATCAATATCCGCATCAATATTCGGGCGGGATGCGACAACGCGCGATGATCGCCATGGCGTTGGCGTGCGCACCCGACCTGCTATTTGCCGACGAGCCGACCACCGCGTTGGATGTGATGATCCAAGCGCAGGTGCTTCAACTGTTGAGAGAAATTCAAAAGTCGCTCGGGCTTGCGATCGTGCTGGTGACGCACGATCTGGGAGTCGTCGCGGAAGTGTGCGACTCAGTCGTGGTGATGTACGGCGGCAAAGTTGCCGAATACGGAACAGCGGATCATATCTACAACGAAGCGCAGCATCCCTACACACAAAAACTCCTTGAGGCGTTTCCCGATGTGAGCAAGCCCGGTGACACGCTGGCATCCATCCCGGGGACGCCGCCGCGATTGACGAATCTCCCGCCGGGCTGCCGCTTCGAGCCGCGTTGTCATTTGAAGATCGAGAAATGTTCGCAAGTCAACCCGCCATTGCTTGAAGTATCTCCCAAACATTACGTCTCGTGCATTTTGCGCGAAGGCGCGGAGGCTGACCTGTGATGAATCAGACTCCCATGCTCGAAGTGCGCGGACTGTATAAATATTTCCCGGTCCATCAGGCTCTGGCAGACTCGTTGATGCGCCGCCCGCATTCCAACGTGAAAGCCGTGGACGATGTTTCGTTTTCGCTCGCGCGCGGAGAAGTGCTGGCGGTGGTGGGGGAGTCGGGGTGCGGCAAGACCACCATTGCGCGGACGTTGATCGGGTTGGAAGCATTAACCAAAGGCGAGATCGTTTTCGACGGAAAGTTAGTCAACGCGCATTCGCAACAACCACACATCGGCTTGAAACAATTGCGCAAACGCGCCCAGATGATCTTTCAAGACCCGTATGAATCGTTGAACCCGCGCGCGACAATATTCGAGATCGTTGCCGAACCTTTGGTCGTTCATGGAATGATCAAAGACAGGAAGGAACGAGTCGCGGCGGTCAAATCCGCGTTGGATGATGCCGGCTTGCGCCCCGCCGAAGATTACTTCATGCGCTATCCGCACGAACTCTCCGGCGGACAACGCCAGCGTGTGGTGATCGCCAGCGCGATGGTCTTGCAGCCTGAGTTGTTGATCGCGGACGAGCCAGTTTCGATGCTCGACGTTTCCATCCGCGCCGAGATTTTGAATCTGTTGCGCGATCTTCGCCAGAAGCGCGGCATCAGCATCGTGTTCATCACGCACGACCTCAGCACGGTCGCGTATTTTGCGGATCGAATCGCGGTGATGTATCTGGGTCGCATGGTGGAGATCGGACCCGCGCGCGAAGTGTTGCAGAATCCACAGCATCCATATACCAAAGCGTTGATCTCGGTGGCGCCTGTTCCCAATCCGCGATTGCGGCGCGAGCGGGTGATATTGCAGGGCGAAACGCCGAACCCGATCAACTTGCCGAGCGGCTGCCGATTTCATCCGCGTTGTCCTGTTGCGGTTGATATGTGCAAAGAGAACGATCCGCAATTGATCGAATTAAAACAAGGACATCAGGCGGCTTGCCTGCTTGTCACAAAATCATGACTTACGCAGATAAAAATCTTTTGCCGCGAATTATCGCAAATTTTTAAAAAATTCGTGTCAATTAGCGAAATTCGCGGCTTGGTCTTGGGGTTTTGCGTAAGTCCTAAGAAAAAGGAGTTGCCATGTTGTCCAACACTTCTCGCTTCCCTACTTATTTAACCGCTGTGTTATACGCGGTCCTCGGCGCGTTATTGTTCTTCATGCCCGATACGCTCGCGCCGGTCTTCGCATGGAAAGTGACCGCGTTCATGACCATGACCATCGGCGGTTGGTGCTTGGGCAACGCGTGGCTGGCGTTCATCGCCGCGCGGCGTTGGAACTGGGGACGAGTCTATTCATCCTTGCTGTATTTGGGTCTATTCGCCGTCGGCGAACTGCTCGTTGTTTATTTCTTCCGTAGCAAACTCAACCTCGCGCATCCGATTGCATGGCTGTATCTGCTGACGTTGTTCGTCAACTTCGCCGCTTCATTGGTGACCCTCATGTTCTGGCTCCGCGCTTGCCCGCCGTTAGAAACATCAAGCGAGCAAACAAGTTCGTCGCAATATCGTATGCTTGTAATATTCATGATCTTTGTCGGCTTCTTAGGCTTATACGGCTCCATTGCTTCTGTCGGCGCGCCTGGCACGAACGGCGGCATCTTCCCTGAGGTGATGTCGCAATTTACACTGCGCAGTTTTGGCGCGTTCTATCTTGCCGTCGCGCTCAGCGTCGTTCCGTATCTTTGGGATAGAAGTATCAAAGCCATACTAACTCACTCCATCGCGTCGTATGGGTTGATCGTGTTTATCACCATCGCGGCATTTGCCTACATCCGCCTGTTCGATTTCGCCTCCAAGCCCGGCGGCTTGCTCTATTTCGGCGCGTATCTGGGCGTGGGCATCCCGTTATTGTTCGTGTTTCGGAAAAACGGAACCGGCGCTTGATGGACATCACCAGCGCGCAAAATCCGCGCGTCAAGCACATCGTCAAACTGCGCGACGATAAAAAGACTCGCAAAGAAGACGGCTTGATGCTGGTGGAGGGATTCGACGAGATCCAGCATGCCCTCGCGGCTGGACACACCCCGCAGACGCTTCTCTTTGGACCTGAGCTTGCCTCGCGAGCGTTGACCGATTCTTCCATTGAAACTTTGACCGTCTCCCGCGCGGTCTTCGAGAAAATTTCGTATCGTGAAAATCCCGATGGGTGGATGGGGATCTTTCCGATTCCCAAAATATCCCTCGCTGATTTAACATTGAGCAAGACGCCGCTTATGATCGTCGCCGAGTCTATCGAGAAGCCGGGCAACCTCGGCGCGATCCTCCGCACAGCCGACGCGGCGGGCGTGGACGCGCTCCTTGTCTGTGATGCGCGCGTGGATGTGTGGAATCCCAACGTGGTGCGAGCGAGTCGAGGCGCGGTGTTCAGCGTGCCAGTTGTCGAATGCGAAAACGCCGAAGCGTTGAAGTGGCTGAAGAGGGGCGGGATGCGTGTCGTCGCGGCGAGTCCGTCTGCCGAGGAAATTTATTCCGATGTGGATTTGAAGAGTCCCGTTGCGATCGTCGTTGGGACGGAGGACGAGGGGCTATCCGATTTTTGGATGACGAACGCGGATGTAAAAGTGAAGATCCCGATGATGGGGAAAGTGAATTCGTTGAATGTGTCGGTTTCGACGGCGTTGATCGTGTACGAAGCGATGCGGCAACGCGCATGACGCAGGAATATTCTGTTCCGCGCGAATCCTATTCGCAATTGTTCCTGCGCTTCTTGAAGTTTGGCTTCCTCGCCTGGGGCGGACCCGTTGCGCAGATCGCGATGATTCGGCAGGAGTTGGTCGAAGAGGAAAAATGGATCTCGCCCGAGCGGTTCAATCGCGTGCTGGGGGTGTATCAAATTTTGCCCGGACCCGAAGCGAATGAACTATGCGTCTATTTCGGCATGATGTCGCGCGGACGACTCGGCGGTTTGCTGGCGGGGCTTGGCTTTATGTTGCCGGGCTTTTTCTTGATGTTCGCGCTTTCGTGGTTTTACGTGGAGTATGGAATCAACTCGGTGTTGTTCGCAGGAATCTTTTACGGGTTTCAAGCCGCCGTGCCCGCGTTGATCGTACGCGCCGTGCATCGCATCGGAACCCACGCGTTGCGCGACAAATGGCTGTGGGCGATTGGTATCGCGAGTGCGCTGGCGACATTTTTGAACGTGAACTTTATACTCGTCCTCGTCGCCGGAGGAATCGCATACGCGCTTGCGAAACAGACTACATTCGCCAATCCCATGCTTCTCGTTCTTCCAATATCTGGCGTTGCAGTTTCTTTCTCAGCGCCGACGACTCTTGAATTGCTAGGCTACGGCTTTCGCACAGGCTTGCTCACTTTCGGCGGCGCGTACACGGCGATTCCGTTCTTGCAACGCGACGCGGTGATCGTCGGCGCATGGATGACGAATCAACAATTTCTCGACGGGCTTGCCTTATCGAGCATACTACCCGCGCCGTTGATCATCTTCTCGACGTTTGTCGGCTACCTCGGCGGAGGTCCGCTGGGCGCGCTGGCGCTGACGGCGGGAGTGTTCATCCCCGCGTTTTCTTTCACATTGATAGGGCACGATCTTTTCGAACGGCTTGTCGAAAATAAACAAGTCCATTCGTTGCTAGACGGCGTGACCGCCGCAGTGGTGGGTTTGATCGCTGTGACGGCAGTGCGGCTCTTTCAAACCGCGTTACCCGACTTCCCCGCGATCGGCATTTTTATATTGGCTTTATTTGCTTTGTATCGTTGGAAGGCAAAAACCGCCATCGCAGGCGTAATGCTCGGCGCGGGACTGCTTGGCTTGATCGTCCGCATGTTGTAAAATGACCAGAACACCAGCAAAAGGAGCCTTCAAGATGAATACAGTCACTCTGCGAGGTTGTTTTGCCTTGTTGTTAATCGCTCTGGCAAGTTGCGCGCCGGCCGCAACGGAAATCCCCGCATCGCCAACGCCTGCGGATACAGCAACGCCCGCGCCTCCAACGGCTACGTTCACACCTGCCGTCAGCCCGACACCGATCCCCACCGCGAACTTTACATTGGCAGATATCATCGGTACCTGGTTTCGCTCAGATCCTGACCGTGGGAACCTGTATCTGATCTTTCAAGAAGGCGGAGGATATCTCGCCTCGCATGGAACTCCCGACGGGGTCGTTCATTCTGGAAAATACACATTAGACGGAAGAGTCTTCACCTTCGTCAACGGTTGGAATTGTTCGCCTCTTGGAGAGACGGAGGGAAAATATATTCTCAGGCTTGGAGGCGGCGGTCAATTTCTTCTGTTTGAAACGTTGGACGATAAATGTCCCGACCGCCCTAGTTCGTTGAAAAGCGTTCGCTGGGATAAGGTTGAAACTCCATAGATGAACTGGATCATTGGCATCACAATCGGCGTCATCGTCGGCTACCTGCTCGATCGCGAGATCTATTTTTACGAGGGCGCGCATCTCGGTCCGCGCGCGCAGGCGTGGTTGTATGATCGCTGGTCTCGCAAATATGACGCGGGCAAGCGCGAGAGTCAACTGCGGGATGACGAGATGCTGGCGCGTCCTTTGCTTGATACATTGAAAGACACCCCCGAACCATTCATTTTGGATTTTGCAACAGGCACGGGACGTCTCTCGTTCGCGTTGTTGAATCAAGCGGACTTCACCGGTCGCATCATCGCGCTCGATCTTTCGCAGGGGATGCTGGAGCAGGCTTCGGAGAAATTATCCCGCGCTGAGCGGAGGGACGATGATTCTCCGTCCCGCAGACGAAGCGCAAGCGTCGAATTGATTCGCCACCTTGCATTGCCTCTGCCGTTCCCCGATTCAACCTTCAACGTGGTTTGCGCGTTGGAGGTGCTGGAACTCTTCCCATCCATGGACGAACCGCTGAAAGAACTCACTCGCGTCCTGCGCCCGGGCGGAATCTTGCTCACCACGCGCGGCACGGAGGAGTCGGGACGCAGGGCGAAGGTGAAGAGCAAGCCGGTTTTCACGTCCCTGCTTGAGGCGAACGGACTGCGTGAGATTCAGATCACACCGTGGTGGAAGTTGTTCGACCGCGTTCTGGCGCGTAAGAATGGAGAGTCGAGTCCCGTTGTTGGCGCGAAGAACTTGTCAGAGGTGTTGCGGTGTGGGGTGTGCGGACAGGTCGAATGGGGGAGAGCTCGTGCTGAGCCTGGTCGAAGCGAGGCGAGTGCATTAACTTGTCGGTCGTGCGGGAAGTCGTTGTCCGTCACAACCACAGGGATCGTTCTGAACTAGGGGCAAATCCAGCCAACAAAAAATCGGCAGACCTTTTGGCGCTGCCGATTTTTTTGCGCGATATGGTTATTTTTTCAGCGCGTTGATCTCTACCAGAACTTTTTTGACCATGTCCTCGGTAAGCCCCGCATCTTTCGCTTGCGGCATGGCAATCACGGTTTTGAGCGTCATGCCCTTTGCCAGTCCGATCATGGGGTTTTTGGAGATGCCTGGAGCGTATTTCTCGAGGACTTTTACCGCTCCCGCGTCTTTCAAAATTTCTCCGACCTTGGTGTCTAATGTGTAAGCCATTTGAATCTCCTCGTAGCTGGTTTAGCGTACGCGCCTATTATACAACGTTAGTTACTTTCGTTTCCCCGATGAGCAGGAGGATCAACTGCGGGGCGAATCTCTGCGGATTTGTTAGTTTACGCCTGTACCTTTTCGCCGTCGCGCCGTCATGTTTCCAACGATCTGTTGTCGTTTCCGTACATCAAGACATAAGGAGAATCTCATGTTGCTATTGCTAAAAACGCTCGCCATTGCCGTCGCCGCCGGGTTTTTCTGGCTGGTGGGACAGTTCACGGTGGAGTATTTCAGACCGTATAAGAAACACTAATTCATCTACATAACACTAACGACCACGGAAGTCTTTCAGGCTCGGGAATTCAGCTGACAGTCATTTTGAAAATGACTGTCAGCTTTTTATTTGGGTATGCGAATCAATGACCTCCGCGTTTTCCAAACGGCGACGGCAGGTTTAGACTTTCGTCTCGAATTATTTTAACCGATCTTTCTGTTGTTGTTCAAGAAGATCGTGAATTTGATTTCTGAAAAACCGGTAAAGCCAGTATCCCATCAACAATAGAGAAGATAGAGCCATCCATATATTTACATCGCTCAAGGATTTTTTAGATGCAAGAAATTGAACAAAATCTACCAAAAATGAGGGCGCCGCTATTAGTAAGGCAACTACGGTGATAATAAAACCTGCCCGATCTATCGCCGCCTGACTTTGATTCAATTCTTGTTGAAGTTCCATGCTGGAAAAGAATTGGACAAAACTGACCAATTCATCCACATTTCGCTCCACGTAATCCTTTACTTCTTGAATGTGCAGGGTTTCGTTGAGGAACTCGAACTTTCTCACCGCATAACTTGCGCGAAACGACGAAGAAGGGACGAGAATATCGCGTATAAACGGCAGTGTCTTGAAGGAATAAGAAAATGATCGAGCCATACGGAGGATATCCTGCGTATCTTCCTTCGATATATTTCCATCCACCACTTTTTCTGTGAGACGGGGCACGGTTTCTAAAATTCCAGTCGTAGAATAGGCGATACTTTGCAAGGCTGTACGAATGACAATTGTATGCTCGATACCTCGACAAATGCACTCCCAATAGTACTTGTAATCAACCACTCGCGTTCTATCTCTCCCGGCGATGAAAATTTTTTGAGCGGGGAAATAAATTAACGCGCGTTCTGGAGCGAAAATACAAAGATCGTTCTTCCAACTAGCAAGGTCAATCAAATTGCTATACGCTTCCCTGTCAATAATGGGAAAATTCACAACGTTCTTATCGTCCAAGACTAGCACTCCCTCGACTATTGCGGCAAGAATATCCATGTAATCCTGGCGCAACTTATCTGCTTCAACGCGCCGATTCGAACAATGTCTACAGTAGATTTCCTCCAAGAAGAGGGTGGCGTACCGCTGGCGGTAGGGCAGTGTTTCAGGGTTTGGGCCGAGGGGTCGTAATGCCATAGTAATGTCTTCTTCCCCCTCACGAACGGAGATTACGGGCGGGAGGTTCTCAATGAACTTATCTGCGCAAAATAAAGCCAGTTTTAACATCGTTGACTGATCGTCGAAATTTCCCTTGTTCGCAAGTCTTAACTCCATAAGGTCGCGAAGAATTTCGATAATTTTTTCTCCATCATGTTTAGTCGGCCGCGTCAACTTTATTTCAAGGAATCCGGAACGCGACATTCGAATCCGAACTTCGTAGCGCTCTACTGCCATTTTAAGTTGAGGATCGTCGGGTATATCAGCCAATTCTTTTTGGAAGTAAAAAGTGGGAAAAAACCAGTCTCGAATCAAATGTCGTCGAAATACCTGAAAATCATGACCGCTATCCAGGATTTGTTCTTCGTCGCGGTCTTTTGCAAAATAGTTTGTAGGAGCGAGTAGTTTAATTGCGTCTGCAAACGCTTTTCCTCCTCGCACACGATCGAGATTCTCGCGAGAATCTACAGATAAATACGCGCTTAGGCTCAGAACCATAAACACATCCACTCTGCCTTTGGCGTAAAAGTGCTCTGACGGAATTACGTCTTTCGGATTGCACTTACAAGTTTTTGCAACCATGTCATAAATCTCCCATCATGGATAACTTTGCGCGGTTATACAACTATACACCACGAAAATGCAAATAGCAATCTCTGTTGTCTAAACCAATAAAATCGGCCTGTCTGCCTTAAGTTCAGATGGAGTGATTTCTATCGAGAATCAATCTGCCGTCATCAGTTCAACTAAGGCCTCCGAGTTTTCCAAAAACTCGGAGGCCTTGTTAGTTCTGTGTTCTCTGTGGCGAAGAAAAGGGTCAATCTGCCGCCATAGGCTCAGGCGCTTCTTCTTTCTTCACGGCACCCACAGCCTCATCAAACCCATATTGCGCTTCCAACTCGTGGCGGAACTGTTGCGTGTACAGGCGGTAGTAATGTCCGCGCTGTTTGAGCAACTCCACGTGCGAGCCTTGCTCGGCGATTCGTCCGTTTTCGATGACGACGATTCGATTCGCCTTGCGGATGGTCGAGAGGCGGTGCGCGATGACGAACGATGTGCGTCCGCGCATCAACGCTTCCATGCCGCGCTGGATGAGCGCCTCGGTTAGCGTGTCCACGCTGGAGGTCGCCTCGTCCATGATGAAGAGTTCGGGACGGGCAAGCACGGCTCGCGCCAGACTGATCAACTGCTTCTGCCCAACGGACAGCAAATTGCCGCCTTCGCCCACGTTGTGATCGTATCCCTTTTCGAGCGTCACGATGAAATCATGCGCACCCGCGATTTTCGCGGCGTCGGTCACTTCGTCGTCGGTCGCGCTCAGCCTCCCATAACGGATGTTGTCGCGCACACTGCCCGAGAAAAGATGCGGCGTCTGCAACACGATCCCGATGCGGCTGTGGATCGACTCGAGCGTGTAATCCATGTAATCGCGCCCGTTGATGCGGATCGTCCCTGCGCGGGGTTCGTAGAAGCGGCACAACAGGTTGACGATGGTGGACTTCCCGCCGCCCGTCGGACCGACGAGCGCGATCATCTCGCCCGCTTTCACTTTCAGCGAGAAGTTCGTCAGCACGGGCTTGCGTTCCTCGTAGAAGAAATCCACGCCGTCGAATTCGATCTCGCCCATCAGTGTTTTCGCCTCGACCGCATCGCTTCTATCGTGGACTTCGGGCGGGGTGTCTATCAACTTGAAGATTCTCTCCGCCGACGCGATAGAGTGCTGCATCTCCGCGTAGACGCGCGCCAGGTCCTGCACGGGCCACATCATGAACGTGAGATACGACACGAAGGCTTGAATGCCGCCGATGGTCATCGCGCCGATGGTGATCTGCTGTCCGCCGTAGCCGACGATGAGACCGAGCGCGAGGGCGGCGATGATCTGCACGGTGGGGAGGAAGAGCGCCGAAAGCCACGCGGCTCGATACGACGCTTTGTACATCGTTGTTGTGAGTTCTTGAAATTCTTTTGTGTTCTCGTCTTCGCGCAACAATGCCTTTACCACGCGCACGCCTTGAAAGTTTTCGTTGAACGCGCCCGTGATCTTCGAGTTCGTGCGCCGCGACACGCGATACTCCACCAAAATGAACTGGCGGAATTTGACCGCGATAAAGATCATCAGCGGGATGATGGTGAACACGATCAACGCCAGTTTCCAGTTGATGATCGCCATGAAGATCAGCGACGTGACGATGTTCATCACCGCCCACGTCGAGTCCACGATGCCCCAGCTGACGAGGTCCGAGACGCGCCCCGTGTCCGATGTGACGCGCGCGATGAGCCGCCCGACAGAGTTCTGCGAGTAATACGAAAGCGACAACTGCTGCAAGTGGTTAAACAACATGCGGCGCAAGTCATATTGCACGCGTTCGCCCATCACACCCGCGAGGTAGATGAATGTAAACACCGTGCAGGCTTGGAACAAAATGATCGAGCCATACAGCCACGCGATGCGGGTCAACGCGGCAGTATTCTCTAAGCGGATGCCCGTATCCACGATCTCCTTGTTCAGGTACGTGAAATACGCATCCGTGGACGATGTCGCCGCGATGGTGATGAAAAACCCGACGACCCATTTCCAATGCGGCTTGAGCAGGCTCGCGATCCGCTTGAAAACGGGCAGGGTTAATTGTGATGTAAATTCTTCTTCTTCGAGTTCATTTAATTCTTCGCTCATGGTAAATCTCCAAAAAGGATGAAGGATGAATTATGAAGGATGAATTTTCTTGCCAATCTTTCATCTCATCCTTATTTCTTGTTCATTCTTTTCTTTATCTTTGTTACGATGGTCGTAAAGATCGCAAGCAATTCGTTGGTTTCTTTGATGAGGGGCGCGACTTTTGCCGCAGGGACAATTCCCGCGCGAACGAGCAAGTCGAGCCAGTAGTCGGTTTCGTCCAATTCCTGCAATGCCGACCCAAACTTGTTGACAATGTCGGCATCTGATTTTGCGCGATGTCCTTCGCGGTAATGCGCGCCAATTGACGTGCCAGAGCGAAGGACTTGCTTTCCCAACACCTGTGCTTCCGTGCTTTTCGGCAGGCTTGAGTATAGGCGGACGATTCGCAGAGCAAATTCGCTCGTCCGTGATCGTAAATCCTGAGGGGCGTCATTCGTCGTCATTGCAGTTTCTCCTTTATTCATCTCTTTGTTACTCTCAGCGCAAGTCTTCGTCTTGCGCCATTCATCCTTCATCCTTCACCATTCATCCTTGAAAGTTCTATTTCCAACTCTTCATCAATCCTCGTCTGAATATCATAAATGCGGCGATACATTCCATCCGCTTTCGCCAACAGTTCCTCATGCGTTCCCATCTGAATCACCTCGCCTTTATCCAGTACAAGGATTAGATCGGCGACCATCACAGATTGGATGCGGTGCGCGATGATGAACGTGGTGCGATTCTCCATGAGTCCATTCAACGCGCCACGGATCTCCGCTTCGGTCTCTGTGTCAACCGATGAGGTCGAATCGTCCAAGATCAAAATGCGCGGATTCTTCAACAGCGTACGCGCGATGGTCGTGCGCTGTTTCTGTCCGCCCGAGAGCGTGACGCCTTTCTCGCCGACGATGGTTTTGTATCCGTCGGGGAAGGTTTGGATCACATCATGGATCGCGGCGGCTTTCGCGGCGCGTTCCACTTCCTCGTCAGTCACATCACGACCAACTCCATACGTGATGTTCTCGCGGATCGAACGGCTGAACAGGAACGGCTCCTGCTCCACGATGCCGATCTGCCTGCGCAGGAACGAGCGCGAGTACTCTTTCAACTCCACGCCGTCGAGCAGAATTCGTCCGCTTGTGTATTCGTGGAAGCGGGGGAGCAGATTCACCAGCGACGTTTTGCCCGATCCCGTTGACCCAAGCAACGCCACCGCCTGCCCTGGCTTCACATGGAAGGAAATATCTTTCAGCGCGTTGGATTTGCCGTCTGAGTACATGAACGAGACATTCTCGAAGACGAGATCGCCTCTCACTGGACCCTCAGGCTGGTACGCGCCATCGTGGAGCGGTTCGCGCGTCTGCCTCGCCACTTCCATGAGGCGACCGTACGAGACAAGTCCCGTTGAGGCTGAGACAATAATGCGTCCCAAGTTGCGGATGGGCCAGATCAACCACACAACCAAGCCGACATACGCGATGTACATGCCAACGGTGATCTCTCCGCGGATCGCCATGTTCGCGGCGAAGATGAATCCGAACAGCATTTGAAATCCCAGCACGATATCCGAGAGGGGCCAGAACATCGAGTGCATGAAGAGCAAAACTTTTCCCTTCAAGAACTTACCCCAGTTATCCTTCTCGAACTTTGATTTTTCATAATCCTGCCGCGCAAAGGCTTTGACCACGCGCACACCCGTCAGATTTTCTTGCAGGGTGGTGGAGAGGATCGCCTCCTGCGCTTGATATTCCTCGTAGGCTTTTGTCACGCGCTTGAAGAACCACAGCGAGACAAGCAAGATGAACGGAATCACCACCACCGAGACCAATCCCAGTTTCACGTTGAGATTCAAGATGGCGATAAAGTTGATGACGAAGAGCAAAACGATCCGTCCCACGCCGATGCCTTGTTCGCTGAAGAAACGTCGCAGAGAATCCACGTCTGAGGTGACGCGCTCGATCAGGTCGCCTGTCGGCGTGGTGGCGTGATACGAAAAACTCAAACGCTGGATGTGGTCGAAGAGAAAATCCCTCAGACGGCGCGTGATTCCCTCGGCGGTGTAGGCGGCTAAACGTCCCGAAAGAAACGAGGCGCATCCCTCCACCAGCGCGAGCAGGACGAATCCGCCCGCGATCCACAGCGAGGTCGAGATGAGACTTCCGCCGATGAATTTTTGTTGCGCGAGAACATCGTCGGCGAAATACTGCAAAAGAATGTACGTGTACGTTTTTGCCAGCGCGGAGACGGCAAGCGCGGCGGTCGCGCCGAGATACGGCGTTCGGTAATCCACCATCATGCGCCAAAGCCCCTTGAGGCGGTTTTCGTGGACGGTGTTGCGGAAGTCAAATGTGATTGCGGGTTCGATTGCGGTCATAGCATTCTCCAAATTCTCTACCACGAAGGACACCAAGGTCACGAAGGAAAAAAAGCTTTTAAACTTTGTGTACTTCGTGTCTTTGTGGTTAAAAACGATTAAACAAAAAGGCTGTGACGAGTACGCCACAGCCCGAAACGACAGGGAGGTTTGACCTAACGGTCACGAGGCGCACTACGAGAAGGTACGAATCCAGCGTCAACTGGAACAAAGGGGGTGATGCTCATCAACGTGGACATTCGTGCGCGCTCCTTTCTTGAGATTACTTACAGACGCGAGTTTACTCCGCTCACGCCAAAAGTGTCAAGGTTTATAATCATCTACGTCATTGCGAGACCCGAAGGGACGAAGCAATCTCCCTCACGATGGTGGAGATTGCTTCGTCGGCTGAAGCCTCCTCGCAATGACGGGATGATATTCATGATCCGCACCTGGAAGATCACAAAAACAAAACTGGATGAACTTCGCTTCGACGACAACTCCTCCCTCGACGCGGTGACGCGGCAATTGCCCGACGGCTACTATTCGACGTTTCGCACCTACGACGAATGTTCGCGCGTCATCGGACTCTCCGCCCACCTGCGCCGCCTGCCAAACGCAGACGCTTCTTTACTACGAGCAAGCCTGATTCGGCTCCTCGACTCTTTTCGCCCCCACGAAGCCCGCGTCCGCGTGATGGAGATGAAGCGCGGAGGATTTTATATCTCCATCGAACCGCTCAAACTTCTGCCCCGTGAAATTTACGAGAAAGGCGTACGAGTCGAAACGACAACACTTCACCGCAACGACCCGCGCGTGAAGTCAACGGCGTTCATCTCCGCGAGCGATGAGGAGCGCAAACACATTGCCCAAGAGGAATTCTTTGAGGCGTTGCTGGTGAAGAATGGAAAGATATTGGAGGGGATGACGAGTAATTTCTTTTATATCGTGGGGCGGGATGATATCCCGCCTTACATTGGCGAGCGGGATGGCATCCCGCTCCACGTTTGCACAGCCCAACGCGGCATCCTTCTCGGTGTCACGCGGACGATGGTCATCCGCGCGGCGCGGGGGAGGGGGCTGGAGGTCCGATTCCGCTCATTGAAACTGAATCAGTTGTCGGCTGTGAAAGAGGCGTTCATAACCTCCAGTTCGCGCGGAGTTGTGCCAGTCATCCAAATTGACAATGTGCGAGTGGGGCAGGGGAGTCCAGGAAAAGTGACGCGGATGTTGATGTCGTCTTACGAGGATTATGTTTTGAAACACGCGGAGAAAATATGACATGTCACCTTGAGCGCCAGCGAAGGGTCTCCGAGACTATCGTAGAGATTCTTCGCCGCAAAGAGCAAGAGCGCGGCTCAGAATGACATGCTACTACACTCCCTCCACTTGCGCGGCGAGGTTGTGAATCCATTTGCGCGAGAAAAAACGGAAAAGCCCGAGGATGTATTTGGCGAACTCTTCCGACATCACGCAGAGATAAACGAAATAGACGGGGAGTTCCCAGACGTTCGCGCCGAGGTACGCCATTGGCACGCCGACGATCCAGATGATGATGCCGTCGAGGAAGAGAGAGAAGCGTGCGTCGCCGCCCGCGCGGAGGATGCCGACGACGATGGTCATGTTGCTCACGCGAATCCACACGAAGAAGGTAACCACGTTGAGGACACTGCTCACGTTTTGAAGAACTTCAGGCGAGACGTTGTACAGCGACAGCACAGGCGTTTTCACGAGTTGAACGACCAAGCCCATGATTAGCCCGCCGAGCGCGGCGAGTCCCAACGAGCGACCTGCGTACGTGTATGCTTCGTTTTCTTTCCCCGCGCCAATGCGATTGCCGACAAGGACAGAGGTCGCGTTTGAAATGCCGATGAAGAAAACGAATGCTAATTGCTCGATCGTGCCGACGATGCTCATCGCGGCGAACGATTCGGTTCCCATGCGCCCGTAGATGACGTTGTAGGTGGTGATGCCGAGCGCCCAAAATAATTCGTTCAACATCACTGGCAACATGGGTCTGATCACTTTGCCGAAGAAGACGCGGTCGAAGTCGGTGAGTTGGCGCAGGGACGCGGCGACGGGCGATTTTTTTGCGTACGTGATAGTGATGAGCGTGACACACTCGAGTCCGCGCGCGATGACGGCGGCGATTGCCGCGCCTTGAATGCCGACTTCGGGGAAGCCGAATTTGCCGAAGATCAACGAATAGGAAAGAAACGTGCTGAGGATCAACGCGCCGACGCTGACGCTGGTCGGCGTTTTCACGTCGCCAGTGGAGCGCATGACGAACGCGTAACTGAACGTGATCGCTGCGAAGAGGAACGTCCACGAGAAAGTGCGGATGTAATTCGTGCCGAGTCGAATCACCTCGCTGTCTTCGGAGTAGATTCGCAAAATTTGTTCGGGGAGGAATTGCGCTAGAGACAAGAAAACAAGGCTCGCCGACAACGCGAGCATCAAGCACAGACCCAGTACACGGCGCAGATTCGGCACATCTTGCCAACCCCAGAACTGCGCGGTGAACATCGCCGCGCCGCTGATGATCCCAAAATGGACGAGTTGCAACAAGAACGCCACTTGTCCCGCCAATCCAACCGCCGCGACGGATGTCTCTCCCTTTTGCCCGACTAGCACTACGCCAAGCATGTTCAACCCCGCAAACATCAACTGCTGGATGATGATGGGGATGGCGATCTTGCGCATCTCCGTAAAATATTCGCGGTTTTTGTATTGGGCAAAGATTTTGCTGGCGAGAGTCACATTTCCTCCGTGGGAGGCTGTGATTATAAGCGACTACGAGATGTCGTTACGAGGAGCGAAGCGACGAAGCACAATCTCCTGATAACATACATATGATTGTTTCGAGGAGATTGCTTCGTCGGGATTTCGGCGCTATCACACCTCAACCTTCCTCGCAACGACATGATGTTATTATTTTTTCTCGAAAATTTCGTAATAGCCTTTATCCAATTCATCATCGTTCAAGTGGGCGTAGCGTTGCGTGATCTGAATATTTTCGTGCCTTGCCAATGCTTGCGCCAGTTTGAGGTTGCCAGATGCCTTTAGAATGGTCGAAACAAAGTAATGCCTGAAAGAGTGGGGCGTGATGTGACCTTCCGCTTCGCTTCCGAGAATCTGCTTGATGCGCTCGGCGACGATGTTGCGACCCGTCGTCGGCGTGATGGGCTTGACCTTTTTGCCCGCGCCTTTGTCGTGACGGGCGAAGAGGGGCAGGGCGGTCAGTTGTTTGCCCGAACCACCGTCCATGGCGGCGCGAAGCGAGAGATAATCTTTCAGCGCGCGCATCGAACGCGACGTGAATCGAATGACCGCTTGTTTATCGCCCTTGCCGATGATGACGGCGCGTCCTTCGTTCCAATCCAGATCGCCGCGCCGAAGATTGCACGCCTCATGGACGCGCAGACCCGTGTCTGCCAGTGTGAGCAGGAAGGCCCGATCCCGCATTGCGCGTAACCGTTCCGTTTGCGATTCGGCTGGGAGAGTCGCCGCGTCCGACACGGACTCGAGTATCCGCTCGATCTCGTTCGTGGGGAATTGCGGCAGGCGGATGCCAGGCTTGCGCGAGCGTTGTTCGATGAGCAGGCCCATGCGCGGCAGGTTGATCTCTGCCAGCCGTTCCGCCGACAGGTACTTGAAAAAGCGCGCCAACGCCCGCACGTAGACCTGCTCGGTGGCGGGCGAGAAACTCTTGAGGTGCATCACGAACTTCGAGGCAAGGTCTTCTGTGAGCCCGCTGGCAGGGGACGTATCGGGATCAATTTTTGCTTTCGCCAAAACTTTCTTGAATTCTTTCAACGCCTTGCCATACGTTAGCGTGGTGTTCTGACTGCGCGCCAGTTTGACGACGTTGAGATAATCCGTGATTACAGAGGAGATGGTGGCTGTCATAAGGGAAATGTTATACGAAATCCGCCGTTCTGTCAATGCTTTTGGTAATGTAACTTATCGAAAGCACAATGCGGAGATTGTGAAGACTGGGATTTTCGGATTAGAGCCGCCTCCCCACTTGGGTTTAGAGGTTGGAAGGTTGAATGTACGAAGGTTGTTGATGGAACGCTTCGTTCGCAACGGACGCTTGATTCTTCATCCTTCGGCTTTCATCCTTCATCTTTTTGATTCCCCCTCCCCCGCCCTGCCTAGGTCAGCCAGGCCTTCAATCACTGTTTCAACAAATGGGCTTTTAATCTCACTTAGGATTTGCAGAGATTCTTCCCAATAATGTTTCGCAGCTTGATTTTCTTCGAAAAAATAACATGCAAAACCTAACCTATACAATGTCATCCCTTCAAGCTCACGATCTTTGAGTTTCCTTGCGGCAAGTAAAGATTGATTATAAAAATCAATGACCCGAGTTTTATCTCCATAAACTAAATAATACGTGGCGATTTTTTCAAGCAGTGCGGTTTCCAGGCGAATATCTCCAATGGCACGCAAAGTTGTTACTGCTTGATCGAAATGCATGCTTTGCTCAGGATCTTCACTGGAAAATTTTTCTTTGCCAAGTTGAAATAAATGATGAGCCTCCGATTTTTTGTCATTCAAAAGCCTAGAAGCTAACAGGCCACTTTCTAGCCATCGAATTCGATCTAAAACTGGAAGCAATTCTGTAACCCCAAGATACTCAAAAATGCAAACCGCGTATTGATTCGCTGAAACTGCTGAAACTGTATCAAGATGGTTGGCCAACCATAGCTGCCCAGATAATATGTTTTGCCAATCATCATAATACTTATCTGGGCTGTAATATGGTTTGTTTTCTTCAACCAATTTGCATAGAAGATTAGCAAAATATGTTCCGTGACGACACCAAGGTATCGTTTCTTCATTAAGTACAAGTTGTTTTATTGCGTAATCGGAAAGCAAATCGTGCATACAATAACGTGATTTGACGGGGTCGTAGCTTAGGAGACCAAATCTACAGAAAAACCCAAGCATTTTTTGCGACAAGGTAATATCAATATTCCAAACAAATGCCACGGCATCAACAGTAAACGTCTCTCGAAAAACGCCTAGAGATCGCCATTTAATTTTTTCATCATCAGCAAGATGTTTGTAACTCAGATCGAAAGTAGAAGATACATCGGATTCATTGAACAACTCAGCTTCTTTCGATAACGCTTGAAGAATAGTAAGACGTTCTTTGTTGTCAAGTAGCTTTGATAAATAGGATTCTGTTGTCCAGTTAGAGTTTATATTCAAAAAACTTCCTGAAATCCGAAGTGCTAAAGGCAGATACCCACAGACATGCGCGAGCTCTGCAGCGTCACTTCCGATTCGTGGGCATAAATTAATAAGTAAGTCAATCGATTCCCTCTCGTTCATTACGTCCAAGCGAGATATCTTCAGCCCAGGTACACTAAACGTCCAACGGGAGGTCACCAAAATACCGCAAGTGTCTGACGGCGTTAAAGGTGCAATCTGATCTGCAGAGCGAGCATTATCAAAGAAAAGCAAAATTTTCTTTTCAAACAATACAGAATAATATGTGGCAATTAATTCATCGCTATTAAGTTCGATTGTTCCCTTAGATGGTTCGAAAGAAAGAATGACATGGCGCATAACATCTGTTGCAGTTAATGGCGTTAGCGATGTACCTTTTAGATCGAGAAATATTTGTGCATCAGGGTATTTTTCTTTGAGCTGGCTTGCAACGGCGAGCCCGAGCGCGGTCTTGCCGATCCCGCCCATGCCTGTCAGCCCGCTGATGGTCGCGCCTTTGTGAGATTCGAAGTCTTTGAGCAGATCAGTGATGAGTTGCTCGCGCCCTGTGAAGTCTGCGGGAGGTGGAGGAAGTTGGTGGAGAGAGCGGAAAATTTGTTGTGCTACAACTTGTTGATTCACAACATTGTCGGCGATTTTCTCTAGCAATTCGACTTGGCGTTGTCCCAAAAGTTGTGCGTCAACTATTGCAAGTGCGGCAATGTTGTCTCGAAAAACATCGTCTTTCAACATGAGTTCTTTCGTCAACAACTTGATGTAGAAATCTACCGCCTGGTCAATTCGTTCTTTTGACAGAATGTTCTTGAACTCATCAAAAAGAATTTCCTGCAAACTCTGTCGTAAACTTGGGTCGGTGGGATGATCGAAATATTTACCTACTGCCTCCCCCAACGTTGGTCGGTCGCTCTGCTTCAGGTCAACGAAGAGTGCTTTTGATAAATCCTTGTCATTGTATTTGTCTACGAATAATTTTTCCGTTTCCTCGAGCGCGCCGATAATCGCCAAAGCCCTCCCTGTTGGCTCGTACAACTCTGCCACGAACTTCTCGCCGAGCACACCCTCAACGAAGTTCTCCAAAATTGCCAGACTCAATTTGCCAAGTTTTTTGCCGAATTCTGCCATGTATCACCTCTCCCCTTCTATGGTGGGGGTATTCCAATTGTACAGCACAATGTGGTCTCGATACGAGCGGCGCTGGTTGAGCAGGATGAAATCCATATCGAAACCCGTCGCTCTACTCGACCACCGTCTGAAACAAAAATTTACTATTTACCATTTATCAATTACCCCTCACTTCCTCGTAATCGGCATCAACCTCCCCCTCCCAAACGACTTTCCGCTCACCTTCAACACCAATCCCATTTGCCAGCGTTTGTGTTCGCTGGTCCGCATGGCGGCGTTGCTTTGATTGTTCCGCACCAGCGCTTCGGCTTCGGGGGAAATTTTCTCGTAATCGAATGGGTCCACCTGATTCTCTCTCAACTCCGCGCTTGGCTTCCTCTCCATCACAAAAGGCGGGATAACACCTTCAACCTGCAACTTTCCAACCTTCAAACCTGAATTGATCCACCTCGCCAACGCGTACACATCGGGCTTCGTCAAATCTCCCAGCGGGCTGATCGCGCCCGCCATATCGCCGTACAACGTGGAATATCCCAGCGTCAACTCCGTTTTGTTGGATGTGTTGATCAGGAATCCCCTGCGCTGGTTGACAAAACTCATCAGGACGATCATCCGCAACCGCGCCTGGATGTTCTCGCCTCCCACGCCCTCGCTTCTTTTCGGACCTACAGCCTGCTCCGCCGCTTTGTGCATTGTCTCCAACTCGACGACTTCAAACCCGATCCCCAGCCGACTCGCCAACTCCCGCGCCGACTCGGTTGACCTCACATCCGTGAACCGCGAAGGGATGGCGACTCCCGTCACGCGTTCGCGTCCCAGCGCCTCCGCCGCGATCACCGCCACGACAGACGAATCGATTCCGCCAGACAAGCCTACAAATGCGTGCTTGAGATTATTTTTATCCGCGAAATCGCGCAAGCCTAACACTAAAGCTTTGAAAATTTCTCCCTCCCCTTCAATTTCCTTTGTGCCCTTCGTGTCCTTTGTGTTTAAATCAATTACTCTCACTTCTTCCTCAAACATCTTCAACCTCTCCCCTCCCACCACGAAACTCCCCCCATCGAATATCAACTCATCGTTCCCACCGACAAGATTGACAAACACTAGAGGCATCTTGTCGTCCTGAGCGGAGCGTAGCGCAGACGAAGGACGAGTTTCAACCTGTCGTTTTGCATGACAAAGCCTCCCCTCTCCCCCTCCCCTCCGATACGGCGACGCGGAAATGCAGATCAACATCTCCGCGCCCATCGCTTTCAAGTCCGCGCCAGGGTGGATGGGATATTCCTCGTCCCACATATCTTCACAAATGATCACACCGACTTTTTTGCCAGCAATGTTAATTGGAGGCAAAGTTTTTATCCCTGGCAGGAACCAACGCGGCTCGTAGAACACGTCATAGACGGGGAGCAATTGCTTGATCTGCGCGACTTTCATTTCCCCGTTATGCATCAAGTAGGCGATATTGTTCAACGATGGATGCTGATACATCTTCTGGTCGGCGGGCGCGAACGATCCCACCAACAGCGGTGACAATCCTTTGGCTTGTTTGGCTAAATCTTTTGTCGCAAGTTGAACCGCTTCGACGAATGACGCGTCGTACAAAATGTCGCGCGGAGGATATCCGCACACAGTCAATTCAGGGAAGACGATGAGATCAGGCTTCTGCGGCGCGACCTCTTTTGCGGCAGAAAGGATTCGATTTACATTTCCTTCCAAATCGCCAACCGTAGTGTTGATCTGCGCGATTGCGAGTTTCATAAATACCTCGGTGGTTGAGTAGCGGCGCGGTTGTTGCGCCGCGTATCGAAACCACCACGCTGTAGAATAATTCTCATAACAAAAGTTTGTACGCGTACTTGTGGTCTCGATACGTCCCGCGATGCTTCGACTTCGCTAACGCTCCGCTCAGCATGCGCGTGACTACTCGACCACCGATGTACTATAAAAATCTTTTGCAATCTCTTCCAACAAATTCAACGCCTCCAACACCGTTTCTCTCCGCAAACAAACTTGATCGCCGAGCATGAATGTCCGATAACCGATCTCCAGCAAAAACGCCACATCGCCAATGTCCGCGCTGACGGGGACGGGCTGATACGCCAGTGAATCCAAAATGTGACTCGCTATCACCGCGTCTTTGTCCGCTTTGATAATGGTCTTCACCGCGCCAGCCACTTTGTGCGGACGAAGAACCTCCACGTACAAGTCGCCGCGCGCCGCCATGAGATGCCCGTGCTTCGAGCCGTGCTTCTTTGCGAAGTCGAGTCCGCGCTGGGTTTCGATCTTGAGGATCACTTCCGAGTTCGGCAAATAGCTTTTCACTTCATCCACATCATCAGCCGATTCGACGTACGAGAGCATCACCTTTGTCATCCCCAACTCTTTCATCGCGGCAAGATAGGTTTTGTCGGTGTCGGTTAGCGTCCCTTCGATTTTCAACGAGGGATGAACAATATTCACCGACTCGCCAGGTCCGATCAACCGCCGCGGACCATCGGCAAGGATGAGTCTATCGCCGTCCACTGCCGCAACTTTGACTCGCTCGTTGCCGTCCGAAAAAAACGCATCCACTGGCGTTTCAACTTTGATGGGATGGCTGAGTTTCACTTCCGTGTACGGCGGGATCGCCGCGCCGACCACGCGCAATTGACGTCCTTTCAGATCCACCCACACGGGTTGATTGAACTTGCTCAGGCGTTGCAACACTTCACGATGCGACTCGCGCAACGGCATCACCGTGTTGAGTCGAAATCCGCTCACGATGGGATGCGACGCGACCTCGGCGAGAAAGTCGGCGTAAGGGGGAACGGTGACGATGACATTCATGATGAAGGTACACAGGTAAACAAGTAAACACGGAAACACGTACACACGGCAGCCCTGTTTACCTGTGTACGTGTCTACTTGTCTACAACTTCAACGTCGTCCCGCAGAACTTGCACTTGAACATCCCGCCCGCATCCACAGGGATGGGCGCGCCACAGCGCGGACAGATCATCGCGATTGGCTTGCTCACCTGCTTCACCTTCGACTCATCCTGCCGCGCGCGCATATTATCTTGGAAGTCGCCGAAGTAGCCCCACGAACGAGCAATGAGTCCCATAGCGTAATCCACGGCGCGTTGCTCGTCTTCGATATGGAAAATTTTCTGCTCGCCAATGGCGTCGCCCCATTGTTTGTCCACCACGTCGCCGCGCTTGCCGCCAGGTCGGCGCAGGAACCACGTGTTCCATTTTTGCGTCACCTGTTTCCACTCGTTTATCGAGTCGACATTTCCCCACACACTGTCGCCAAGATAATGCCCCATTTGTTTGCTGTCCATGCTGGCGTGCATGTTGATGTCGCCGAACACGATCAGGAACGGCACATCATCAGTGGATGGAATCGTCACATGCGTGTTGACCCACCGCGCGAACAAACCGTACGATTCGGGCGCATCTCCTCCGCCACCTTCGCCGTACAACGAGCCGAGCAATTGCTCCAAATCGAATCCGCTGGCGAACGGAGTCACTTGCAGGGGCCAGCGGTCCACTTTGGCGTCACCGATCGCCGCAAAAGAAATCGCCACATCGGGACGATATTGCGAGAGCGTGTTGAACATCAATGGCAGGCGGTCGAAAATCTCAAAGGGCCACGATGCCATCGAGCCAGTCACGTCAATGGCGACGATGACGGGATTCTTCGACTCGGTTGAAATGCGTTGTTTGGGGTCAATGATCTTTTCGTTCGGTCCCGCCTTCTTTTCATATGTGCGCGGTCCCGAAGCCGCGGCTCTCGCGGCTGATGCCGCCCGCGCAGTCGCCGCCGCGGGAGCGTACGCATACTTGCCCGACCCGTACCATTTTGAAGTATCTTCATCCCACGAGTACATGTTGTCTCCTTTATGTTTTTCGTACGACAAAATTTATTTTGTCCCTGCAAATCGCAAAGTGAGCTTTGCGGTACGTTACACCACCGTCATCATTGCCAACGTCTCCAGCCCAAACTCATCGCGGAATCTTCTATCCAGACGATTCGACTTAATATACTCTGCGACAACGTGCGGGACAAGCGACTCCCACTCATCGCCTCGCGCCATCGCGCGCCTCACTTCGGACCCTTCGGCTGGTACGCGCTCGCGCGGCGGAATCAACTCGACGGGCGGAATGACGCGGTAGTCATCCCTCAGCAAACTTGCCACATACGGATTCGCCGTCACAAACAAATCCAACACCCCAAACAAATCCTTCACCATCACGCGCCAGCGCGGACCGTCATCCAGATCGGGGACGGGGATAATTTGAAAATTGGAAAACTCCGTGAGGGCGAGTTGAAGCATGTCGCGCGTTTCATCGAACGTGAACGGATTGCGCGCGTTGTAGCGATTGGAACTGCCGATGCCGATGAGCGCCGCCTCCCCACTGTTGCACATCGCCCGCAGAATCGCGGCGTGCCCAAGATGGACAGGTTTCCAGCGCGCGATCATGCCGATACGGGAAAATTTTTTTGAGGGCATGGCGTGATTATAACAAGACCTCACAGGTTTTAAAAACCTGTGAGGTCTCCTTGTCAAATTAGAATATCCGTTCTATAATCTGAATATGAACGCTCTTGATACGCTGATCGAACTTTCCAGTCAGATGGAGTTGGAACACGCGGAAGAATCGCGCGGTGGTTTCGATACGCCCTCGGCGAATGCCTCGGGCTACTCAACCACCAATAAGCCTGCTTGCTTCACTCCCAAAGAAAAACGCGCGGCATTCACCCATGCCGCCCAACTCCCAAATGGAAAACAAGTTGTTCTGCTGAAAACTTTACTCTCGTCTGCCTGCGAACGGGATTGTTACTATTGCCCCTTCCGCGCGGGACGCGACTTCCGACGCGCCACGTTCAAGCCGCAGGAATTTGCCGAGTTGTTTATGAAGATGAACAAAGCAAAGATGGCGGAAGGGATTTTCCTCAGTTCGGGCATCGCGGCGGGCGGAGCGAACACACAAAATAAAATTATCGACACCGCCGAGATCCTCCGCAAGAAGATGGGTTTTCGCGGATACATGCACCTCAAGATCATGCCAGGCGCCGAGAAGGGACAAGTGGAACGCATGATGCAACTTGCCGACCGCGTCTCGGTCAACCTCGAAGCGCCAAACACCGAACGGCTCGCCAAACTTGCGCCACACAAAATATTCATCGAGGAATTGCTTCGTCCGTTGAAGTGGGTCGAAGAGATTCGACGAAGCCAGCCCGCGTATAAATTCTGGAACGGGAAATATCCGTCCACTGTGACGCAGTTCGTGGCAGGCGGCTCCGATGAAAGCGATTTGGAATTATTGACCACCACGAACTGGCTGATGAAAAACGTCCGCCTCACGCGCGCGTATTTCTCCGCGTTTTTCCCCATCCGCGATACGCCGCTTGAAAACAAAGCCGCCGTGGATCCGTTGCGCGAACATCGCTTGTATCAGGCTTCGTTCTTGCTGCGAGATTACGGCTTCGACTTGGAAGACATGCCGTTCACACAAAATGAAAATCTCCCGCTCCACGCCGATCCCAAAATGGCATGGGCGCAGATGAACTTGAAAGAGAAACCGATTGAAATCAACAAAGCGGAACGCCGCGATCTGCTCCGCATCCCTGGTATCGGACCGAAACACGCCGACGCAATTCTGCAGGCGCGGCGCGCGACCAAACTCCGCGATTTGACCGCCCTGCGTAAAATGGGAATCATCGTCGCGCGTGTTTCCCCGTTTGTTTTGTTGGATGGCAGACGTGCGGAGAGTCAATTGGCGATGTTCTAAAACTCAAGGAATGTCACTCTCCCGAAGAACATCGGGACGATGTGAGCGGAGCGAAGAGTCTCGGTCTACGTTAATTGAAAGTTGAAGACGAGATTCTTCGTCGCTCCGCTCCTCAGAATGACATGCAAAGAGGAGCATAAAAAATGTATGGTTTGATCGGGAAAATAAAAGCAACAAAAGGACAGCGCGATGTGTTGATCGCCATCTTATTGAACGGCGTCAATGAAATGTCTGGCTGTTTGAGTTACATTGTCGCGCAAGACCCAACAGACGAAGACGCAATTTGGATCACGGAAGTTTGGGACAGCCAAGAGAGTCATCGCGCATCGTTGGCGTTGCCCTCCGTTCAACAAGCGATCGCGCGCGGTAAATCATTCATCGCTGGTTTTGGCGAACGCTACGAGACTCGTCCAGTGGGCGGACATGGAATTTAATCTCATCGCCACAGAGAGCGCAGAGAAAATGAGTTTTTCTCAAAGGTCTCAGTGAACTCTGTGGCTAAGCAAGATTCACGAATACAGCAGTTTGGTCTATAACGCGATCCACCCGCCGCGCAGACCCGCGCGCACAGCTTCGGTGCGGTTGGTCACATCGAGTTTTGTGTAGATCGAAGAGACGTGAAATTTCACGGTATGCTCGCTGATCCCCAACTCAAGCGCGATCTGTTTGTTCGCCAATCCCCTCGACAGCAACCCCAACACTTCCAATTCCCGTTCGGTGAGCGGACCGCGTTCGATGGATTCGCCTTCCGATTCGAATATCAAGTGAGGCGCGCCGACGATGAGTCCCTGCGACAACGCGTGGATGGCGGCGGTCAACTCTTCAGCGGATGAATCTGTCGGCAGGATTCCCCACACGCGCGACGAACGCTTCATCTCCTCGACGTGAGGCTGGTCGTCGCTCAGGAGGAGGACTCCAGCCGACGAGGGCGAATCAAATTGAGGTCCCGAAAGAGACGCGAACGAAGCGGACGTGACGATCACGTCCGCTTCGTTTTCTTCATCCAATGAATCATTTACGACCTTGATCGTCTTGTCAGAGGCGAGCAGGGCTTGCAATCCTGCGCGCAAGGCGGGCGAGGAAAGTTTCAACAAGACGCGGATCATAGGCAAAACGTCCCGCAGGATTCATTGACTGTTTTGGTTTTACTTGAAAACCTGCGGGACGGTGATTTTTTCATTTCCGTTCGCCAACGACCACATTGACATTCTCAGCCTTGCCGCCGCGCAGAACTTCAACAACGACGGATTTGCCGACAATGTCGCTTTTGAGCGCGGCAAAGAGATCGTCGGGGTCGCTGATCGCGTGACCCGCAACCGCGACGACGGTATCGCCGACGAACAATCCACCTTTTTGCGCGGGACCGTTTTCTTCGAGCCAGAGGATGAGCAATCCGCTTTTTTGTTCGCGCTTGAGACTCTTGCGCGCGGCTTCGGGGATTTCAACAGGCTGGGTGCGCACGCCGAGGTATCCGCGCTTGACCGAGCCATGCTTCGCAAGTTCGTCCGCGATGCGCCATGCCACTTTAGCGGGAATGGTCAACGACGAACCTTGCGTAAGACCCGATGTATTCAGCCCAAGCGTTTCGCCTTCGGTGTTGACGAGCGGACCGCCTGAGAAGCCAGGGTATGGCGTTGTTTCCGTCGAGATGTATTCATCGAGCAAGCCGCCGCGATGTGTGCGCGCGGGTCCCGTAATCGCAGTGACGATTCCCCACGAGGCTTGCATACCCGATGTGTTCGGTCGTCCAAGCGACAGCACGAGTTGACCGACCTTCACATCGTTCGATGTTTTCGCGGGCTTCAACGCTTTTTCAGCGACTCGCAACAACGCAAGGTCTGAGCCCGCGTCGCGCCCTGCGACGGTCGCCGCGAGACTCTTGCCGTCAGGCAAAGTCACTTTGATATCGTCGCGCGTCACCACATGATCGGCGGTGAGGACGAGGTCTTCTGCGTACGCGATTCCGCTGGCGGGGTAACGTTTGCGCGCGTCAACAACGACAACGCTTTCGCCGCCCTTCTCCACTGCGGATGTCAAGTAGTTTGAAAATTCAGTAAATGGATTGGACATGGTTTACTCCTTGTATCATAACATGATCGAATTATTGACTCGTTAATGGCTGTAGAGCCACCAACGGAATTACACGACTGGTCCTCTTTTCATAACCAGCATACACAGGCGCAAGTTTTGTAATCTTTTCCCATAAAGCATTCCGCTTCTCGCCCTCAAGCACTTCGGCGTCCACTTGCAGTTTTCGCCTTCCCACCTCTATGGAAACAAGCGGGTTCTTGCTCACGTTGTAAAACCAGGCGGGGTTGGAATCAAAGCCCGCATAGGATGCGATGATGATATAACGATCGTTGTCCATGAAGTAGCCAAGCGGCGTTGTTCTTCTTCGATTGGTTTTTCGCCCCACATGCGTTAACAGAAGAACAGGAACTCCTTGAATGGTACCCCCGAACCTGCCGCCTGATAGACGATAGAGAAGCACGTAAATCATCATAAAGGATTGAAATATCTTTTTCATTGATCGCCTTCCATTTTATGTAATCAAAGTGTAGTCGCATTGATATATTTTCGCATCAGGTTATTGGGTGGTACATATCCTAGCCGTTCGGAGGAGGGAATTGTTTGACCTTAAAGTTTTATTTTTCGTTTTCAAAACCCTTGAAATTAATTTTATTATCGTTATACTATTTATATTCATGTCATTGCGAGGAGTGGCGCCTCGCGCCACGACGAAGCAATCTTCACATATGAGCGCTAGTCTGTCTTCCGCAACGACAATACGAAAGGACAACTATATGGTTTCGATGGAAACACTTGTGATCAAGACCGAAAATAAATTCAGGAGTCTGGTCACAAAACAGCAATACAAACAAGGGGAAGTGATCTGCGGGATACCGCGCGAGAAAGTCGTGGACAAACCGAATCGATTCACTGTTCAAATTGATCGCACCGAACACACGGACGTGGGCAAGCTCGCCGCGTTGAATCACTCGTGCGACCCGAACGTGATCCTCGATACCGCCAAGATGCAAATGGTGGCGCGGCGCGACATCGAGAAGGGAGAGGAACTGTCGTTCTTCTATCCCTCCACTGAATGGGAAATGGATGCGCCGTTCATCTGCCTGTGCGGATCGGCGAACTGCATCCACGTTGTCGCTGGCGCGCGCTTCCTGCCTCTCTCCACGCTGGAACATCACTTCCTCAACAAACACATCCGCGAAGAGATGATCGATCTGTTGAACGCCACCAAAAAGAATTTGCCAACAAAATAGTATGTCACCCTGAGGGAGTGCTAGCGACCGAAGGGTCTCCTGCTCAACGTGACGGAGATTCTTCGCCGCGAAGAGCAAGAGCGCGGCTCAGAATGACATATCAAAAGTTAACAAACAACCCGCCTTTCGGCGGGTTTTGTTTTCCAAGAGAATGATTTTATTTCAATGAAGAAACGACGCGTGAAATAACCGCGTCGAGCATCCCCGCATCTACCTGACCATCCAACTTCGCCAACACCGCGGACTTGATCTTCGCCTTCAATTCCGCATCCCCAGCGGATTCCGTCCGCGGATATGCCGCGACCAAATTCACCGAGCCGCTCAACGTCGCCTTCGGCGCGGACGACGAATCGGCGCGGGTGATTTTCATGTTATATTTCATCGCGCGTTCCAACGCCGCATCTGTGACCACCACATTGTCCGTGATGTCTACCGACGTGACGCCTCGCGCCTTCATCTCATCAATATCGCGTTCGGTATAAAAGACCTTTGGCATACCTCAGTCTCCAGTCTCAAATCTCAATTACTATTTACCAATTACCCACGTGGTCTCGATACGTTCCTCGCAACGAACGCTCGGAACTACTCGACCACCAATCTCTAATCTCCAGTCTCCAATCACCACTTACTAATTACCAATTACTTTTCAGGTCGTCCGTCTAAACCTTCAAGCGCCTTCACCGCCGAATTCCGCGCTGCGACGATCTCCGCTTCTGAACCAGACAGCCACATGCGACCGAACCGTCCCACCGACGAAACGTGCAAAATTTTGATGTTCGCGCCTTTTTCGGCTTCGTTGCACGCGTAGTTGATGTACGCGGCGGGAGCGCATTCCAGCACCAGCATCGTCTCGCCAGGGACGAGCATCGAGCCGCGGCGGAAACGATTCAACAATTGCGCCTGATACGGGTCCACGTTGGTGATGATCTGCACCGAGGCGATGAACGGCTTGATGCGTTCTTCGGGTTTCAGGCTGAGTCGATCCAATACGATTCGCCCCGCTTCCAGCACTTCGGACTGCGAGTGCGAATGGATTTCGAACATACCGAATTCGCGTTCAACTAACTGAGCGCCAGGTTTCGCTTCCGTTGATTTGACGGCGATGTCAACCAGCCGAAATACTTCGTTGCCTGGAGCGACCTCAACATAAAGAGAAGCCATGCCCTCGGTCGGAAGGTCGCCTTGCGTGATCGTCCCAACGAACGCCGCGTATTGCGGCTGCATTCGGTCGAGATAGGAATAAACGCGTAATGAAAATTGATCTGATGCCATGTTTCACCTAGTGTCACCCTGAGCGAAAGCGAAGGGTCTCCGTGTCGTGAGGGAGATTCTTCGCCGCTTCGCGGCTCAGAATGACA
>JAEURC010000062.1 GCA_016789025.1 Anaerolineales bacterium
TATTTACGTTGGCAATGCATACAGCGATAGCGCTGTGAACCTGCCTCCGTTTTGCCAGATTTATTCTGGCGCGTCGTGGCTTCGCATTTTGGGCATTTCAGCATCGCTCGATTTTAGCCCACTCTTTTTGCCACTCTCTGAAACGGGAAGAGTTGATGAATGTCTGTAAGAATCTCTTTGCGCAGAGAGCAACACTGAAGCCATCGAGAGAAAAACTCAATATCTCTGTGAACTCTGTAGCTCTGTGCGCCCCAAATCGTTACTCTCTTGAGCCGTGGGATATCGCGCTGTGTTCGCATTCTTTGCAAAATTGAACACTTTACAGTGTAACTTTTAGGGACGTCAACCCGCGTACACTGGATTATAATGAAAAAAAGGAGTTTGACCATGAAATCATTTTTTTCTCCTTCCAAACGAAACCGAGGACAGGGGTTGGTTGAATATGCTGTCATCATTGCCCTTGTCGCGATAGTAGTGATTGTTGGAGTTAGCGCGTTGGGTCCTAGGATCGGCAATACCTTTTCGTCTATTAATAACTCGCTCGGTGATGGCGGGATTCTGAGTGGAGGCGGCGATGATGGCGGGGGAGACAATCAAGCAACCTGCAATGCCGCCGCCGCCGCGCATGGCAATTGGCATGCAACCTGGGATGGAAACCCTAGCGCCAACATGGCTGACCACGATGCCCTGCAAGCCGCCGTGGATGCCGCCTGCTAGTAAGCTGCGCTGCAACATCTACATTTCTTGAAATTCGTTTGAATGTAGCATAATTGCCGCATTGGCTTGCGGCGATTACGCTTTTGTTTTCATCTGCCATCTTGGTATAATCCCAACCCTATGAAATACCACATCTGGACCGAAGGATGCCAAATGAACGTCGCCGACTCACAGCGCGTCGGCTCGTCGTTGGAGCACCTCGGCTACCAATTTACAGAGACCATAGAAGAAGCGGACGTGATCGTCCTCAACACATGCGTAGTGCGGCAATCGGCGGAGGACAAAGCGATCGGACGCCTCACCAGCCTGCTCCCGTTGAAGCGGCAGAATCCCAACCTCGTCATCAATCTCATGGGTTGCATGGTCGGCGTGCGCGGCGCGGACAAACTGCGCGAGAAACTTCCCTACGTGGATGTATTCTCGCCTCCCTCCGACCCAGGTCCGCTTGTTTCATTTTTGAGTCAAGGCGAGATTCGTTCGCTGGAAGATTCCGAGACCACACGCCGCTTCTTGATGATGGACGACGAATTAATCCTCCCGCAACACGAACGCGGGCAACTCGTCACTGCGCATGTGCCTATCGTGTATGGTTGTTCACATGCCTGCACGTTTTGCATCATCCCGTTCCGTCGCGGCATCGAGCGCAGTCGTCCTGTTGGCGATATCGTCTCGGAGATCCGTTCGCTCGCCGCGCAAGGCGTCAAAGAGATCACCCTGCTCGGTCAGATCGTTGACCGCTACGGCAAAGACGTTCCCGACGGACCAAACCTCGCGCAACTTCTTCGCATCGTTCACGATGTCGAAGGCGTCGAGCGGATTCGTTTCCTCACGTCGCATCCCAGCTACTTCACCGAAGAATTGATGGACGCCATCGCTGAACTCCCCAAAGTGATGCCGCATATTGAAGTTCCGATCCAAGCAGGCGACGACGAAGTGTTGGCGAACATGAAGCGCGGATACGCCCAGCAAGAGTACCGCGACCTCGTCGAAAAGATTCGCAGCAAGATTCCAGATTGTTCCATCGCAACGGACATCATCGTGGGATTCCCCGGCGAGACCGAGGAACAATTCATGGAGACCCACCGCGTCTTATCGGACCTGCGGCTTGATGTGGCTCATCTGGCGCGTTACTCGCCCCGCGAAGGGACCGTCGCCACGCGCCGCATGGTGGACGATGTTCCCGAAGAAGAAAAGATGCGCCGCCTGCATCTGCTCGACGACTTGCAAGAACAGATCGTGGCAGAGATCAACAAGAAGTATCTCGGTCGAACGGTGGATGTGTTGTTCGAGGAGAAGGTAAAGAATCGCTGGCGGGGACGAACTCCCACCAACAAACTCGTCTTCGTCGAATCGGACGAGAATTTGAAAGGCAAAATTCTCCCCGTCATCATCACGTGGACGGGACCGTGGTCTATGCAGGCGAATCTTGTTGGGGTGCATTCGCAGAAACTTGAATTGATAACAGTGTAGGGCGAGATACTATCTCGCTCTACTTTTTTGAGGGAAAATGAATCACATCCGCCCGATCGCTCTTTGCGTGTTCAAAAATAATAATCGCATCCTCGTCTTTGAAGGGTACGACTCGATCAAGAACGAAACGTATTATCGTCCGCTTGGCGGAGGGATCGAGTTCGGCGAAAGCGGGGAGGTGGCTGTCCGACGTGAGATCATGGAGGAGTTGCACAGCGAGATCGAAGGGTTGGTGCATCTCGGCTATCTCGAAAATATTTTTGTCCATAATGGCAAAACAGGTCACGAGATCGTGATGGTCTACGATGGGGCGTTGACAAAGGCTGAGTTGTACGAGCAGGCTGAAATGGAAGTGATCGAAGCGAACGGGGAGCGAATCCGCGTGGTGTGGAAGAGTCTGCATGAGTTCGAAGAGGGGAAGTCCATTTTGTATCCCGATGGGTTGTTGGGGATGTTGAAAGAGTCATAACGGGGAATGTGTCTTTTGGCATAGGGCGGATCGTGCCTTCGAGACTGGGGCGGCGAGGCGGGTGAGCGTATCATCATGGCAACGAAAAGCCCCGCTCGTCTCTTGAAAGAGAAATCGAAACGAGCGGAACACAGGAGTTGCCATGAAACAACAATCAATGATCGATGTAAAAAATGTGACCGCCGCCTACGGCGCGTTGACCGCCCTCAACGGCGTGAGTTTGAACGTGCAAAAAGGCGAGATCTTCGGCTTGCTCGGACCGAATGGCGCGGGCAAGACCACGTTGCTCGCCTCTGTCGAAGGCTTGCACAAACCCAAACAAGGTGATGTGCATGTTGGCGGAATCAGTGTGCAGGCAGACCCTGTCGCGACGAAACGTCAATTGGGAATCCAATTGCAGAAGACGGCTCTGCTCGACGACCTGACCGTTGCCGAATTGGTGGAAGTGTACGCCGCGTTGTACGAGGTGTATCTCACGTCCAAAGAAATTGACTCGCTTCTCGCGCGATTCGATCTCGTTGAAAAACGAAATACATTGGCTCGCCGCCTCTCTGGCGGACAGCAACAACGCCTCGCGCTGGCGGTTGCGATCGCTAACGATCCGCAGATCGTTTTGCTCGATGAGCCGACCTCCGCGCTTGATCCTCATGCGCGCCGCGCAGTGTGGGATATCGTCCGCCAGTTGCACGATGAAGGGCGCACGATCGTGTTGACCACGCACGCGATGGAAGAAGCCGAAGCGTTATGCGGACGAATTGCCATCATTGACCGCGGTCAGATCGTGGCGTGTGATACGCCCAGCGCGTTGATCGCCAACCTCAAATTGAACTCGATGTTGAAAGCGACGGTGGAACTGCCGCTTGATCAAGTCCGCGCGTTACCTGAGGTGAGCGCGGCGCGGTACACGGGTCAATACTTGGAAGTGGAGTCTGCCCGCCCCGAAGTGACGTTGACTGCGCTCCACGAACTTGCCGCGCGCTCGGGTCGCTCTGTCCGTGATGTGGCGTTGCGCCAACCTAATCTCGAGGATGTCTTCCTCAAGTTGACAGGACGCGCGCTCGTCGAATCGAATTGATCTCTTGTTGAAAGGAAAATATCTAATGAAACGTTTTCTGATCCTCACCAAAGCCATGACCCTCATGCACCTGCGTAACGGTTATGTGTTGTTCTGGAACTTCGCCTTCCCTGTTTTGCTCATGGTCATTTACGGCGCGATTATGAGCCAGTTTATGGACTATATGACGCCAGGCGTGATCGTCTTGAACGCTTTGAGTTTCGGTCTGGTCAGCAGTTCGACCATGATGTTGGAGATGCGCGAAAAAGGCGTATTGCGACGGTTGCAAGCCACGCCGTTGCCCGCCGTGCAGTTGATCGGTTCGTACCTGCTGGTGAACATCGTAATCGGCGTATTGCAAAGCGCTCTTATCATTGTGGCGGGCGTCCTGCTCTATAAAGTTAATGTAACCGCTATGGGCTTGCTGATCGCTTACCCTATGATCCTTTTTGGATTGCTGGCGTTCATGGCGCTGGGCGGAATTATCAGCGGCGTGTCGGCAAAATCAGGCTCCGCGACCGCGATTGGTATGACCATTTACTTTCTGCTGATGTTCATCAGCGACATGATCTTCCCGCTGGATATGTTGCCTAACTGGCTGCAAAATGTCGTGCCGTACCTGCCCGCGTATCCCGTCGCTCAATTGGTGCGCTCTGCCATGTTGGAAGCTACACTCGACCCCAAATGGATGACCCATATTCTTCTGTTACTCGCCTATGGAATCGGCGCAACATTCATCGCCGCAAAGTTATTCCGTTGGGAACCGAAAACATAAAGGTCCAATGCTTTGCCACAGAGAACACAGAGCGCTCAGAGAATTTTCTCAATGTGCTCTGTGAACTCTGTGGCTGAGGTTCTTTCCACTTTTCTTCTTCCAGAGTACACTTTCCGTATGACCGAACCACGCCCGTCTCACCTCGCCGATAGTGACCTCCCGATATCTGCCGCGCATCTTAACCTCTACGGCAGGTTTTGGGATGTGTTGTCGGTTTTGATATTTTCATTTGCGTCTATAGCAGTTCTCGCCGCCCATGCAAACGAATTAACCTGGCGCGAGTGGGCGGTTGCCGGATTGTCAGTTGCCCAAGGGGCGCTGTATCTTATTTGCATCAGAGGCAGCGGCTGGCCCATTTCAAATAAAAATCTCACCATCTATTTTGTCGGTGGAGTTTGTATGTGGGTGTTAGCCTGTTGGCTAAATCCGTTTGCATGGTGGCTGGGCTTCACGTACTTTGGTCAGATGTTCGGTTTACTGCCGCTTCGAGGAGTCGTTTTTGGAACGACTGTTGTCACATTCTTTATTCTATTGATCATTTCCGATTGGAACATCACTCAAATTCCCTTTGGCGCCGCCTTTGGTTTTTCGTTCATGTGGATCGGCGGCATGGCGGTCTTTCTATTTATTTATGGCATTATCCGCACCAGCAGTCAGCGGGCGGATCTGATCACGAAGCTCGAGTCAGCTCAAAAAGAATTAGAAGCGGCGCGTCAACGCGATGCCGAACTGGCAACTTTGCGCGAACGCGAACGTCTCGCGCGCGACCTGCATGATAGCCTCGGTCATTCGTTGGTGACATTATCCGTTCAACTCGAAGCGATCCAACGTTTGTATAAGGTGGACCCCGATAAAGCCTCCGCGCAAGTAGATGAACTCAAGAATCTCACGCGCGCCAGCATGGACGATCTGCGGCGTTCGCTCGCGGGTCTGCGCGCGCCGGGGTTGGGCGAGCGTCAACTGCGCGAGGCTTTGCAATCGCTGAGCGTGGATGTTGCTCAACGCGCGCACCTTGCCATCGCGTGCCAAATTGACGATGCCGCGGATCAACTTTCGCCTGCTCAAGCTGAAGTGATCTGGCGCGTCGCGCAGGAAACGCTGACAAATATCGAACGTCACGCCGCCGCGCGCAATGTGGATTTGCGTCTCGAGATCGAATCGCAATTCGCAACGCTCACGATCAAAGACGATGGGTGTGGGTTTCCTCCCGATGCCGAAAACATACCTGGACATTATGGATTACGCGGGATGCGCGAACGCGTGGAGGGACTCGGCGGCGCGTTGACTCTCACTAGCAACGGCAACGGCTCTCGCGTCGACGTCAAACTGCCTCTGCTCTAATAAACTTTTTTCCACGCTGATACACTGGGTGTGCCCTTTTCACCATCATCTTCTCGTACCCTGCTCATGGACACGAACCGTCGCCTTCGACCAATAAACCTTTGTGCTCTTCGCGCCCTTTGTGTTTAATTTTTTCATGCCTAACACCATCAACCTCCTCCTCGTCGAAGACCAGACTCTGATGCGCCAGGGGTTGAAAACGATTCTCGATCTGGAACCAGGCTTCCACGTCGTGGGTGAAGCGGGAGATGGCGAACGCGGCGTTCAACTCGCGCTCGAACTGCGTCCGCACGTCGTTCTCATGGACGTGCAAATGCCCATCCTCAACGGCGTCGAAGCAACGGCGAAACTGTGCCGTGAGTGGGCGCAGGCGAAGGTCATCATCCTCACCACGTTCGACCGCGACGATTACGTCTATCAAGGCGTGCGCGCGGGCGCGATGGGATATTTGCTCAAGGATACGCCTGCGAATAAATTGATCGAAACGATTCGGCGCGTGCATGAAGGCGAAGTATTCATCCAGCCTGAGATCGCCTCGCGCGCCCTGCGTGAAATGATGCGCCCCACCACATCCACAATTGAATCGCTTTCCGAGCGCGAACGCGAAGTGTTGGTATTGTTGGCGCAAGGCGCATCCAATAGAGAGATGGCAGAGAAATTGTTCATCACCGAAGGCACGGTGAAGAATCACGTTTCCAACATTCTCGCCAAACTACAAGCGGAGAATCGCACTCAGGCGGCGGATATTGCTCGAAAACAGGGGTTGGTGTAAAAGAAATCACGTACCTTGAAACAATGGGTGGGGGGTTAAGTTAATCGAATCAGGCAAAGGAGGAACGCCATGACTTCCACAGAGATTAAAACGAATATGTTCAAATTTCCTATCTTGGGAACCATTCTCATCAGGCTGGGCTGGCTGGCAGTTGTCATCCCATCCATTGTGTATAGCGTCAATGGGTCGTTTCAACAGCTATCTGCTGATCAAGCTGAGATAGAGAAGTGGGTATACATCTACCTCAATTTTGGCTCGTTCGTGGTTGGCGCGCTTGCGGCAGTAATCATCTTTTGGCGCAAACCGACGGATCGGCTTGCCGTGATTGTGTCGCTCATGCTCGTCACGTGGACGAGTACCAGCACAGGGTTCGATCTTTGGTTTTCCATGAACCTGAGCGGCGACGAGACAATCAACTGGTTTATCGCCTATTTCCTCGGCACCGGATATACATTATTGTTGTCGACTCTGTTGCTGTACGTATTATTGACCTTCCCCAACGGAAAATGGACGCCCGGTTGGGCGCGCTGGTTTTTCACGTTAAGTCTTCTTGGAATGTTGATTCTGCCCGTTTACCTGTGCGTCATGATTTTCCTCGCCTCGGGATTATCCGATGAGATTCGATCGTTCCTTCTCGATACCCTTCCCGAACTGTTCCGTCTTGGGGTGTTGGGGCTGGGAGTGTTGGCG
>JAEURC010000031.1 GCA_016789025.1 Anaerolineales bacterium
AGTGAGTCAGCGTGGTTGCCATGCCGCTTAGCACCGAGCCGGCTAAAAAGAGGGCCATCGCAAAAATATACAACTTGCGCCTGCCGTAAATGTCTGAAAGTTTTCCGTAAAGGGGAACGGTGGTTGTGGACGTCAGCATGAACGCCGAGAAAACCCACGAGTAATTTTCCAGCCCGCCTAATTGACCGACGATAGTGGGCATGGCGGTGGCAACGACTGTGGATTCCATCGACGCGAGGAACAGGCTGAGCATGATGCCCGCCGTGACGAGAATGATGCGATTGCGTGACATGTTTTCCTTATTTGGGTAAATTTAACACAAAACCTCGACGGGCTTTGCGCTGGTAATCATACCATTTGAAATAAGGAATTGCCGAAACTCCGACTCTTTTGTTTTATTTTCCCTTCAGCGGCTTGAATCCCTCGCCTAACACCTCATGCGCCGCGCCGATGACCAGGAACGCGCGCGGGTCGCATTCGTTGACGATGGCTTTGAGTGTGGACACTTCGGCGCGGGTGATGACGCAATACAACACAGGGCGATCCGCCTTCGTGTACGCGCCCGAGCCCTGGAGGACGGTAACACCGCGTTGCAGTTCATCCAATACACGCTGGGCGATCGCTTCCGATTCAGCAGTGACGATCATCGCCGTGCGGACGGTGCCTCCGCCTTCGAGGGTCGTTTCGGCAACGAGACCGCTCACATATAACGCAATCATCGCATAGAGGGCTTGCTTCCAGCCGAACACAAACCCCGCGCCGAGGATGACCGCCGAATCGACGAAGAGATAACTTTGCGTGATGGGAATCCCACGCCAGTTGTTGAGGATGCGCGCGAGAATGTCCGAACCGCCGCTGGTGCCGCGCGCGCGGTAAACGAGCCCGTAGCCGACGCCGCTGACGATGGCTCCGTATAATGTATTGAGAAAAATATCGCCTTGCAGATCGCGGATCAACGCCGCGCCGGCTCCGCCTTCTGCAAACAGCGGAGTGTTTGGCAACAGATCAATAAATATTGAGTACGTGGATATGGCAACGGCAGTCCGCAACGCGAAGCGATAGCCGCCGAGGAACCGCCACCCCAAAATAAACAGCGGAACGTTGCCGATCAGGATCATCAAGCCGATCTGCCAGCCCGTGTAGTGATTGATTAACTGCGCAATTCCGCTGACGCCGCCCGAAGCAAGATTGGCGGGGATGAAGAATGTGCGAAGCGAGAACGCTTGAATCAAGGCAGAGAGGACGATGAGGAAATAATCGCGGAGGGTGGGGATGTATTTTTTCATTTTGGACCATCTATATTCGGCGGTCGAGTAATCCCGCGATGCTTGTCGCGGGATGTATCGAGACCACCAATAACCAGAAAACTACTTGTAACAAAATTACTTGTAACAAAATTATTTTACTGCGTCGCTGGTTTCGATACGCCCTCGGCTATCGCCTCGGGCTACTCAACCAGCGGTGTATTTCAAATAATCTCCACCCCTGCCAACTTCTCGATGACACCGACCACCGCCGAGTTATCGAGTTCGCCCATGCCGGCGTCGATCATCTGTTGAAAAAGTTTGGTGTTTTCTATCGTGGACGAGATCGGAATGTCGTATTCCTTCGCGGTCTCCATGACGATCCGCAGATCTTTTAACTGCATGCGCGACTTGAAGCCGGGGTTGCGGTTGCCGTCGAACAAACGCGGCGGCTTCACGTCGAGCGTCCAGCATTGCGCCGCGCCGCCTTTGATCGCATCCACAACTTTGCGCGGATCAACTCCCGCCTTCTTTGCAAAGACGAGCAGTTCTCCCATCGCCACCATCTGCGCGGCGACCATGATCTGGTTGGCGGCTTTTGCCACCTGACCGGCGCCCGCGTCACCGACGTGTGTGACTGTTTTGCCCATCGCGAGCAACACCGGCATGACGCGTTCCAGCGCGGACGTCTCGCCGCCGACCATGATGGTGAGTGTGCCGTTGCGCGCGCCGATGTCGCCGCCTGAGACCGGCGCGTCGAGCGCGGATACATTCTTCTCTTTCAACTTTTCCGCGATCCTCCGCGCGGAGGCGGGTTTGATGGTGGAGTTATCCACATACACAAGCCCGTGATGCGCGCCTGCGATGATTCCTTTTTCGCCGAGGACAACCTTTTCCACGTCGGGCGAATCGGGCAGATTGGTGAAAACTACATCCGCTTGTGAAGCAACTTCACTGGGAGATGAAGCGGCGGTCGCGCCTTCCGCCACAAGTTCATCCACCGCGGCGCGTGAACGGTTATGGATCACGATGGGGAATCCCGCTTTCAAAATATTGCGGGCAATGGATTTGCCCATCAATCCCAAACCGATGTATCCGACTTTCAGCATGATGACTCCTTTTCACCGCGAAGGTTTTGAAATTATACCCTTGGAAGATTCGCGGAGTCTGGCAAGGATTAGCGTAAAAACGAAGAGCCTGCCCCTTGAGGAGGAGAGGCAGGCTCAGGCTGGGAGAGACGCGGAGCGCGTCGTCCTTTTATTTAATTTCGTACGTCACGTTGACGGTCACAACAAAGGTCAGTTGTCCGGGCGCGATCGGCACTGCCGCTGCTGCTGAATCGCCGCCACCGCCGCCGCCGCGTCCATCATACAAAGGATAGGGTTGGTTATCGACGAACGTGATGGTTTGGATCTCGCCGAGTGAAACGCCAGCCACTGAGGAAAGTTCCTCCGCCTTAGATTTAGCGTCGGCGAGCGCGTCAGCGCGGGCTTGTTTGAGGGCTGAGTCCTTATCCGCCACGTCGAACTGAATGCTGTTGACCGTGTTCGCGCCGGCGGTCACAACCGTATCGAGTAACCCGCCAAGTTTGCTCAGATCGCGGATGGTCACGTAGACGGTATTATCCACCGAGTAATACTTTTCGCCGGTGGGGGTGCCGGTCAGCGGGTCGTACTTGTCGAACGGATAGATGCTGAAGTTGGTCGTGCGGATATCTTTGGCGTCGATGCCGAAGTTGGTGAGCGCATCGATCATCTGCTGGGTCTGGGCATTGTTCGCCTGCACCGCTTCAGACGCGGAGGGCAGTTCGGTATGCACGCCAAGATAAATGTAGGCGATATCCGGCACAAGGTTGGCTGTGCCAGAGCCAGCCACGCTCAACGTGCGGTTCGGCGCGCTACTGCCGCTCACGGCGGGCGCAACCCCGCACGCGCTTACAACAAGAGCCAGCAAGGCAAGTGTTGCGACTAAAATCGTTTTGGTTTTCATTTGTATACTCCTTGTTATATGATTGCCAATAGGAAGACGCTGCGCGCGCGGGAAAGTTCCCGCGCCCGCCTTGAATTTTAACCGCTTTGCCTGTACAATCCTTGTACATTTGTTCTATGCCGATCAACTACCAGGAAGTTTACACACAGATCCAATCCATTGGCGCGGGCGCAAAAGAGAGGCGGAAGAAAAAAGAGGATGCCCAAGCCGAAGCGCGCCGCCTGCTCGCCCAATTCGGCAGTCAACTGGATTTCCTCCGCTCGAAAGTGGATTCAGCCAAACAAGCGGATGCCAACATCCGCTGCGCCTGCCCATTGGATGAACCCCTCGCTTCTTCCTTCGACGTTCAGCCTGTTCCTGTTTCCCCAACCCTCATCGCCGCCGACGGTTCGCAAGCCATCGCCGACCGGCACAGCCCCATTCAGTTTTGCGTTATCAATGTGGGAGCGATCTGCATGAAGCCCAACTCCGGTGAGACGCCCGCTGTTGAAGTGGAAAGCGAACTCTTCTACGGCGATGCAATCGAAGAGAACGGTCTCACTACCGATGGCGGCGTGGCATTGCGGCGCGATCTTGCGGAACGCAGTATCATCGAAACGCTAGGCAAAGACCTGAACGAGTCGGTCGTTTCATTTACAGACGGCACGCTCGAGATTTTTCGCGCCAAAGATATCGACAGCCCCAGCGCGTATCGCTCCGTTTTGGATAAATACGTCTCGGTCCTCTCGCGCTTGCAGGAACGCGGCATCATTTCAGCGGGATATATTGACAAACCCTCGTCAAGTTTGGTTGTGAAGCTTCTTGAATTGACGCAGATCACCATCCCTGAAGAGATGGAAAAACTGCGCAACGCCCCGCCGCTGAAATACGTCACCGACCGCTGGCTGTTTGGCTACAACAATAAATTGTTCCAATTACTTCCGCCCGGTCATCGTTCGGCAGTGTTCAAAATCCAATCCAATTCCGAGAAGACGTATAAAGGCGCGCTTGAATTGCATTTCTTCTATTTAAATGTTGGAACCGATGGGCATCCCTGGCCCGTGCGCGTCGAAATCCCAAAATGGGTGGCGGACGATAAAGAGAAATTGAATCTGCTTCACAGCGTTCTGGTCGAACAATGCCGCATGATGGGAAGCAAGCCGTATCCGTATTTACTCCATCGCGCCCATGAGACGGCAGTGGTGAAGAACGAGGAAAAACAACAGATCGAGCAATTGCTGGCAATGGAACTCCGTAAGAACAACGAAGACGTGGACGACGGCTCGTACAAACAGTCCGCGAAGGATTTGCAGGGGAGAACAAGAAGATAGATGAAAACTCATTTTATTCTGTATGTCAGTGATCAGCACAAGAGTTCCGCTTTTTATCGAAACTTGTTCGCTCAAGAGCCGACGCTGGATGTGGATGGCATGACTGAATTTACTCTCAATGACGGCGCAGTATTAGGATTAATGCCAGAGACTGGGATCAAACGCCTGCTTGGCGAAATCATCAAAGACCCAAAAGAGGGACGCGGCATTCCTCGCGCCGAGTTGTATTTGCTCGTAGAAGAGCCGCAATTTTTTTATGAACGCGCGCTGGCAAACGGAGCGAGAGCATTAAGCCCGTTGGAGAAAAGAAACTGGGGAGACGCGGTATCCTATTGCGAAGACCCCGATGGGCATATTCTCGCTTTCGCAAAGCGGGAAGTTGAGTCATCAATATGAGGAGTTGGCAATGAACCAAATCGAAATCGGACGACTACTCCGCGCAGGGACAACAGGCTTCGTCGCGGGATGCCGCGTCAACCAACTGGATGCGCCTTCGTTTGGGGCGTTGGTCCGCGCGCCGCTGACGGACGCCTATCAAATCTTCGGCATCATCTATGACATCCACATTGACGATGATGGGCTGGTGCGGCAACTCGTCACAGCGGATAACGTCAGCGACGAGGTGATGAAAGACAACCGCGAGCGGAGAATCGTCCCCGTAGAAATGTCCGTGCTGGCGGTGGGGTATGAACAGGATGGGAAGATATTCCATCTCCTGCCTCCGCGTCCGCCGTTGAGTTTGGATGTGATCTATAAGTGCGACGATAAAGACATCTCACGTTTCACCGAGAAGTTCGGATACTTCAGGCACATCTTGAACAATCAGGAAATCCCTGTCGGCGAAGTGGTGGCGGCGCATTTGTTGCAGGCAAGTAACGCGAGAGGAACAGAAAGTGGAAAGTGGAAAGAAGCGGCAACACACGAAGTGATTACTTTGTTGCGTGATGATTACCTGACTCTGATGTCCGTGCTGGGCGCGTTGAGCGATGTGAGTGTGTGAGTATGGCAGATTTTTCTTTCGTTCAAATCACGGATCATCATTTGCTCGAGTCAGAAGACTCGTTGCGCGAGGGATTCTGCCCAGGTCACGCCATGCGGATGGTGATGCGGCATATTTCGGAAAACGTTGCCGATAAGACAGATTTCATCATCTCCACAGGCGACCTTGTCGAGCCAGACACGGACGCGACGTATCAAGGCGCGTTGAAATTGTTGGGAATCGATTCGTCCACCGCGCTGCCGGGACCGCAACACGTCAACATCGAAGGTCTGAAAGATTTCCCGATGTACTTTCTGCCAGGGAATCACGATAAGCGCGACATGTTCACGCGGTATTTGTTTCCCGATTCAAAACCCGTGAATTTATACAACTTCAGCTTTGAGCATAAAGGCGCGCAGTTCGTGTTCATGGACTGGGGACAAGAGTCAAAGGCGCATTTGTTCCCTGAGACGAAAGAATTTCTGGCGAAAGCGCTGAAAGCGGATATGCCGTCGGTCATAGTATGTCATCAGCACGTGAAGAAGATCGGCAGTAGATGGCTGGATAATTTCCTTGCAGATAATCTCGATGAGTTTTGGGATGTGGTTCTGCCGAACAAGGAAAAAGTGCTCGGCATCCTGTGCGGGCATGTGCATATCACGTATGAAGATGAACATGGCGGCGTGCCAATCTATGGGTTGCGCTCCACGGCGTATCCGTTCGCGCGGACTGACGATCCGCTGGTGATTCTGGCGGCTCCGCATTATCGGTTTGTAAGGATAGAAGATGGAATTTTGATTTCGAGGATTTATAAGGTATCAATATAACTCGGTGGTCGAGTAGGGCGAGGCGATAGCCGCGACCGTATCGAGACCACACGTACGCATACAAAATTTTGTAACAAGAATTGCTTTACGCACTGGTGGTTTCGATACGCCCCGCGAAAAGCGGCGGGGCTACTCAACCACCGAGTTGGAATGGAATGAGAGGCATACATGGAACAACGAACAAAAATCGGATATTTGGTTGGCGGCGGGTTGAAAGAAAATTTCCGCGTGAGGCTGATTGTTTCCCCGCAGGAGATTCAGGAGGGAGCTTTCGTCGTCATCCAATCGGGCGAGTGGAATTATTATGGCATCGTCACGGACATTGTCCTCGGCGCGACGGACCCGCGCTTTGCGGATGAGCAGATGGAGGGACGATTCCCGTCGCATATTTCGAAGGCGTTGCATGGACAGACGTTGTACGCGAATCTCGAAGTGTTGCCGAATCTCATGCTGGAGATCGGTCCGCAGTTGGGGACGGCTGAATATAAAGATTGGCGCGGTCGAATTGACGCGGGGCTGAAAGATGAGCCGCGCATACTGCCCGTCAAGAATGTGCCGCCGCATCACGCGCAGGTCTTTTTGGCGAACGAAGGCGACATCGCGGAGATCTTCGGAGACCCGAACGAGAAGAGCAACTTCATCATCGGGTACACGCGCGAGCAGAATCATCCTGTGTGCATTGACATGGAAAAGTTCGTGCAGAGATCGTCGGGGGTGTTCGGCGCGACGGGCACAGGCAAGTCGTTCCTCACGCGGCTCGTGCTGGCGGGGTTGATGCACTACAACAAAGCCTCGGTGTTCGTGCTGGATATGCACAACGAGTATGGCTTTGACGATGTGGCGTCAGACACGAAAAAAGCCGTGACGGGACTGAAGACCAAGTTCAAGTCGAGAGTACGAATCGTCGGCTTGGGAGGCGGATCAACCATCCGAGGGCAAGTCCCCGATTTTAATTTGGAGATCTCGACGGGCGACATATCCACAAGCGATATCGAAACGTTGACGCGCGAATTGAATCTCAAAGAGACCACGCCCACCACGTTGAACGCGTTGTACGGTTCGTTCAGGGACGAGTGGTTTGCGCGATTCAAAAAGATGAACCGCGAAGAGATCGAGGTGGAAGACGATAAAGGCAAGATGAAGAAGATGCCGCATCCTGAAAGTGTGGCGGCGTGGGCGAACGAAAATGGAGTCAATGTTGCGGCGGCGGAGG
>JAEURC010000087.1 GCA_016789025.1 Anaerolineales bacterium
AGCGACGAAGAATCTCCACTGTTGCTCAAGGTGACATTTCATTACTTCAACGTCAGTAATGGATAAGCCAACCACACCACCATGTCACCCTGAGGGAGCGTGTTTTCGCGACCGAAGGGTCTCGGATGATCCTTTCAGAGATGCTTCGGGGCAAAGATCGCCCCTCAGCATGACATGAAATTATTATCCATTACTCACGTTACTTCAGGTGTAAGCGCTCCCGGTATTTTTCGAGGTATGATTATGTTCGCAAAGCACATCGAGGTCTTGCGCAAAATTTACCCGCACAAGGAAAACATGTCACGAAATAGAATCATTCTCGTCACAGTGGGCATCATGCTCAGCCTCTTCCTCGCTTCAATGGAATCCACCGTCGTTGCCACCGCCATGCCGACCATTGTCGGTCAACTGGGCGGGCTGGAAAATTACTCGTGGGTTTTTTCCGCGTTTATGCTGGCATCCACAACCACTGTCCCCCTCTACGGAAAACTTTCGGATATTTACGGCAGGCGCAAGTTGTATGTCTTTGCGATGGCGCTCTTCCTCGCGGGTTCTGTGCTGTGCGGCATGGCAACCACATTGACTCACCTGATCCTCGCGCGCGCGTTGCAGGGAATCGGCGCGGGCGGGATCATGCCGCTGGCGTTCATCCTCATCGGCGAAATGTTCTCGCTCGAACAACGCACCAAAATGCAGGGAGTGTTTTCCGGCGTGTGGGGCGTCTCGTCGGTGGCGGGTCCGCTGTTGGGCGGCTTCATCGTGGATCAACTCTCATGGCATTGGATCTTCTACATCAACGTGTTTCCCGGTCTGATCGCCGGAGCGTTGGTGGCGTTCGCGTGGCGGGATCAGGCATACAGTCACGAAAGACCCGCGGTAGATTATGCCGGCGCGGCGTTGTTATCGGCAAGCGTCGTTCTGCTCCTGCTCGGGTTAATGGAACTCGGCACATCCCAAGGCTGGGTTTTCATCGTGTCTGCGGTTGTTCTCTTTGTGATTCTCTTTCAAGTGGAGCGCCGCGCCGCCGACCCCATCCTACCGCTCGCGCTGTTCCGCGATAGACTTTTTTCCACCGCCACATCGCACGGCTTGTTCACCGGCTGGGCGGTGTTCGGCACGATCTCATTCATCCCGCTATTTGTGCAATCCGTCCTCGGCGCAAGCCCCACGCAAGCGGGAGTCACCGTCACGCCGATGTTGCTGGGCTGGGTGGCGTGCAGTATTTTTGGCTCGCGTATTTTGCTGAAGGTTGGCTATCGCCGCTTGAGTATCATTGGCACGAGTATATTTTTCGTCGGCGCATCCCTGCTCGCTCTTTTCGGCGCGGGTGCAAACCGCATTTTCGTGATGGTCTTCGTCACCCTGATGGGCATGGGCATGGGGCTTTCCATTCCCGCGTACGTGATCGCCGTGCAAACAACAGTCGAACGGCGTCATCTTGGGACCGCTACCTCGATGCTTCAATTTAGCCGTTCGATGGGCGGGACGTTGGGAGTTAGCGTGATGGGCGCGGCATTGAGCGCGCGACTCGCCGCCAACCTAAACGTTGCGGGCCTGGATTTGAGCCTGATCTCCCAACTCCTCGACCCTCTCTCCAGTTCAGGCGGAGTTGTCGAATCGGGCGGGCGCCTCGCCATGGCAGATGCCATTCATCTTGTGTTCCTCATTGCCCTCATCGCTGCCACACTCGGGTGGATCGTCTCGATCTTCACCCCGCGCAAAGAGTTGAAAGACAACATCTCAACTGTTGCGCCTGCCATCGCCGATTAAGAATTCAAAATCGAATCCCCGCCAAACAAACGGCGGGGATTTTTTGTTACAAATGACACATGGAATCAATGAGACAGCGTTGTACTATGTGAAAAGTAAAAGAAGATCATTTCTCATTATTCCTAAAGCATACCCGAATTGGAAGTTTAACCGCCGCTCATATATCACTAACAAAAGGAGAAATTTATGAACAAAGAGCAAAAGAAGAATCTGGCTGGCGCAATGCTCGATGTCATCAACGCTGCCCATGTGGTGGAAGGTAAGCCAGCCATAGACGAGAAACAAAAACCTTTGTGGATGGATATTCTGGCAAATGCGCCTGACTATATTTTCATCCACCCCGAACGGTATTGGGAGATCGAAAAATACGTAAAGGAGGAGATCAAGCATAAGTCGAACTAAAATAGATTGCAAGTTTCCGCCATTTGGTTTTTCACAACTGATTACTCAAAGGAGTAGATGCCATGTCCAATCAAAATCCCATCTATGCGTTTTTCGCACGCGCCGAGGATAGGGCAGTCGGCATGATGGTCGACACCTCTTCCGAAGAAAAATGGATGAACAGCGTTCGTCGCGCGGTGGGGATCCCGGATGCGGAGATCCATCTCATTCACGAAGGCGAATGGAACGCGCCCGTCGTGAAATCTGTGGACCAAAACCCAAGCACCTTTATCAAAGGGATCCAGGATTACTTCATCTCTCAGAATCTTCCTCCTATGTCGAAGGCAGATTTCTCGCGGGAGCATTTAGGGGACCTGAAAAGCGCCGTTACCGGGTTGGTGGTCGCGCTGATCAAGCATCCTAATTAGCAACGTATGAAGTGTTTCTCAAGAAAGGAGAAACCAATGAATGCAATTCAACAGGAGAATGTCAAGGGTAGGCTGGCGATCATCGAGATCAAGTGCCCGCTCTGCGATGAGACTACGCGGGCGACGTTGCCCGACAACCCATATGAGAGGGATGCCGAGCCTGAAATCGAATGTGAGGCGTGCGGAGGCGCCTTTAAATTCACCGATGGACTTTTGTATCGCCCAATTGGTTACGCAAACTGACCTGAACGCGTGCCCAGTTATTAGAGTAGCAGTTGCGCAGTTTAATCTGTTTCGCCGTAGTTGCACTGCGGCGGTGGCAGTACAACTGCCCGCCAACTGCGTAAGCCCTATAGAGGTAAGAATGAACAAGAAACAAAAGGAAGAACGAGCGTTGCAATGGATCAATGAGATCAACATCCAGCATGAGATCGTCGAAGGTAGGATGATCGTGGACGATCAGTGGAAGGATGCGTGGCTCAAAGTACTTACCGAAGCCCCCGAGAAAATCTTTGCCCAGCCCGGCTTCTACGAGGTGGTCGAGTTATACGCGTGGAAAGAGATCGTAAAGCAGAATCTTGGACCCGACAACCAAGCCGCGTTTAATCATCTCACTCGTATGCTTGCAACCCTCGCAGGAGAATTACCTGAATTTGCCCGTTGAATATGGAACAAGAAAGGAGTTTCTCATGATCACAAATTGGCGAGTCGTCGTGGGTTCGCCCCATACTGTTCAAGTCAGCCAGACCATGTCTGGAGAGGTTGTCACCACGCTGGATAACCGGGAAATCTTGCACCGGAATCTGCCGCGCGGCGATGATCTGGATTATCCTTTCAAGATCGATGGCAAACCATGCTCCCTGCGTATTTTGTACAAGTTGGAGAGGTTTGGCGGCATGGCAACCATGGAGACTTGGCATCACGAGCTTCTGGTTGACGGCGTGACGCAATACCCTGAAAAGGGTTAGGCTTTTCTGAACCCAAGGGGGCAAGTTCTTCTTGTTTTGCCAGCTTTCTGGGGGGTGTTAAATCCATTTTCAGCAACCAACTGAACTCCACACTCAACACCGCGCCGCCAAGGCGCTTTGTAATGCAACGCGAAGATGCCTGAGGGGTTGTACCGGTGTGGTGTTTCGTTTCATTTTGCTGCATCCTCCATATTTCTGTAGGCTGAAAACCAGCCAATCGTTCCCGCGCAACGGTAAAAGGAGACCGCAATGGCCAGGAAAATGACATCAAAAAATGAGAAAGAGCACGAGGCAGAGATTGACGTGGTCCTCATTGTTAAAGGCGCGGGCGAACAGGCGGAGGACGACCATCTTAACATTTTTCTGCGCGGGTTTTGGCCCGCAATCAAGTCGTTGGATAAGAACGCCACACTGACACAACTAACCTCCGGGTTCGACGATTATCCACCCTCGCCTCATAACTCGGATGGGAAATCTCACAGGCACGTGACGGAGATCCGCGCCCGCCACCAGTTCGAGGAAAAAGTCGGAAAAGGAATCCAGGAACGGCAAACCAGCAGGCGTCTCTGGTTGAAGGAGTCTTATTGGGAAGCCGAAACCCTGCCTTCTAGCGCGCTCGGGAATCTCTCGCGGGAATGGCGTATGGCATCGTTTGTGTTTGCAAACATGTTCCGCAATGCTGTATTCACGCGGAATACAAAATGGCTGAAAGATCAACGATCCAATAAAAATTTCGCCTTCCAGCGCGGCAAGACGCCCGGCACAAGGTTTTGGGATTACTTCGGTTATTACTTCTCTTATCTGCTGTTGTTCATGCTCGTGCTTTTGCCGTTCATCAACAGCCTGCCTACTGTTGCTTGGTTCAACGAAGCGTTGAAGAATATTCTTGCCGATGAGATCTTCAACCTGCCGGGTTTCAACGGACTGTTATTCGTGATCTTCACCGGGGCAGTCTGGGCGATTGCGCCGACGCTCGAACATTCTGTCATGAGTTACCAGTATGCCAAATACCGAAAGTTGAAAAGCCTGCCGGTACTTCCCAATTGGGTACTGCTTGCTTTGATTTTTTTCCTCGTGAGCGCACCTCTGGCTTACTTGCGTTTTGTCTTGATTTTGCTTGCGCTTCAAGCCTCCCTCGTTGTTGCGCGCGGATTTTTATGGAGGTTCCGGACCTACGCCAATAGCGATGTGGATATCGCTGATTATTATTCTTATGAGGAAGACGGCAGAAAACTCATGGGTAAAGTTGACGAAGTATTCCTAACCCGCTTATTCTTTACCCCGTTGATCTATCGCTACCTGATCTTTATTACGCTTCCCATCGGGTTTATTGGCGCCTTGCTGGTGAGCCTGTTGAAATGGACAAAGTTCCTGGGCGGCATCGGCGCCTCGCTCGATAAAACGCTCAATGTAATGCTGGTGGGATACATGGACGATGTAGTGAATTATGCAATGGACCCGGCGCAGTCGAACCGGGTGAGAAGCGCGGTGATCAACGATATCGTCTATTTCTATAACAAGCCGGGCGTCAAACGCATCCATGTGGTGGCGCACTCGCAAGGCACGCCGATCACGTACGAGGCGTTATTCCATTTTCTCGATAAGAAATATCAAGACAAAATCTTTACCTATGCAACCATCGGCAGTGTCCTCAGTTATTATCATCATGCGCGCGGCGTGCTCGACCCCGTTTATTATGAGCGTTTCCCGGTCTCTGTTTCCACGGAGCAGAACTTTCCCAAAGGTTTCAAGTGGTTGAATTTCTGGAATTTCTCAGACCCGATCACCGAATTTTATGGACTGGACGAGTACACCTACTTTGAAAAAGCGCCTCCATTAGACGCAAAATTTGCGCGAGGTATTGCCAGCCCAACCAACATACGCACGAAAACATCCCTGGAGAATCATGGAGAGTATTGGAACAATCTGGAGAAATTTGCAACTCCCTTCGCAAAACGAACGCTGGGAGAATTGAGACCAAAGGAATGGAACCCGGATCTAGGCGAGAAAGGAGGCAGGTTCACCGATAAAGGAACGGATACAAGAAAGAAATCTGAAGAGTTCGCGCCAACCTGGTGGCAACGCTACCGCCATCACCTTGCCGTGGTGGCTCTATGGCTCTTCCTTCTCGTTGGGGCGTTCTTTGCAATCCGTTGGCTGATGGTCCAGCCGGTGATTCACCTGGTTTCCGATTATTTCATACGACTGCACAAAAACGCATTGGATGTTTTTCGGTTCTACTTTCCCTCGAACGATTCGGCCACGCCAAAACAACTCAATGCTTTATGGTCCCAGATCCTCGATGGGTCGCTGATCCTCATTGGGATTTGGTTATTTGTCGATTGGATCAGCCAATTAGGGAGAACATTTGGTTTGATCGTTAAAAAGTAGGCGATGCTCTCTTTCAGGAGACTGGTTTCCCGCCAGTCTCTTTTTATTTTTGCGGTATCATTGTGCCCGCACAGGAAGGGCTTCATGAATTACAAGATCATCGACGGAAAGAAACTCGCGCAAGTCGTGAAGGACGACGCGCGCGAACGCGTGATAAAACTCAAAGAATTAGGCTGGACGCCGCGCCTCGTCTCGATCGATGTGGGCGATAGCGCGGCGGTCTCGCTGTATATCAAGAACCAGCAGAAAGCGGCGGAAAAGGTCGGTATCGAGTTTGAACATCGGCACTATCCCGGAAGCATCACCCAGCGTGAAATGGGCGCGGCGATCCATGCGTTTAACGCCGACCCTCGCGTGACCGGCATCATCCTCCAACGCCCGGTGCCGAACACGCTTGACCTCGAGGAGTTGGAGAACACCATCCACCACAGCAAGGATGTGGAAGGGATGAGTTCGCTTAACATCGGCAATATCGTCTACGGCGATTCATCGCTTGGGCCGTGCACCTCGCTCGCTTCGGTGGAACTGCTCAAATCTACGGGGTTGAACTTGCGCGGGTTGGAAGTGGTCGTGGTGGGTCATTCGGAGATCGTGGGCAAGCCGGTGGCGTTGTTGCTGGTGGAAGATCTTTGCACGGTGACTATCTGCCATCACGGCACGCGCAACCTCTCGTATCATACGCGGCAAGCGGATGCGTTAATCGTGGCGGTTGGCAAGCCGGGGTTGATCACGGCGAACATGGTCAAGCCTGGCGCAGCGGTGATCGATATCGGCATCAATCAGGTGGATGTCACCTTGCCCGATGGCGCGCGCGGCACGAAAGTTGTCGGCGATGTGGATTTTGAAACCGTGAAGGAAGTAGCGGGTTGGATCACTCCCGTGCCCGGCGGCGTAGGTCCGATGACGGTGGCAATGTTATTGCGTAACACGGTAGTTGCCACAGAGCGTCAACGCAAAAGGTACGAGGAGTTGGTGCGCGCATGAGCGTCGTTAAAATTTCGCAAATGAATTCGACCATGCCTGTGACAGTGTTCCACTTGCTCGAACGCGTGTCGCTTGATAACTTCGCCGAATTGGAATCCATAACCAGAGAAGCGCATGCCAACGGGATGCGGAATATTGTGTTGGACCTGGGCGCGCAAGAATCGCTCTCCAGCATCGGGATGCGCGCCATGGTGGTGATGCATAAAATTCTTGCAAAGGATGGGGGCAACCCGTTGAAACTGGCGCGCGTGGCCGGGGGCATACGCGAGGTGTTGAAAATTTCGGGCATTACCACGTTCATCGACATCTTCGATACCGTTGATGACGCGGTGAAGTCGTTTCAATAATTCGCCACGCAATGCCTTCGAGGCTAGCGATTCAATAGTTCAACCAATTTTTCCAAGGGCAATTCAACCAGAGATTCGACGATCAGATCCGCGCCTTCGAGCGAGAGGCGGGATGTGACGTGGTTGGGCGCCGCCACGACGAAGATACCGGCGCGATTGGCGGCTTTGATTCCGTTGGGGGAATCTTCGAAGACCACCGCTTCGTTTTTCTGGACTTGAAGTTGATTCAACGCGGTGAGAAATAGATCGGGGTTCGGCTTGGTTCGTCCCACACCCACATCGTCTGCGGCGATGACAGCGTCGAACAGGTCGAAGATGCCGAGGCGTTTGGCGTGAGTATCCACCCAGGCGTGATGCGAACTGGAGGCGATGGCAAGTTTCAAGTTGCGGTTTTTGGCGTCGCGGATGATTTCGATCACGCCCGGCAGGATGGACTGCGAGTGCACCATGGCGAGGCTTTCCACGCTGTGGCGGGCGCGCAGGGAAGCCGGATCAAGCCGCCCCTGCGAAAGACGCGAGAGATTGTCCGCCGCGTCGAAATCCAGCAGTCCGTTTCCTCCGATGATTTTGCCCCAATCGTCGTGAGGAAAGTCGAATCCGTTTTCTTCGTACATGGTTTTCCAAACGATGTATTCGGGGGTTTCGGTGTCGAGGATGAGTCCGTCGAAGTCGAAGATCAGGGCTTTGAGCATGGAGGGATTATACTCAGGGCAGACTGTTAGCACAAAGGAGAAATCAACATGGACGATTTGTATTACGGCGATTACATCGAACTCGATACGCTCTTGAACAGCCAGCATCCGCGCAGTTTTGACAGGATGGAAGACGGCAACGATGAGATGCTGTTCATTATCATCCATCAGGCGTATGAGTTGTGGTTCAAGCAGATGATCTTCGAGTTGGACCGGGTGCGGGGTATTTTTATGGGAGGCAATATCAATGACAATGCGGGCGAGATGGGCGAGGCGGCGCGCAAGTTGAAGCGTGTCGTGAAAATTTTAGAGCTGGTTAACCAGCAGGTGAGCGTGCTGGAGACGATGACCGCGCTCGACTTTTTGGAATTCAGGAATTATTTGTTGCCCGCGTCGGGCTTTCAGTCGAAACAGTTCCGTTTGATCGAAGTGAAGCTGGGGTTGAAAATGGAGGAGCGGCACAAGCGCGAGTATTACAAGCACACGCGGCGCGGTAGTTTATCGGAAGCCGATATGCAGGAAGTGACGCGCGCGGAGGACGAGCCAACTTTGAAGGAGTTGGTGATCGCCTGGCTGGAGCGGATGCCGTTCTTCGAGGAGCAGTATTGGGCGGAGTATGTTTCGTCCAGCCGGGCGAGCGCGGATAAATTCTGGTCTGATTACCGCGAGGCGTACCGCGAGAGTTTGTCGACGGGGGAGGGCGGGAGATTTGTGGAGTTTGAGAAAGTTTTATTCACCGAAGGGCGCGGCGACCTGAAGCCGAAGGCGTTGCAGGCGGCATTGTTCATTACGCTGTACCGGGAATTGCCGATCTTTCAGTATCCGTTCGAGTTGTTGAACACGCTTTCGGAGATCGACGAGTTGTTGTCGAATTGGCGCTATCGTCATTTTTCGATGGTACGGCGGATGATCGGCATCCGCGCGGGAACGGGCGGCACCAGCGGGGCGGGCTACCTCGAAGGGACGTTGAGCCAGCATTACGCCTTCCGCGAGATCACCGAACTGGCAACATTTCTGATCGAGCGCAGTAAGTTGCCGGAATTACCCGGGGCATTGAAAGATAAGGTGAGTTTTCAGGTATGACATGCGGGATTAGATGACTTTGTCTAGCGGCGCCACCTCTTCACCCGCTCGACGATTCTCTCCTCCCTCAATTCTGCGCACACTTTCTTCAAACTTGATCGCGCCCCCTTCCATTCCAAATCTTTGAGGGATTCTTTCAATGGAACATCTTGCCTCAAAGTAGATAACTCTCTGAACAACAAGGCATCTTTATAATTTGCTTGCAGAGTTTCTAACAAAGTTGTTGCACGACCTAAACTCAACGGAATTTTCTTTGGGTCTTTGGGAATAGACTCGATATGTTTATATTTTGCCAAAATGGATGATGTAGATTTTTCTCCCCAACCTTTGATCCCAGGATAACCATCGGCTGAGTCGCCCACGAGCGCGAGATAATCGGGGATCGATTCTGGCTTGACGCCAAATTTTTCAATCACGCCTTTTTCATCCAATAGGATTTCACGCCGCCTGTCCCAGCAAATGACTTTTTTGCCATCTACCATTTGGGTCAAATCTTTGTCCACCGAACAAATGATGACCTGCTCGACAGATTTTTCTTTTTTGAATTTCGTCACAGCTGTTGCAATCGCATCATCCGCTTCAAACTTGACCATTGACCAAACAGGCACACCTAAAGCGGCGACCGCTTTTTCGGCAATCTCAAATTGATTCAAGATGATCGGGTCAACGCCTTCGCTGGTTTTATAGCCCGCATACATTTTGTTGCGAAACGACTCGATCACATGGTCAAACGCCACAGCGACATGGGTCACGCCTTCGGTTTGCAACAACATCAACAAACTACGCACGAGCCCGAGTGTTGCGCCGACTTCTTGTCCGCTTAACGATTTTTTCGGCGGGGCGCCGAAATGCGCGCGGAAGAGTTCGTATGTCCCGTCAACAAGATGGATTTTCATAGGTTATCCTTTTTAACCATTGACCACAGACTATGGACGATTTTATGGTCTATGGTCAATGGTCTATCGTCCAAAAGATTATTTCTTCCTCGCCGAATTCAGCGCCACCGCTTCACGAATCAATTCTTTCAATGCGGCTTCATCTAGTTTTGAATTTTCAGTCAAATCAATTCCGCGTGAGCCTTTTGCTTCAAGACCTGCGTTAAATAATTTCTTCGGGTCTTTCAACGATGCGCCTTTGAAGAAATTCAACTTCACATGGTCTTTGAAAATTCCCGCCGCCGCCACATTGCCTTTGGAGACAAAAACGGCGGTTCCCCATTTCCACTCTTCCGAGAGATCGGAGGAGGCGGAAAGGATCAACTTTCTCAAACGCGCCAGCATCTTGCCGCGCCAGTCACTGCCTAAATCTTTGATTTGCCTGTCAATCTCTTGGGATGGGGTTAAGCCTGCCATGATTATCTCCTTTTGTTTTCATCGAAACTAATCAAGACATGTCACCCTGAGCGGCAGCGAAGGGTCTCTTATGAGCCTGTCAGAGATGCTTCGCTTCGCTCAGCATGACATGACCAATTTATACGGCTGTAATTAATAGACATTATCCGAAATTAATTCGGGACGCTGATTCACGCTGACAAACGCAGATTTTTCTTCCTGAATCAGCGAAATCAGCGTTCATCTGCGTCCCCAAAGAAGACTCTGGGCTTATTACGGATAAAGTCTAATTCCTTATGTACTCACTCGTGATCGAACGCTTCACACTGACCAGTTGCCTGGGTGTGCCTTCGAACATGATTGTACCGCCCTTGCTTCCGCCTTCGGGACCCATATCAATGATCCAGTCCGCATTCTTGATCACATGCAAATTATGTTCAATGATAACAACTGTGTTGCCGGTATCCACGAGACGATTGATGACTTCCATCAAATGCCCAATATCAGACATGTGCAAGCCCGTCGTGGGTTCATCCATCACATACACGCTTCTCTTTTTGTGCAATTCGCTGGCAAGTTTGATGCGCTGACATTCTCCGCCTGAAAGCGTACTCAACGGCTGACCCAGACTCAGATAATCCAGCCCAACGTCGCTCATGGCTTGTAATTTTTTCCTCACTTCGGGAATCTCGAAATACTCCAATGCCTCTTCCACTTTCATGGACAAGACCTCTGAAATATTTTTTCCATTCAATGTATATTTCAACACCTCATCTTTGAAACGCCTGCCTTCGCACACTTCACAGGGAGTCTTGGCTTCGCTGAGAAATGCCAGGTCAGTGTAGATCACGCCCAGTCCCTGACAATTTTCGCACGCGCCCTTCGAGTTGAAACTGAATAACGAAGCCTGTACTTTATTCGCCGCCGCAAACGCCTTACGGACATCATCCAAAATTCCCGTATAGGTGGCGGGGTTGGAGCGGCTGTTAGCTCCCACAGCAGATTGGTCAATCACGATCGCGTCGGGATGCTGCGCTAAAAAGACTTCATTGATCAACGAACTTTTTCCAGAGCCTGCCACGCCTGTGACAACGGTCAAGATTCCCGTTGGAATATCTACACTCACGTTTTGCAAATTATTGGCTTTAGCATTTTTAACTGACAGTTTTCCAGTTGGCTTGCGGAATTCCTCTTTCAATGGAACTTTCACCTTCATGTGTTTGCCAGTCAACGTATCCGCTTTGAGTAAATTTGCAAAACTGCCTTCATAGACAATTTCTCCGCCATGCGTTCCAGCATGCGGACCAATATCCACAACATGGTCGGCGGCTTTGATTACATCGGGATCATGCTCCACGACGATGACTGTATTGCCTTTGTCGCGCAGTCGTTGCAACAGCTCATTCATGCGATGCACGTCTCTTGGGTGTAAGCCAATGCTTGGTTCATCGAAGATATAAATCACATCGGTCAAACTGCTTCCCAAATGTTTGACGATCTTCACGCGTTGCGATTCCCCACCCGACAAGGTGTCCGTTTCGCGGCTGAGGGTGAGATATTCAAGTCCAATATCCACGAGATGTCCCAACCGTTCAACCAATCCTTTGACAATGGATTGCGCGGCGGGTTCTTTGAACGCTTTGACGACTTTGATCAACTCTACAATTTCCATGGAAGTTAAATCCGCAATGTTGTAACCATTGATTTTGCTCTTCAATGTCGCCTGACTCAGCCTTGCGCCTTTACAGAGATTACACGGACCCATCGTCATATACGGTTCCACTTGCTTTTGCGTCCGTTCGGACATGGTTTTCAAATCGCGCTTGATATATTTATTCGTAAAGCGGGTGACGATGCCCTCATAAGTCATATTGAAATCTTTTGCGCCAACTTTTGTCTTAATCTTTATCGGCTCGCTGTGCAACAAATCGTCCATTTCCTTTTTTGTGTACTTGGACAATTTCTTGTCAGGGTCGAACAAACCTGTGCTGATGATTTGACCCCAATACCAGCCATTCACCGCATAATCGGAAAATAAAATTGCGCCTTCATTCAACGATTTGGATGTGTCTAAAAATTTATCCAAGTCCACATCCAGTTTGCGACCCAAGCCGTTACATTCGGGGCACATCCCTTTTGGGTCGTTGAACCCAAACAGATTGGCAGAACCTACATGCGGTTTGCCGAGTCGAGAAAACAGTAGGCGCAGAAGCGTGTTGATGTCGGTGATCGTGCCGACGGTCGAGTGAGAACCGCCGCCCATTCGCTTTTGGTCCACCACAATGGACATGCTCAGGTTTTCAATCGAGTCTGCGTCGGGCTGTCCGTACTTTGGCAGAAAATTCCGCACAAACATGCTGAAGTTTTCGTTCATCAATCTTTGCGATTCGGTCGCGATCGTATCGAACACAATGGACGATTTCCCCGAACCCGATACGCCTGTAAAGATCGTGATCTTGCGTTTGGGGATGCGCAATGAAACATTCTTCAAATTATTTTCGCGCGCGCCGCGAATTTCGATATATTCCTGTGGCATTCTCTCTCCTCAATTATTTGTCAATCAATTTCACCAATTGCCTCACAACCTTTTTCAACTCCGCCTTGTTGATTTGCACATCGTTCCTGTCCGCAAAATAAGTCATGCGCCTGTCTTTGTAATCGCCTTCTAATAATTTGCTTTTTACCTGGGGAATCTTCGGGTTATGAAAAACAAGATGGATTCGTTTTGTATCGCGCAAATTAAACGTCACCAGATATTCGCCTTTGTAATTGAATGACGGCGCTTTCCATTTGACTTCTTCATTGATGTCTTTATGTACACTTTTGATGATAACCCGCACCGCTTCAATCTCCGCTTTGAGCGGGTGACGCAGTCCCCGAAGGAATTCGTCCACTGCATCCGTGCGGCTGATGGGTGAGCCTTTCTTCTTCAACGTCTCTCCCACTTTGGCTGGTTTAAAAGATAACCCGTTTGCCTTCAATGTTTCTTTTAAAATTCGCACAGCCTTTGGACCGACTCCATGCAATTGAGCCAATTCCGCTTCGGAGAGTTTGGTCAACTGTTTGAGCGTTGTGTAGCCTTCATGAGTCAATGCGCGCATGGCGGGCGCGCCGATGTTGGGGATGTCGGATTGTGGAGGTTTGGTGGGCATGGATGTTCCTTTATCGTCATTGCGAGGAGGGCGCTAGCCCGACGAAGCAATCTCCGTCACCGTGGTGGAGATTGCTTCGCTCCCTTTGGTCGCTCGCAATGACGGGATGGTACTTACGCCAACTCACCATCAGGCAACACAGACGACTCGCTTTTGCCGTTCATGTACCTGTCAGACAGCAACTTGAAATATTTTGTGTTCATCGCAATGACGGTGAGAATTAAACCAATGATACCCGTCACGGTAAACACCAAGGCAATTCCGCGCGCGGGACCTGTGCCGAACCAAGAGCCTATCAAGCCGACGCCCGCGCCTGTGGTCATAAAAGGGATGAAAAAGGTCTCAGCAACGGGACCAATTAGAAAGGTCGTAAGAGGCGAAGCGGATTGTTCCACGCTGTGGGCGAATCCGAAGACTCGTCCCTGTCGTTCAAACGGAACCACTTTCTGAAGAATCGTCTGCTCGGCGGCTTCGATGAAAGGTACAACGCTGATGTACACGAACATGCCAACCGAAAGCAAGATGATAGACGGTTGAATAGTAAAGACAGCAGAAATGATCCAGATAATAATGTTCGCCGCAAACATGGCAACCAGTGGATTTTTTCCTAAACCATATTTTGCAATGACCATGCCGCCGACGATAAATCCGCAACTGATGACTGCAAATAACAAACCCCATGTTTGCACCGAAACCATGGATAAGCCGTACGCATCCATGAGACCCATGAACGCGCCGCCTAAAAAGTTATTGATGGTCGTGAACAGGATCATCGCCATCAAACCAGGGATTGCCGCGACCACCGCATATGTGCCGCGTAGATCCACTTTGGGTTGTTGCTCGAGATGAACAATTTCTTTTTCGGGAATCTGCAAAGACCACATGTGAACAATGGAAAGAGTCATCATCACGATTCCGAGGATCAAAACATAGAACATGCCGCCCGCGCCAACCAACAAACCGCTGATGGCGGAACAAATGAGGAAGGCGATGCCGAATGCCGTACCGACGAGCCCATTGGCTTTGGCGCGGTCATCTTCGGGGATCAAAATGGTGACGAGGGTTGGCACCGCAATCGAGCGAATGTTACCTGCGATCACGCCAATCAAAAGAAGCACATTGAAAGCCCAGAGCGTTACGCTTGTCGGGTTTTTCCATGTTTCGGCTGGAAGCGCAAGATAAATTCCAAAACCGATGATGTAAATACATAATGAAATCACGCCCGAAAGAATCATCACATTCTTTTTCTTGTTATGGTCAACAAGGCTTCCAAACCAAATGCCCAACCCTGCGGTGAACACAAGGAAAATACCTGAAATGATCGAAGTGGCTGTGACAGATCTGGTTTCAAGGTAAACGAAGAACACCATCGCAAACCAAACGGTCATGTTGGTGACGTTGGCAATAACAGTGTTTGCCAAGATTTGATAAAAAGTTTTCACGAGTTTTTCCTCTATTTGACCTCTTGTGTAAGAATTGGTAGGGCGGGTTTTCAACCCGCCCTACATCAATATTCAAGAAGGCGTCAGGCTAAAAGCCTGACCTACGATTGGCTTTTGCAAGAGATCTATTTCGCAATCTCCCAGATGTGTCCACTGGGGTCCATAAAACTGGCGGTGCGCGGACCCCACGGGCGATCCATCGGACCGTTCAGCAGTTTCACGCCGCGCGATTCAAGTTCCTTGCACACCGCATCCACATCCTCAACCTCAATGGTAAACACAAAGCGCGAACCCGACTCACGGCTTGCGACTTTAGCCGGCTCGATGAGTTCTTTCGCCTCTGTCGCTTTCAACAAATTGACGAGCGTGTTTCCAAACTTAAACACGCACGAATCTTTATCTTCAAACAGCACTGGCAAACCGAAGGCTTGCAAATAGAATCCTTTTGCTGCAGGCAAGTCTTCAACAAACAACGTGATGGCGGTGATTTCCTTTACCCACGAGGTAGTTGTATCCATGATCGAAACTCCTTATTGATTTAATTCATTCGAAATAGATAAGTTAGTCATATTTCGATAAAAAGTTTTTATGTTTTCCTCTTCATGGAAAACATACAGACAATACCCCACAAGCGAAGTATGATTTTAGAATATTTGTTCTGTTTTGTCAAGCAAAATAAATACAAAAAAACATAGCCACAAAAGTTTTAACAACCTTTATGACTATGCTTTTTTCTTGAGATAATAATTCTCAACTCATCGCTTTCTTCACCAGTGCAACGATTTTCTTCTCTTCCGCATCACTTAACTTAATCAAAGCAAAGCCAGCCGCCCACATATTGCCATCATCCAAATTCGCCGAATCAGTCAGACCAAACGTGCAATATCTCGAGCCATACTTGCTCCCTGCTTGAAAGAAGCATACAACCTTGCCATCTGCGTTGGCATACGCGGGCATCCCATACCAAGTTTTTGGTATGAGTGCGGGTGCGGATACTTTAACGATCTCGTGGATCTTTTTCGCCATCGCTCGTTCGCTTTCTTTCATCGCGGCATGAGCCGCCAATACGGCTTTTTCGCCTGCCGCCCGATCCTTGCCCGCGCGCTCCTCCGCTCTTAACTCTTTGGCGCGTTCTTTCATCGCGGCTTTTTCTTCATCCGACCATACATTGGTCTTCGCGGCAACTTTCTTTGGACTCATCGTAATCTCCTTGTTTGAGTGTCGTCTTGAACCCTTGCGTCAAAACGAATTTAGTTATATAATTAAGATACTTTACAATCAAGATAATGTCAAGGGTATCACTATGACCAACTCCAAAACCGAATTGAAACAACGCGCCCTCGCCGCAGTGCGAGATTATGGCGTGCACCTCACACTCTTCCGCAACGCCGTCAGTGAATGGGCAGGCGTCAACGTCACCGATACGGAATGTCTGCGCCTCCTCTTCCTCAAAGGCACCGCCTCCCCATCCGAACTTGCCAGGCACACAGGTCTCACCTCTGGCGCCACGACCGCCATGTTGGATAGACTCGAAAAGGCGGGCATGATCGAACGGAAGCCGAATCCCAATGACAGGCGCGGGACTCTCGTCGCCCCCGCCGAATCGAGCGCCGAAAAAGCCGCCTCGTGGTTTGAATCCGCGAGAACGGCGCAAGATAAATTAATTTCAAGTTATTCTGAAAACGAACTTGAAATTATTTCCGATATTTTTGAACGATTTACAAAACTATGGGATGACGAGCGCGCGAAATTGAAAGGATGAAATGCTCGACTACTCGTACCGCAAAGTTCATGTTGCGCTTCCTCAGTTCGATAGTTTCCTCATTCGTATGGTGATCCGCTTACATTGATTCGCGAAGTATCTCCCGCGCGCGCGGATGCTCCGCGTACACGCCGCGATAGGATTCGGGCAGGAGCGCGGCAATCTGACACATAATCTCATCTGTGGCGTTTTGTAACGCAACATCCCGGTCTTTGTTCGGCAAGGGAGGAATAATGAATGGCTTGCCGCCGGTCAACGTGATGCGCGACTTTCGCAGGCGTTTAAGGTTACTGACGACAAGTTTGTCCTCTGTGCCTGTGATCCCCACAGGCACAACTGGGAATCCCGAACGCGCCGCCAAATAGGCGACACCCGGCTTGCCTGCGATTAGAGCGCCGGTAGGCGAACGCGTCCCTTCGGGGGCGATGATCAGGCACTTGCCTTGCTCCATAAGCGCGATCATTTTGCGAATCGCTTTCAGGTCCGGGTTGAAGCGGTCAACGAATATCATGTTCAATGGACCGCTGAGCGCGCGAATCCACCCGACCTTTTCCCATTTTTCCGCCACAGGGATGAATAAGTCCGTACGGTCGATGCCGAAGTAGACCAACACCAGATCGAGGAAGCCGATGTGATTCGCCGCAAGGATCATCCCGCCGGTGAGCGGCACGTATTGCTTGCCGCGAATATCGAAACGGCAGATCAGGTTGAGCGCCAGGCGGATAAGCAATCTAAGCAGACGCAGTATCATGATGATTCACAAGTTCCAGCAAGCGTGGATGGTTCGCATAAAAGCCGCGGTACGACTCGGGGAGCATCGCGCCGATCTGGCACATGATCTCATCGGTTGCTTCGCGCAGGGCTTGCTCGCGTCCCTTTCCTTTGGGGATTTCGATGCGGATTGGGTCGCCAACTTTAACGACGATCTTCGTCCGCCGGAATCGCTTCAGATTTTCCAGAACGACGCGGTCTTCTGTCCCGGTCGCGGCGACAGGCAGGATGGGGAATCCGCTCTTGCTGGCGAGGAACGCCACGCCGAGTTTTGCCTCTTGCAATGCTTCGGTCTTTGAGCGCGTACCCTCCGGCGCAATGACGAGCAAACCGCCCTTTTCCATACGCGCTAGAATCTCGCGCAATGCGGAAAAATCCGCCTCGAAGCGATTAAGCCAGATGGCGTTCGCGGCGCGCCCGATAAGACCGAACAACCAATGGTTCTTGTACTTCTCAGCCACCGGCATGATGATATCTTCGCGGTTCACCACGCAAAGCATGGCGGCGGTATCCAGCCTGCCAAGGTGGTTCGACGCTCCGATCAGGTTACCGGGCGGCATTTTTTCCAGCCCGTGTACTTCGATGTCGGCGATCAAGTTCATGATGAAGCGGATGATGGAACGGATCAGTCTGAATTTCATGCGCTAATTTTACAACAAGCAAGGCAGTCTGGTGGAAAAACGGACATTGTAAGAGTTACACCGATCGGACTCCGCCCGAAACAAGCAAAGATGCTGATTTGCGTAGTTCAATTTTCGTAGCCGCGAATGTGCGCGAAAAACATGACTCACCCCGAATTTAATCTTTCGAGATTTTAGCCGCGGATACTTCGACAGGCTCAGCACAAGTTTCACGAATTTACACGACAAAAGCCGACCAAGTTGAAACTGGTCGGCTTTTGTCTTTCCCGATTTGGAACAGAAAATTAAAATCCGCGACAATCCATGTAATCTGTGGCTGATTCCTTAATTCACCTTATGCGCTGTTCCGTGCCGCAAAGTTCACTTTGCCGCCCCAGGCTGAGAAAAAACAGGCGAATGGCAAGATCAATCTTGCCGTACTGCGTAAGGTGAGTAATTAAGCTCGAGGAGAATCACAATTACAGAGATGTATGGGACAGGTTATCGCCACAAATAATCGTTCGAACTCTTTTTTCGCGCCGTTTTTTCCGAGCCGTACTTTTCAAACATACGCTGAAAGACCAGCATATCGTTCGGCGAAATATTGACGATCTCAAACCCCACGTTGAACGTGTTCGGGTCCACATAATCGGGACGCGCCCACTTACTCCGCGCGATGAACACCATCGTCTCCTTTTCGGAAATGTCGGGCGTCAGGTCGATCAACATGTGAAAATCCTTGCCCGGTGGAATATTCTTCGGCGAATCAAGTTTGAACCCGCCCGAACTGATATCCGAAAGATAGCCGATGGTCTGCTTTGTGGATTCGTCTTTGACCTGCATATAATAGGTAAAATCGCGGCGGTCGATCTTTCTCTTATCTGACATTCTTACTCCTTCTTTCCTTGCAGTATAAATCTGCCTCGAAGTTATGTCAAAAATAAAAATGTGTTTGTAACGCAGACAAAGCCATATCTGGTGGCAATGAAAACCGTGCTCCAACCTGTGGTTGTTAACCCGATCTCAAAATGTGCGTGAGCACCGTCGCGCCCGAGCCGCCGATATTTTGCGCCATGCCGATTCTCGCGCCGTCCACTTGAGTGACGCCGCACTCGCCGCGCAATTGCTGGACAACTTCGACGATCTGATAGATTCCCGTCGCGCCGACAGGATGCCCGCGCGCTTTGAGTCCCCCACGCGTGCAGACGGGTCTTTCGCCTTTCGGGCTGATTCGCCCATCCAAGCCGAGTCGCACCCCCTGCCCTCTCTCCGCAAACCCACACGCTTCGAGCGACAACGCCGCCATGATCGAAAACGCGTCGTGCAATTCAAACACGTCAATATCATTGGGCGAAACGTTTGCCATCTCATACGCGCGTTTGGATGATTCATACGCGGCGGATAAAAACAGCGGGTCTTTGCGCGAATGTACCGCGATGGTATCCGTTGACGAGGCGGAACCCGCGATCGTTATCTTCGGCTTCCCATTCAGCGACACAACTTTCTCCGCAGGGACGATCACCACAGCCGCCGCGCCATCGCCGATGGGGGATGCGTCAAGCAAATTGATCGGCGTTGCGATCATGCTCGACCTCTCGAATTTTTCCACGCTGATCTTTTCGTGCAATCGCGCAAACGGGTTGTGCATGGCATTCGCGTGCGCGTTGATCGAGAACGGCGCGAAATCTTCATGCTTCCAGCCGAACTCGTGCATGTAACGCCGCATGATGAGCGCGTTCAACCCCACGAAGGAGATGCCCTGTTCCAATTCGTAGTCCGCGTCGGCGGCGGTGGCAAGCGCGGAGGTGACGTCGCGCCCCGCTTTGTCGGTCATCTTTTCGACGCCGACCACAAGGGCCGAGTTCGCGTCGCCTGCCGAAACAGCCATCAGGGCAGAACGAAGCGCCGCCGCTCCCGAGGCGCACGCGGCTTCCGCTTTCACCGCTTCCTGTTTCCACAGCCCGATCCAATCCGAAAAGAACGCGCCGAGTTGATTTTGCGCGCTGATGGAGGCGGAGAGCATGTTGCCGACGAAGAGCGCGTCCACTTTTTCGACGCCCGCATCTTGCATGGCGGCGAACGCGGCTTCTCCGCCGATCTCGCGCAGGGATTTGTCCCAATGTTCGCCGATGTTCGTTTGTCCGATTCCTAAAATTGCCACTGGTCGCATGTTCGCCTCAGATGATTTATACTCGAAGTGAAATATTATTTGCCACAGAGATCACAGAGACCTTTGAGAAAATCTCTTTTTTTCTCTGTGGACTCTGTGGCGATGCAATAATTGTAATCGGAGCGACTCTCACTTGCTATCAAAAATGACGCGCGCGGCTTGGAACCAAAACTTGTTGCTTTCGCTTGAGGAATTTGGGGAGGAGGGGCGGATCGCCGCGTCGTATTTGCGGGCGCGGAAAACGTATATCGGTTTTTGGAAGGCGCGGAAACACGTCGGCGCGTTTTGGACGCCGCTGAGGACCATTCATTTGAACACGGAATATTATTCGCTGGCGACCAATCCCGCCGACCCACGAACGTTGACGTTGTTGATTCATGAGGTGAAGCATTTGCAACAGGGACTCGTCACTGCGCTTTCGGTGTACGGCGAGTTGGAGGCATGGCAGTTGCAGTTCAGGTTGTATCACCAAAAAACGGATGCTAAGATGCACCCCGTGATTGAAAAACTTTTGTCTCTTCCCTTGAGTTGGGATCGCGCCGTGTTGAAGCAGGCGCAAGTTTTGATGCAAGACTTCGCAGGCAAAGGCTATCGCGCGGACTTGCTTCCGCTGTATCCGCTCGGAAAAGAGATTCGTTATCGGTTGTTTGGAAAAATTCCATGATTGCCAACCGTCATTGCGAGGAGGGTTGAGATGCGACAGCATCGAAATCCCGACGAAGCAATCTCCGTCACGTCTTGCGATGCCCGATGATCACGGAGATTGCTTCATGGCGCTTCGCGCCACTCGCAATGACGGACTTTGAGGTGTTTTGACATGAATTTACGCGCAGACATTCTTTCATTGTTACATGGAAATAAACTCCCCTCGCCTCCCGCGTTCAGCGGGTTGATTCATGTCACGGCTGAGGGACTCCAAAGCGAGGGGCTGTCATTGCATGAAGTTCATCACGATGCGAAGAAGATGGCAAAAGCCTCGGCGAGTACCTTCAAGTTGACGGGGATGCCTTCCGCAACTTTGCCGCTTGATCTGTGCGCTCCTGCCGAAGCGCTTGGCGCAGAGTTGAATTATGAAGGGGAGGGGTTTCCGCAGGTGATGAGGGCGGTGGTGGAAAGCGCAAAAGTAATTGGGGAATTGGTAAATAGTAATTTGAGACTGGGGACTGGCGGTGGTCGAGTAGCCCCGAATGATTTTAGAGGGGCGTATCGAGACCAGAGACTAGAGACTGGGAGACTCGAGATTGTTTGTGAGGCGATTCGGTTGGTGAGGGAGGATATTGAAAATGAAGTGGTGATTTCGGGAATGATCCCCGGTCCGTACACGTTGTTGTTGTATTTGTGTGACCTGAAGAATTTATTTATCGAAATGAAGAAGGAGCCGCAAGTTGTTCTCGATGCCCTCTTTCATCTTTCCTCTTTCCTTGCAAAGATCGGCAACGCGTATCGAGACTCAGGCGTAGACTTTATCACCATCCACGAGATGGGCGGTTCGCCCGGATTCATCGGACCAGCGAAGTTCGAACAGTTCGTCTTGCCCGCGTTGAGGGAGTTGCACGCGAGTCTGCCGAGTCCGCGCGTGTTGTCGGTGTGTGGGAATACGAACAAGTCTGCCGCGGCGTTGGCTGAATCAGGCGCGGACGCGGTCTCGGTGGATCAGGTCAACGATCTCGCCGCGTCGCGTGAAATATTGAAAGATACGTTGCTGTTTGGGAATCTTGATCCTGTGGCGACGCTGTGGAAGGGCGATGAGGCTGAGGTGGTCGAGTCAACTCGAAGGGCGAAAGAGGCGGGCGTGGATGCCGTCTGGCCCGGGTGCGACCTGGTCCCATCCACGCCGATACGAAATTTGAAAGCGATGATGATGTAGGAAGAACGTCCCGCAGGTTTGATTTGCAGACTGTGATTCTTGAGGAATCCTGCGGGACGGTTTTCTTGGGATGGTTTTCTGCATTGACTTTCATTTTGGCGGGTTGTATCATCCGTACGTTGTCAAACCATTGACTGAGGAGTTATGGAATGGCGCGGAAGTCGCCTGTGAAAAAAGCCAAAAAACTACAGCGAGGTAGCAAGCCTGCAAAGCAGGCTTTGAAGGCTGTTGGGGCGAAGCGATCAATAAAACGGCAGACCAGGGCGGCAATTGGCGCGGCGCTAACTATCGAACTGCAACTTGCACAGCGTGAAGCCGAACTAGCCATTATCAACAGCGTGCAGGCGGGTCTGGCTGCCAAAATGGATATACAGGGCATCTACGATCTGGTTGGCGACAAGATGCGCGAGATTTTCAGTGAAGTGAAAGGTGTATTGATCTTCACGTATGATCGTCAAGCGCAGTTGGCGCAGGTTCGTTATGGCATGGAGGGAATTCGCGCCTATGATCTCACGCAGATACAGGATAAAAGATTCTTCGAGTACTTTGAAGAAACAAAACAAACACTCCTGATCAATCAAAACCTAACGGAAGCCGCCGCCAAATACGGCATTTATGATTTAGATCAGTATGGTTCCCAGGAAACACCCCACACCTTTGACGCTGAAGGATCGGCGCTTTTTGTGCCGCTTCTCGTGGGGTCGGAGGTCAAAGGGTTCTTTTCGCTTCAAGATTCAAAACGCGAAAACGCTTTTAGCGATGGCGATGTTCGATTGCTCGAAACCCTTGCCAATTCGATGAGCGTCGCGCTCGAAAATGCGCGTCTCTTCGATGAGACCCAGCGTCTGCTCAAAGAGACCGAATCGCGCAACGCCGAACTTGCCATCATCAACTCGGTGCAGAACGGGCTGGCATCCGAACTGGATATTGATGCGATCATCCACTTGATCGGGGATGAGATCCGAACGATCTTTAGCGGCGCCGACGTGGAGATCTCGCTCTATGATTCCGCCACGCGCATGATTTCTTTTCCCTACTGGTGGTCTGCAAAAGATGGAATGATTCCAGAAGAACCGCTCCCATTAGGGCTGGGTCTGCATTCCAAGTTGATCGAATCGCAAAAACCGCTTTTACTCCGGTCTCCGCAGGAAATTTCCGCTCAAGGTCCGGTGATGCCCGAGGGGGTGGCGTTGAGAAAATCCTTCCTCGGTATGCCCATCATCTCAGGGAAAAATGTTGTCGGCGCGCTCACCCTTCACGACGCGTTTATTGAAAATCGTTTTACCGATGCCGATATGCGTTTATTGGAGACCCTCGCAAACAGCATGAGTGTCGCCCTCGAAAACGCGCGTCTCTTCGATGAAACCCAGCGCTTACTTAAAGAGACCGAACAACGCGCCGCCGAACTTGCCACCGTCAACACCGTAAGCAACGCGCTGGCAGGCGAACTCAACCTGGATGCGTTGATCGAGCTGGCTGGCGAGCAGATCCGCGCCACGTTTCGGGCGGATATTGCCTACGTGGCATTGCTGGATGAAAAGAATCAAATGGTCAACTTCCCCTACACATTTGGGGAGGATCTCCGCGCGCTCAACTATGGGGATGGGATCACAAGCCGCATCATCCAGACGGGGAAGCCGATTCTCATCAACGAAGAGTTGGATCGCCAGACGAGGGAGTTAAGCGGGAGAGTCATCGGGCGGCGGTCTCTGTCCTATTTGGGCGTGCCAATTTTCGTCGGCGGGCGAAGCGTGGGCGTCGTCAGTGTGCAAAGCGCCACAGAGGAGGGCCGCTTCTCTGAAAGCGACCAGCGATTGCTAGGCACCATTGCGGCGAACATCGGCGTGGCTCTGCAAAACGCGCGGCTGTTCGACGATGCTCAGCGAAGCAACCGCGAGATCATCGAGAATCTCGAACAACAAACAGCAACCAGCGAGATTTTGCGCGTGATCGCCGAATCGCCAACGGATATTCAACCTGTGATGGAGGTGATCGCCAACAATGCGCGTTGGCTGTGCGATTCGACATTGTCGGCTGTCTATCGCACCGATGGGCAGACGGTCTATGAAGTGGCGATCAGCGATGTGTCAGCTGAAATGCTCGAGGCCACGCAGGAAGTCTCCGGGCAATCGTACCCTGCCCATCTAGATTGGAACATCAGCCTATCCTCCCGCGCTATTCTCAGCCGCTCAGTCATCCATATACCGGACCTGGTCAACTCTCCTGATCTGCCTGTCATCACGCGCCGCTATGTGGAATCGAAAATTCTCACCAGCGTATTATTTGTCCCAATGATCCGCGAAGGCGAGGCGATTGGGTGCATTGGCGTTGGGAAACGCGACGCTACGCCCTTCACGGAGAAACAGACCGCTCTCTTGAAGACCTTTGCTTCGCAGGCGGTGATCGCTATCGAAAACGTGCGGCTGTTCAATGAACTGCAAGACCGCAACTTAAAAATCTCTGAAAACTTGAAACGCCAGACCGCTACCAGCGAAGTGTTGAGTGTGATTGCCGGGTCGCCCATGGATGTTCAGCCGGTCTTCGATGCGATCATCGAGCGGGCGGTCAAACTCTGTCGCGGGAACGGCGGTTACATTGCCCGCGTGGCAGACGGGATGATTCACTTTGCCGCGGGGCATAATCAAATCAAGCCTGTTTCAGCGCAGGAAATTCTCGACGGTTTCCCCATCAAGTTGGAAGGTCATGAAGAGCCAAGCACCCTGTTGAACATCATCAAGGATCGAATCACGCTTCACGTGGAGGATTTGAGGAACGACCCGCGTGTGACGCCCAAGAACCGGGAGGATGCCGCGCGTTGGGGACTTGGCAGCACGTTGTGGGTGCCTCTCTTGAAGGATGATAAGGGTATCGGCGCGATCGTCGTCGGCAGGGATGAAGTCCGCCCATTTAGCGATGATGAAATCTCCCTCGTCAAAACGTTTGCCAGCCAGGCAGTGATCGCCATCGAGAATGTGCGCTTGTTCACAGAGACCCAGCGCCTGCTGAAAGAGACCGAACAACGCGCCGCCGAACTCGCCATCCTCAACAGCGTGGGCGACGCGATGGGAAAAACATTCGATTTGAAATCGGTGGCGCATATCGTCGGCGAAAAAGTGCGCGGCATCTTCAGGGCGGAGGTGGTGGATATTTTGCTCTTCAACCCCGATACGCGGATGGTTAGCCTGGTGTATAGCTTTTGCGACGATGAGTATTACGAGAATGAACCGCCCTGGGAACTGGGGGAAGGTTTGACATCGAAGATCATCCTTACGCGCCAGCCGTTGTTGCTTCATACCGCCGCTGAAATGGACGAGCAGGGCGCCGCGGCATACGTCACTGCGCCGGCGGGAGAACGCGACCCCGAATCCTACATGGGCGTGCCGATCCTCGTCGGCGACAAGGTGCTGGGCGTTGTAGATGTGCAGAGTTACCGCCCGGATGCGTTCACCGAAGATAACGTGCGTTTGCTTTCCACGCTGGCGTCCAACATGGGCGTTGCCATCGAGAACGCGCGCCTCTTCGATGAGGCGCAGGAAGCGCGCGCCGCCGCCGAGCAAGCCAACGAAGCCAAGAGTTCGTTCCTCGCCACCATGAGCCATGAGATCCGCACCCCGATGAACGCGGTGATCGGCATGAGCGGTTTGTTGCTCGATACAAAGCTCGATCACGAGCAAAAGGATTATGCCGAAACGATTCGCAATTCTGGCGATGCCCTTCTGACCATCATCAACGACATTCTGGATTTCAGCAAGATCGAAGCCGGGCGCATGGATATCGAAAGTCGTCCGTTCGACCTGCGCGAGTGCGTCGAATCCGCGCTGGATCTGGTCTCTGTGCGCGCCGTGGAAAAGGGGCTCGACATTGCCTATCTCATGGATGACAACACGCCCTCCGCGATCGTTGGCGATGAGACGCGCCTGCGCCAGATCTTGCTCAACCTGTTCAGCAATGCGGTGAAGTTTACGGAGCAAGGAGAGGTAGTTCTCACGGTGAGCGCAAACAAGGAAACAAGCACACAAGTAGACAGGTATACAAACAGGCAGGACGATACTCAACGTGTTTTACCTGTTTCCGTGTCTACGTGTGTGCTGAATTTCACTGTCCGCGATACCGGTATCGGGCTTTCCAAAGACGGTATAAGTCGCTTGTTCCAATCGTTCTCGCAAGCCGATTCTTCGACGACACGAAAATACGGCGGCACGGGGCTGGGTCTTGCCATCAGCAAACGCCTCGCCGAGATGATGGGCGGCACGATGTGGGTGGAAAGCGAGGGGGCAGGCAAAGGCTCCACGTTCGCTTTCACCATTCGCGGAGAGGTTGCGGAAATTCCCAAGGATGCCGAGCGCGAATATAACGGCGCGCAACCTGAATTGCAGGGCAAGCGCGCGCTTATTGTGGACGACAATGAAACGAACAGAAAAATCCTGCATGCGCAAACCTCCAAGTGGGGAATGATTTCGCGCGAAACCGGGTTTTCAGTTGAAGCCTTGCAATGGCTGCGGGAAGGCGCGGTATTCGATCTAATCATTCTGGACATGCGCATGCCCGATGTGGACGGCGTCGAACTGGCGAAGCGCATCCGCCTCACTGGCGCAAAAACTCCCATGGTGTTGTTCAGCTCGCTCGGTCGGCGTGAAGCGGGGGTGGATGAAAGTCTGTTCGCGGCATACCTGACCAAGCCGATCAAACAATCCCAATTATTCGATACGCTCGTCGGTGTTTTTGTGGATGCCAAACCGCGCGAGCAAAAGACGATCACCGGGCGCTTCAAACTCGACCTTGATTTTGCCTCGCGCAACCCGTTGAAGATCCTGCTGGCTGAAGACAACGCCGTGAACCAAAAGCTGGCATTGCGCCTGCTCGAGCAAATGGGCTATCGCGCCGATGTGGCGTCGAACGGGTTAGAAGCAGTAGAGTCTGTGGCGCGCCAGAAGTACGATGTGATCCTCATGGATGTGCAGATGCCCGAAATGGACGGCTTGGAAGCGACGCGTCAGATCGTGACGAATTGGTCGCACAACCATCCGCGCATCATTGGTTTGACGGCGAACGCCCTCGAAGGCGACCGCGAGATGTGTCTTGCCGCTGGCATGGCAGATTACATCTCGAAACCCATTCGCGTGGAGGAACTGGTCGCCGCGTTGGAGAGGGCAGGGGCAGAACACGGAACGCGGACTTGAGTCCGCGCTGGGCATGAACAAAAGCAGGCTGATGAACTTTAAAAATGATCGAGTAATTTGTGTAGGGCGCGCGCCATAGGCGTCTTACGCGCCTGTTGGCGTTAGAGAACGCCAACTACACGCGATTACGATATTTATTTGTTAATTTCCATAAGCCTGCGATCCGCGAACAAAGAGGAGTAATGCAATGGCAGTAAAAAAATCAAGCAAGACGAAGAAGCCCAGAAAGAGCAAAGAAACTCCACCGGCGCAGGAGCAAGCCGCGCCCAGCGGCTGGATGGCGCATCCAATTTTTGGAATCGCAAACCCGCGCCCTGAAAAGCGCCGTATGCCCTGGTTCGGCTGGCTGGGCTTGGCGATCATGGTCCTCGCTGAGATATTTCTCACACCGGGCGATCATCCACTCGCGCTGGCGTTCACGCCCATTATGTGGAGCGGCTACATCCTGTTCGTGGATGGCTGGATCTGGCAGCGTCACGGCGATTCGTATTTCATCGAGCGGCGGCGCGAATTCCCCATGCTGTTTTTGATCTCGATCCTGCTATGGTCGATGTTCGAAGTGATCAACTTCAAAACGAGGACCTGGCATTACGACAATATTCCCTCCGTGGGAATGCGGGAATTCCTCGGCGCGTGGGCATACGGGACGATCATCCCCGCCTTGTTCCGCACGTGGGATTTTTTCGCCACCTTGAAGATGTTCGAGAAAGCGCCCGCTCATCATGTCAAAGTGACGCCTTTCAAGTTGGCGTTTTCTTTTATTTTCGGGGTCGCCTGCATCGGCATCCCGTTGTTGATGTCTGACTATTGGGCAAATTTCCTCATCCCGTGCATCTGGCTGGGATTTATCTTCCTTGTCGAACCCATCAATTACCTTCTCAATATTCCGCGCATTTCCATTTTTCGCCAGTTGGAAATGGGGAACTCCAAATCGCTTTGGCAGTTGCTCGTGGCAGGCTTGTTTTGCGGCGTGATCTGGGAATCGTTTAACGCCGAGGCGGTGCGGGCGGGCGGGTTGGTTTGGATCTACACCCTCAATCAATTCTGGGTCAACCTGGGTTTTGGGATCTACCCGATCCGGAACGATTCCATGCCGCTGATGGGTTTCGGCGGATATCCTCCATTCATCTGGGAGAATTTTGTCATGTATGAGCTGATCAAATATGCCATGCAAGGCAACAAGATGTGGAAGACCCCCGGTCAACCTCATCAAGACGATGGGTTGCCGACGGAGTAAAAAGATAAAACATCTTGGATCATGACCGTTGAATAACAATGTTCAAAAGGTGATCAATGGACGAGTTCGCTGATTTTGCGATAAAGGAATCTCTCCATGTCAGCCCGCGCACAAGGGTCTATCGCGCCACGCGCCGTTCCGATGGCAAGCCGGTGGTGTTGAAGACTCTCCATGGCGCAAAGGTCACACCCGAACTTCTTGCGAGGTTCCGGCAGGAATACGAGATCAATGCCTTGCTCAACTCTGTTGCCGGTGTGATCGAAGCCCACGGATTCGATACTTCCGGGACCCCAACCATTGTTATGGAAGATATCGAGGGCGGCTCGTTGAGCCAACTATCCAAACCGCTCCGGGATTTGAACGTTTTTTTCAAGATCGCTATTGCCGTGGCAGATGCGCTTGGGCAGATTCACGCGCGCCAGATCATTCATAAAGATATCAACCCATCCAACATCATCTACAACCCGGATACGGGGAACGTAAAGATCATCGACTTCGGGCTTTCCACATTATTACCGCGCGAAACGGTTGCGCAAGTCAATGTCAACGTGCTGGAAGGGACCATTGCCTATATTTCGCCGGAACAAACCGGGCGCATCAACCGACCTGTGGATTACCGCACAGACCTATATTCTCTTGGCGTCACGTTGTACGAATTGCTGAACGGTGTTCGACCCTTTGAAGAAACAGACCCCCTCTCTCTTGTCCATAGCCATCTGGCAAAACAACCCACCCCGTTGAATGCCGTGAACCCTTCGATCCCGGCTCCGGTATCGGACGCGATCATGAAATTGCTGGCAAAGAACGCCGATGACCGGTATCAATCCGCGTTTGGGTTGAAGGCTGACCTGATCGAATGTCATCGTCAATGGCAGGCAGGCGGCGCGATTCATGAATTTCCTCTCGGGCAAAGAGACGTATCGGATCGTTTTCAGGTTTCGCAAACGTTGCATGGGCGGGAAGATGAATTACAACAACTGTTGACCGCATTCGAAAACGCAAGACTCGGTTCCGCTGAAGTGGTCTTGATTTCGGGCGAGGCAGGCATGGGTAAAACCAACCTGGTGAATGAACTACAAATACCCATTGCGCGCCGGAATGGCATATTCATTAGCGGCAAATACATTCATTCCACCAACCCCACGCCTTATTCGGGGCTGGTGGACGCCCTCCGCTCGCTCATTCGACAAACCCTCTCTGAAAGCGAGGAAAGCCTGGCTGTCACTCGCCAAAAGATCAATGAAGCCATCGGCGTAAACGGGCAGGTAATCATCAACCTGCTACCGGAGGCTGAGCGCATCCTCGGAACACAGCCGCTCTTGCAATCCCTTTCTCCCGAAGAGGAACAAAATCGATTCAACCTCACCCTGCAAAATTTTCTTGAATCGTTTTTGAATTCCGAACGCCCGCTGATCTTGTTTTTCGACGATATCCACTGGGCAGACGTGGCATCCAGTTCCTTCCTTCAACGCTTTGCGGCATCTCCCAACCTGCATCATGTGATGGTCATCGCCTCAATTCGCAACAGCGCGATCACATCGGATCACCCATTGCACGGACTCCTTCAAAAATTTATCGACGAAGGCAACACCGTCACTCGAATCGATCTCAACCCTCTGCGCGTCGATGAAGTGAACCGCCTGCTTGTTCAATCCATTCACCGCCCGTTGGACGAATCGTTGGCGCTTGCCGAAGTGATACAAACCAAGACAGGCGGCAATCCGTTTTTTATCAATGAGTTCTTGCGAGGCAGTCACAGCGACGGACTGATCCGATTCGATATGGAGCGCGGCGGCTGGGATTGGGACCTTCAAGGCATTCAAGCGCGGCAACTAACCGACAACGTCCTCGAAGTCATGGCGGAAAAAATCAATGAATTGCCTGATGATACGCGCCACATGTTGGAATTCGCCGCCTGTGTCGGATACGAATTCGACCTTTCCACCCTTGCCGCGCTTTCGTATCAACCCCAGCCTGAAACTGCCTCTGCCTTGCGACATTCCCTGCACTCCGGCGTGATCGTCCCCCTGACTCAAAATTATCTGATTGCCGAACAAGCCGAGACCGAAGCGGAAGTGCGATATGCCTTTGCTCATGCGGGCATCCAGCAGGGGATGTACGAAGCAATCCCGGAGGCGGAAAGAACGTCCATCCACTGGAGTATTGGGCAACGCCTGCTAAAACGCAGTTCTGAGGCAGAACGTGAACAGGCGGTCTTTGGGCTGGTGAACCAGCTTAACCTGGGTTCTGGGATGGCTGGCGCCAACGATGAGTATCTGGAATTGATCAGGCTTAATCTGCTGGCAGGGCAAAAGGCGCAATCAACCGCCGCTCATGATATTGCCTATCATTACCTGAAGACCGGAGTCGGCTTACTTGAAAAAATCCCAGCCCATTGGCGGGAACAATATTCGCTTGCCTTCAATTTACATGTTGCCTGCGCCGAAGCGGCCTATTTGATCGGTGATCTCGACGAAAAAAGCCGTCTCGTTGGCAACTTGCTTGACCACGCCAAGCCCGGACTCGACCAATCCCGCGCTCACGAGATCGATATGCACGCCTATCTTGCGCACGATGAACGGACCTCAGCCGTGCGCGCCGGGCTTGAAGCATTGCGATGCCTTGGGGTGATCCTTCCATGGAAGCCCAACACAGTTCAAATCTTATCTGCCTTGCTCAAAGTGCGCCTTCTTCTCGCGCGCAAATCGAAAGCCGATTTGCTTCAACTCCCCGTGCTGGACGATGAACGGGTCGAGCGGATTTTCTGGATCGTGCGTATTATCTTCTCCCCAGCGTATACGAACATCCCGACACTCCTCCCGTTGTTGTTCCTCAAAACTGTGGAACTCACCCTGAAGCACGGCAATGGTTCCATCTCCGGGTTTGCCTTTGTCGGGTATGGCTTTTTACTCACAGTGGCGCTGGGAGATATCAAGGGAGGAAGCGAGTTTGGCGCGATCGGTCTGCAACTTGCCGATGCGCTGGATGTGGAGAAAGAGCGATGCGCCGCAAAAGGGTTGCACGCCACCGTGCTTCAATTTTGGACGGAGCCTTTGCGGAACACTCTCAGCCTTCTTATGGATTCGTACCGGGCAAGCCTGAATCTGGTGGGGGATTATGCGCAAGCCAGCAACAGCGCGCTGATCTACGTCTATCACGCCTATTGGGCGGGCAATAAATTATATGAGCTGGAACAGGAAATGAGCGCTTATAGCGCCAGGATCAGGCAGATGCGCCAATCGTCGAACCTCAATCACGTTGGGTTTCACCATCAAGTGGTCTTGAACCTCATGGGCAAGTCGGCTGATCCGCGCAAAATTGTCGGCGCCGCCTATGATGCCGAGAACCAACTGCCCGAACAGGTCGCAAAGAACAATCGAAGCATCGTCATGAACATTTACATGTATACGATGTATCTGAATTTTCTGTTTGGAGATCATCGATCTGCGCTTGGAAATTCAGCCTCTTGCAAGGAGTACCTGGACGGCGGCGCGGGCGCGTATACATCGTTCATGTATCCGTTTATTGACTCTCTAGTGCGGCTTGCCTTGTGGAATGACGCTTCATCCGCTGAAAAGGCAAACTGGTTCAAGATCATTGCCGCGAATCAAAAGAACTCTAAAAAGTGGGCGACATTTGCCCCCGAAAATCACCAGCATAAATATTTGTTAGTGGAGGCGGAATTGGCGCGCGCGCGCGGCGAAACCGGCCGGGCGCGCGAACTGTACGATGAGTCCATTGCGCTGGCGAGGCAGAATTTATTTTTGAACGAGGAAGCGCTAGCGTGCGAGTTGGCGGGCAAGTTCCATCTTGAGCGCGGTTTGCGGGAACTGGCTGGTTATTACCTCGGTCAGGCGCATCGCGCATATCACGAGTGGGGCGCCTTTGCCATAGTGAACCGCCTCGAAGAAGCGTATCCGCAATTTTTTACGAAAACAGAACCCGGCATTACGCGCTCGTCCTCGGTGATTACCTCATCCACAAATACCGATGGCGCGACTGCCATTGATTTTGCCAGTCTGATGAAGGCAACGCAGGCGCTTTCCAGCGAGATCGTGCTGGAAAAATTGCTCGCTTCCCTGCTGGAAGCCGCGATTGAAAACGCCGGGGCAGAGAAAGGCTGGCTATTGCAAGAACAAGCGCCAATGTGGATGATCGAAGCGCAAGGAGTGAAAGGCAACGTCCGCGTGCTAACCGAGTCGCCTGCGTTTCCTCAAGATTTGCCCGCTTCCATCCTCAGCTATGTTGCCCGCACGCAAGAAACCGTTGTGCTCGATGATGCCGCGCAGAGCGGACAATTCGCGCGCGACCCTTACATCATCGCGAATCAACCAAAGTCGATCTTGTGCGTGCCGATGTTGAATCAGGGAAAATTATCGGGTCTGCTTTATCTTGAAAATAATCTGACGACGAACGCGTTCACCCCGGAACGCCTGGAGGTTCTCCGCGTGCTTGCCTCGCAAGCCGCGATCTCGTTCGATAACGCGCGGTTGTACGCCGGCCTCAGGCAGAATGAGGAGAAGTACCGCACCCTATTCGAGAACTCGCGCGACGCTATTTTTGTCATCACAGTTGGCGCCGAAATTGTGGATGTGAATCAGGCGACGCTCGATCTGTTCGGGTATACGCGCGACGAATTGCTGAAACTTGGGATGGCAGATATCGGCGTGACCGGGGAGCAGTTTGCCGGGTTTCAAAACCTGATCGACCGGCAGGGCTCGGTGCGCGACTTTGAGGTAAACCTGACGCGCAAAGACGGTATCGTGATGGAATGCCTGCTTACCGCCACACTGCGCCGCGATGATGATGGCGCGCCTATCTCATATCAAGGCATTTTGCGCGACATCACCGAGCGAAAACACGCGGCGCGAATGCTTGAAGAATACAGTCACAACCTCGAGCAAATGGTGGAAGACCGCACGGTTGAAGCGGATCGCGCCCGCCAGGAAGCCGAAGCCGCCAACGCGGCGAAATCCATTTTCCTCGCCAGCATGAGCCACGAGATCCGCACGCCGATGAACGGCATCATCGGCATGACCGGGCTGTTACTAGGCACCGACCTCACCAACCAGCAACGCGACTTTGCCGATGTGATTCGCGCCAGCGGCGAAACCCTGCTGACCATCATCAATGACATCCTCGATTTCAGCAAGATCGAATCGGGCAAAATGGAACTCGAGAGCCAACCGTTCAACCTGCGCGAATGTATCGACAGCGCGCTCGATCTCGTGGTTACCCGCGCGGCGGAACATCACCTCGACCTTGCCTGCATCATCGAAGACGATGTGCCGCAAGCGGTCTTTGGCGACGTGACACGCCTGCGACAAGTATTGTTAAACTTGCTGAGCAATGCGGTGAAGTTTACCGAGAGCGGGGAAGTAGTGGTGACTGTGAAGCTGGACAAAGAGTCAAGCGCGCCAGTAGACAGGCGCGCAAGTAGCGAGAGCCACGCAGAACAAGTATCGCCGGTTTCTGTGTCTACGAGCGAGCTCCAATTCGCCGTCCGCGATACAGGCATCGGCATTCCCAAAGATCGCATGAACCGTCTGTTCGAATCGTTCACGCAGGTGGATGCATCGACCACGCGCAAGTATGGCGGCACCGGGTTGGGGTTGGCGATCAGCCAGCGGTTGGTCGAATTGATGGGCGGGAGCGTGTGGGTCGAGAGTGAAGGTATCCCCGGCAAAGGCGCCACCTTTTACTTCACTGTCCATGCCGAACCGGCTGAGGTGATCCCCAGCGCGGCAAGCCCGCGCGAAGATCGGCATCTTCTGGAGGGGAAACGCGCGCTCATTGTGGACGATAACCTCACGAACCGGCGCATCCTCAAATTGCAGTTTGAAAAATGGGGCATGTTCGCGCAAGACGCCGAATTCCCGCGCGACGCGCTTGCCATCCTCGAACGCGGCGAATCGTTCGACCTGATCGTGCTGGACATGTTCATGCCCGAGATGGACGGCGCCATGCTCGCCCGTGAAATCCGCAAACGCAACGCTTCCATTCCGCTGCTTCTTTTTTCATCGATGGCGCAAAGTGAATTGGGGGAATACAGGACTTTGTTCAACGCCTTCCTCGCCAAACCGATCAAACCTTCGCTTCTTTTCGACGTGATGGCTGGTCTCTTTGACCCCAGCCGACTCGCCCCCGTCAGCGCCCCCAAAACCTCCGCCTTCGACGCGGAGATGGCGTCCCGGCATCCGTTGCGCATCCTCATTGCGGAGGATAATGCCGTCAATCAAAAACTCGCCATCCGCATGTTGGAGCAGATGGGCTATCGCGCCGACCTCGCCTCGAACGGACTCGAAGCCATCGAATCGATAACGCGCCAGCCCTACGACGTGATTCTCATGGATGTGCAAATGCCCGAAATGGACGGACTCGACGCCACGCGAAAGATCCGCGCAATGCAAACGGTTGTTCAACCTCGCATCGTTGCCATGACCGCCAATGCCATGCAAGGCGATCGTGAATTGTGCCTCGCCGCCGGCATGGACGATTACATCTCCAAGCCGATCCGCGCGAACGAACTTGTTGAGTCGTTGATGAGGGCGGGAAGAGACACATAGATGTGGAGACACGGAAAAAGATACCTGGCGGCGCGTAAATATGGGACTGGGTGAATATAGGCTCTCTGGAAATTGCCGTGATAAAAACCTTTGAACACGGATTTCACGGACAGACACGGGCAAAGCACGGATTTTTGAATTCTTTCTGTGAGATTCCGTGAAATCCGCGCTATCCGTGTACTGAATCACGGCAAGTCCTAAAGACCCTGAATATATTCCTTCCCGTGAACCTGTTTCCTTGTATACTTGTGTATGTGTAGACGCCCTTACTAAAGGAAACTAACCATGCCTGTCATTGACCGCACAACCTTCAACGAACTCAAGCAAATCTCCGGCGCGGAATTCATCAACGAATTGATCGACACGTTTCTGGACGATGCGCCACGCTTGTACGCGGAATTGAAATCTGGGCTGGCAGAGGGGAATGCCGATTCGTTCCGTCGCGCGGCGCACTCGTTGAAGTCTAATGCGGCGACGTTCGGCGCGGGTCGCCTGGCGGAGTTGGCGAAAGATCTGGAGGGGATCGGGCGGGAGAATCGGCTGGGGGATACGGGAGACAGGCTGAACGTCCTGAATGAAGCGCTGGTATCCGCTTGCGATGAACTGCGAGGGTTAAAGTCATGAACGCCACGCACGAACCTGGTCGCATGTTGATCGTGGACGATAATCGCGTCAACCGGCTATTGCTTACACACGCGCTCGAACAGAATGGGCATCACGTATCCACTGCCGAAAATGGCAAGATCGCCATGGAGATGTTGCGCGAAAAATCGTACGATGTGATCCTGTTGGATATCGATATGCCCGTGATGAATGGCTTCGAGGTGTTGGAAGCCCTGTTAAGCGACAACGAACTGCGCGACCTGCCGGTGGTGATGACTTCGGCTTCGGATGAACTTGACCGCGTGGTGAAGTGCATCGAAATGGGCGCGGAGGATTATCTCGTCAAGCCGTTGAACCCGATCCTTTTGCGGGCGCGCGTTAATGCCAGCCTCGAAAAGAAGCGACTGCGCGATCAACAGCGAAAACTGTTCCGCACGTTTGCCACACCCGAGGTGGCGGAACAACTCTTGCGCGAAGGGTTTTCGCTTGGCGGGAAATATGTGACGGCTTCGGTGATGTTCGCCGATATCCGTTCGTTCACCTCTCTCAGCGAAAAGCAGGAACCGACCGAAACCATCGAATTGCTCAATAATTATTTTGCGTTGATGTTCGACGCGATCACTGGTCACCATGGGACGGTGAATCAAATGGAAGGCGACGGTATGATGGCGATCTTCGGCGCGCCGGTTTTTCATGAGCGTCACCATGATCACGCAGTGCGCGCTTCCTTGGAAATGATCGACCTGCTGAATGTATTTAACGAACAACGCGCGGTTCAGGGTAAGGGGCAGATCAAGATCGGCATCGGCATTGCCACCGGGCGGGTCATTGCGGGCTACACCGGCACACAACACCGCGCCACCTACACATGCGTAGGCGATACGGTCAACATTGCGGCGCGTATTGAAAAGCACACCAAGATTGCCGAGCAACCGATCTTGATCGACCGCGCCACACGAGACGGTTTGAGCGAAGACTTCAAGACCGAAGATCTCGGCGATGTGATGTTCGCAGGCAAAGAACAAGCCATCAAGATTTTTTCCGTAAGCGCCTGACCATGCCGAATCGATTCCAGCGAAATCACCACCCCGTAACTTGACGCGCCCTCTTGGATGTGCTACCATCCCCGAAACTTTGTTCTGTGTTTCAGGAGAAGATTATGTTGAGAATGAAGCGAGGCGCGTTGATCGCCTCCATGGTAGCGATCGGCGCGATGTTGCTCACGGCATGCCGGCAACCGTTTTCCACGCCGGTGTCTGTCACCAGCACGGCGATTGATACGAGCAATTTATTCGAAACCCTCGGCACTCCGGTTGCCAGCCCTACCGGGTTGGGAGGCGTTCAGCAGGCAACCACGCAAACCGCGCAAAGTATCGACCCGAATTTGTTGAACACCGCCACACCGGGCGGCACGGCAGTCACCGCCACATTGACTCCATTCGTGCAGTTGCCATCCAATCCTACCGCGACACCCACAACGACTCTCGCCCTCCCTGGCGGATCGACCAATACGCCTCAACCGCAAGTGCCGCCTGGTTCGCGTCCCCCCACATACGCCCTCAAAAGCGAGGAGTTCCCATTCTGCATCGCGCGCCGCTACGGTATCGATCCCACGGCGTTGCTCGCGGCAAGCAACCTCTCCAGCCCGGACATTTATTACGCGGGCTTGGTGTTGACCATCCCATCAGGCCCAGCCTGGTCCGAAGCCGATCTGGGTCCGCGTTCGTTGCGCGCGCATCCCGGTTCCTACGTGGTGACCGGTAATGCCGATACGACCGTGTTTGGTGTGGCATGTAAATTCGGCGATGTAACGCCGGACGCCATCGTTGCCGCCAACGGCGGGCTTACCCTCAATTCCACGCTGACGGTTGGTCAGAGTTTGAATATTCCGTAATTCAACGCTTTGTGTAAAACACGATTAACATAAGACCCAGAAAACGCTGGTTGACGCTGATAAAGCCAAATCAGCGTTTTCTGCATGAATCAGCCTCCTATTTGATTTCGCGTGAATCATATTTCTCTTATAATGCAAGCATCACGATCATAGGAAAATCACATGCCCTTTGAACTTCTCCGCTCAGAAACCTTGTTGCAGGGGCGCGTCTTCCGTATCCGCCGCGATACGCTCAAAACTCCCGATGGACGCGAAACCAAATTCGAGATCATCGAGCATGGCGGCTCGGTGGTCATCATCCCTGTGGACGAACATGGGAATATGTATTTCGTGCGGCAATACCGTCATGCCGCAGGGATGGACTTGCTCGAACTCCCGGCTGGCACGCGTGATGGCGACGAACCATACGAAGAATGCGCCGCCCGCGAGATCCGCGAAGAGACCGGCATGGAAGCGGGGAAATTGCAAAAGGTTGGAGAGTTCTTCCTTGCCCCCGGCTACTCCTCCGAATTTATGGAAGTGTATCTAGCCACCGACTTAAAGCACAACCCGCTGGAAGCGGACGATGATGAATTCCTGTCGGTTGAGAAATACCCGGTGAGGCAAGCCATCGAAATGGCGGAACGCGGCGAAATGCCCGATGCCAAGTCGCTGGCGGCGCTGTTAATGGCCAAGCCATATTTGAATTTGTAGATTCATCCCTCTGATACAATCACATCATGAAGCCAATTCCATCCACCGAAGAACGTGTCTGGGCTGTGTTGGCGCATCTCTCCGCGCTGGCGTTTGGTATGGGACTCCTCCTGCCGATCATCGGCTGGGCGGAGCAGAGGGGGAAGTCGAAATATATCGCCTATCAATGTTTGCAAGCGTTGGGATATCAATCTTTGGGGTACACGGTTTGGCTTCTTGGCTACCTGTTGTTCATTGTTGTCATCGTCATTGTGATGATGATCGTTGCAATGGTTGCCCCGAAAAATGAGGATGTATTTGCCGCATCGATCATCGGCTTCGATATTTTCCTGTTCATTTTTATTTTTGTCTCACTCGGAATATATCTCCTCATGCCGATCATTGCTGCTGTCGCATGTGGTATGGGAAAAGATTTTCAATACCCATTCATGGGCAAGCGGTTGACGAATTACCTCGAGTACAACGCCGAAAACGAAAATTCGCTCAACGAAGATCATGAAGACCGCTGGGTTGCGGCGGCGGGACATTTCAGCGTGATCATAGCGTTATGGGGAATGCTTGTCCCGGTCACCGCGTGGATTCTGCAAGGCAAACGGAGCGCGTGGCTGAAGTTTCAATCTGCGCAGGCGACAGCGTTCCATGTCTGCACTCTCGCGCTAGGATTCGTTGCCGGCGTGTTTTACATGATCGGCATGGTCGCCTTCATCGCGCTGACTGGCTTTAGCCCGGAGTCTTCCATGAGTTCAGCGACCGGGCTGATCGGAATAATTGTTATGTTCGGCTTCATGTTGATCGCGCTGTTAATTCTTCTGGTCATCCCGTTTTTTCACATCACAGGTCAGTGGGCTGGCTATCGCGTGTTGAAAGGCGACGATTATCAGTATCCAATTGTTGGGAAATTAGTTGCGCGTGTCATTCCGAGTGGAGCGAAGAATCTTCCAACCCGCGAAGAAGACCCTTCGGTCGCGGCGAACGCTCCCTCAGGGTGACATAGCCGAGGTGAACAATGAAAATTCTTATTGCAACAGACATGGAAGGGATCACCGGCGTCACCACGTGGGACCAGGTCACACCGGGTCACGCGGAGTATGCGCGCTTCCGCCGCTTGATGACTCAAGACGTGAATGCCGCCATCCGTGGCGCGTTCGAGGCGGGGGCAGATGAGATCATTGTTGCGGATGGGCACTGGAACGGCGCGAACATTCTCGTTGAGGAACTCGACCCGCGCGCGAAATTGAACACCGGTTCGCCAAGTCCGCTTTCGATGATGCAGGGCATCAATGAAACCGTGGACGGCGTTTTCTTCGTCGGCTATCACGCGCGCAATGGCATGCAGAATGCCATCCTCGATCACACGTGGTCGTCAAAGACGGTGGCGAATCTCTGGTTGAATGAAATCCTGACCGGCGAATACGGCTTAAATGCCGCGCTCGCCGGGCATTTTGGCGTGCCGGTTATCATGGTCTCTGGAGACCAGACCGCCTGCGCTGAAGTGGAAAACCTGCTCGGCGATGTGGAGCGAGCAGTCGTCAAACAGGCAACCGGTCGTTACGCGGCAGAATGTTTGCCGGCGCAAGCAACTCATGAGTTGATCTTCATGTCTGCCGCGCGGGCGGTGACGCGGCTTGCGGAGGGCGATGCGCCGGACCCGTTCGTGTTGGATTCTTCGATTCGCGCCACGGTGGAATTCTTCACTTCGGATATGGCGGATCGCGCCGCCCTTATGCCTGTCACACAACGGGAGGCGACTCGCGTATCGTTGGCAGGGCAGGATATGGTTTCGGTCTATCACGGCTTCCGCGCCATGGTAACGTTAGCTCTGTCGGGTTAGGAAGTCCGTCCGAGGCTGAATCAGCCGCACGGGAGAGGCGAAGCGGCGTTATCCAATTCGGAATTTTCCGATTGACTTTTGTACAAACACTTTCTTATAATCAGACATGCCATATCTTAATTGCGTGTCTGGTGTTCCTATGGGTAACCTGTGGAAGGAGGTGGCGTGTAGGGGTTAAGGAACGATGTTTTTCCCGCGAATTTTCAATCCTAAAAAATTAACGAAGGAGAGAGCAATGAAGTCCAAGTGGTTTGTATTGAGCAGTCTGGTAATGCTTGTCAGTCTTGTGCTTTCGGCTTGCGGTGGCGCAGGCGGCGGCGAAGGCGGTCGTGAGGATGGTCCGTTGCAGAAGATTGGCGATGGCGAAGGGGCGCTTTCGATTGTGGCGTGGGCTGGTTACATCGAACGCGGCGAAACCGACCCGGCGTATAACTGGGTGACCACGTTCGAGGAAGCCACCGGTTGTATGGTGACCGTGAAAACCGCCGCGACCTCCGATGAAATGGTGGCATTGATGAACGAAGGCGGTTTCGACCTGGTGACCGCTTCGGGCGATGCCTCGAACCGTTTGATCTCCGGCGGACGCGTGCAGGAGATCAACATCGGTTTGATCCCCTCGTACAGCAAAATTGACGAGCGCCTGCAAAATGCGCCGTGGCATACGGTGGATGGCAAGCATTACGGCGTGCCGTATTCGTCCGGTCAAAATATTTTGATGTACAACACAGAGGTCTTTGGCAATGAGCCCCCGACCAGTTGGAATGTGGTGTTCGAGGAAATGACCCTGCCTGATGGTCAGTCGAACAAGGGACGTATTCAAGCGTACGATGGTCCCATCTACGTGGCGGATGCGGCGGTTTATTTGAAGAGCGCCCGCCCCGAGCTTGGTATTACCGATCCGTACGCGTTGAACCGCGATCAATTCAATGCCGCGATCGAACTTCTGCGCCAACAGCGACCATTGATTAATCGCTACTGGCACGATGCCTTCATCCAGATGGATGACTTCACCAACGAAGGCGTTGCCGCTTCCGGTTCCTGGCCCTTTATGGCGAACCTGTTGAAGTTCGGCGGCGCGCCGATCGATAAGGTTGTCCCTGTGGAAGGCGCGACCGGCTGGGCAGATTCCACCATGCTTCACGTGGATGCCGCTCATCCCAACTGCGCCTACATGTGGATGGAGCACTCCCTCGACCCGAAGGTGCAAGGCGATCTGGCGGCTTGGTTCCAGAACATCCCAGTGCGCCTCGATGCCTGCGAAGGGAATGAATTGCTTGGTCCCGATGGTTGTGCGAACAATGGTTTGAACGACTTCGACAAGATCCTCTGGTGGCGCACGCCTACTTCTGATTGCGGCGATAAGGATGCGGCAACCGAGTGTGTGCCCTATCACGAATGGGTCACAAATTACGTGGCTGTGATCGGTGGTCGTTAATCTGTTTTGTGCTTGAAAACATCAGGCGGGACTCGTTCTCGCCTGATGTTCTTTGTTACAACATTTGCCTACGAGAGTGTTGCTTACTTGGCAATAAAATATCAACCAAAGATGAGCGTTCAAACCCATGAGTAACTCACCAACCCCTGCCATACGGTTCAATCAAGTCAGCCGCTACTTCGGCGATGTGAAGGCGGTCGATCAGGTTAACCTTGAAGTGCGCGACGGCGAATTCTTTTCTATGCTCGGTCCCTCCGGTTCGGGGAAGACTACCTGCCTGAGGATGATCGCCGGCTTCGACCGCCCCACCTCAGGGCAAATTTTTCTGTATGGGCAGGATGTATCCAGCCTGCCGCCCTACGAACGGGATGTGAACACGGTCTTTCAGGACTATGCCCTGTTCCCGCACATGAATGTGGCGGATAACATTGCTTATGGGTTGATGGTCAAAAAGGTGAACAAATCGGAGCGGATGCGCCGCGCGGATGAAATGCTGGAGTTAGTGCGTCTGACAGGGTTTGGCAAGCGCAAGCCCTCGCAACTGTCAGGCGGTCAACGACAACGTGTGGCTCTTGCCCGCGCTTTGGTCAATCACCCCAAGGTGCTTCTTCTCGATGAGCCTCTCGGCGCGCTGGATCTCAAACTCCGCCAGCAGATGCAAGTGGAACTCAAGTCGATTCAACAGCGGGTTGGGATTACCTTCATTTTTGTTACGCACGACCAGGAGGAAGCGTTGACGATGAGCGACCGCATTGCCGTCTTCAACGAGGGGAAAATCTCTCAGGTGGGCACCCCGGCTGAAATTTATGAAAGACCCGCTTCGCCGTTCGTCGCCGGGTTTGTGGGCACGTCTAACCTGATCGGCGGGGAAGTGGCAAAGCGGCTGACGGGTTCCGACAAGATGTTTTCCATCCGTCCTGAAAAAATTCACCTTGGCAATGTCAACAGTCAGCCTGAAGCGGGCATGGTATCTCTGGATGGCGCCGTGCGCGATGTGGTGTATCTTGGTTTGTTCACGCGCTATCTGGTTGAGACCGAGGGCGGTATCGACTTGATGGTGGTTGAACAAAATTTAAAGACAACGTCGATGGATGTGCTTTCGGTGAAAGGGCAAAAGGTGCGCTTGTTCTGGCACAAGGATCACATCAACCCGGTGGGAGGCTAGTGAGATGTTGAACCGCGCCTCCACATACTTGTATCACCGTCCGCGCCTGGCGCTGGCTTTGTTGTTGGGTCCACCGATGATTTACATGGTGGTTGTTTACCTCGGCGCGTTGTTCAACCTGTTAATCTACAGTTTTTATTACCTGGAGGAGTTCACAGGCTTGATCGTGAGAGAGTTTACGCTTTCAACGTATGCCCAGTTGTTTGAGCCTGCCAACCTGGATATCTTTAAACGCACAACGGTGATGGCGGCGGCGGTCACTGTTGCCGACGCGCTGATTGCCTTTCCGCTTTCATACTACACTGCCAAGTTTGCCTCGCCGCGTATGAAGACATGGCTGGTGATCGCGATCACGATCCCGCTTTGGTCGAGTTATCTGGTGCGCGTGTATGCGTGGAAATTGATCCTCGCACAGGAGGGCATTCTCTCGTGGTTCATCAACCTGCTTCATCTTGACGGTGTATTAAGCTGGTTGCTGAGCTTTGAAAGTATTGGCGGCTCTTCGCTTGCGCTCTCGCCCATTGGGCTGTTCATTGTGTTTGTTTATATATGGTTGCCTTACATGATTTTGCCGATCCTGACATCGTTGGAGCGCGTGCCGAAATCCTTGCTGGAGGCTTCTGGCGATCTGGGAGCAAAGCCGTTGCAGACGTTCCGCACGGTGATCTTGCCGCTGGCGTTCCCGGGCGTTGTGGCTGGTTCGATCTTCACGTTCTCGCTAACCCTGGGCGATTTCATTGCCCCGATTGCGCTGGGCAACTCAAAATTCTTTATCGGCATGGCGGTATATTCCTATCAGGGCACGGCGGGGAATATTCCACTCGCCGCCGCAATGACGATGGGCCCCATCGTCATTATGATCGTCTATCTGCTTATTGCCCGCAGACTGGGGGCCTTCGATGCGCTCTAATTCCTTCGGTCCGAAAGCCTCATGGGGCTTGAAGCTTGCCGCGCTTGGCGGGTTATTGTTTCTGCACGTGCCGATCCTCATTATCTTTTTATACACGCTGACTCCCGATGAGACCACTTACACCTTTCCGTTGCCCGGTATTACGTTCAAATGGTTCGGGATCGCCTTACAGCGCGAAGACCTCTGGCGCGCGCTGACGTTATCCCTGAAGGTGGCGGCTGTTGCGACCATAGCGGCTCTCATCCTTGGGACGCTTGCCGCGGCGGCGGTGTATCGGAGCAACTTCTTTGGCAGGGAGGCGATCTCGTTCCTGCTCATTCTGCCGATTGCCTTGCCGGGCATCGTGACCGGCATTGCCCTGCGCACCGCGCTCGGCGGATTCGACATCCCGTTTTCGTTTTGGACAATCGTCATCGGTCACGCCACGTTTTGCGTGGTGGTCGTGTACAACAATGTGCTGGCGCGCTTCCGAAGAATGCAAGGCTCACAGATCGAAGCCTCGATGGACCTGGGCGCAAACTCATTCCAGACGTTCCGTTATGTTATCTTTCCCAACATTGCTACCGCCTTGCTCGCAGGCGGGATGCTTGCCTTTGCTCTTTCGTTCGATGAAGTGATCGTGACGACCTTTACGGCCGGTCAAGATACGACCTTGCCGATCTGGATCTTCTCGCAACTTACACGCCCACGCGATAGGCCGGTGACGAATGTCGTTGCGATGTTCGTGATGTTGATCACCTTCGTTCCGATCTTTTTGGCACAGCGACTTTCCGCGCAAAGTTCCGACACAGAGGGCGAAACGAAGTAGAGGAGTCGAATCAGGTGTCCCGTCGGCGCGAAGCGGTTTGGAATCCTGAAAAATTCCTCCCTCAAAAATATTGACATCACGTCAATCCCCATTACAATTGCGATCATAAATCCATAAAGGAGCGTTGACATTCTAACGACTCGCACGAGTGTGAATGAGCAAATGCTTGTGCCCTTCATCTAAATTACGCCACGAATAAAATCTGGCTTCCGCCGCCCTCCAACTGATACTTGGTGAGGCGGCGGGACTGCTTAAGGTCTATGCAGTCAACACAGTGGTTAAGAGCTGTTGTCTTGGCTGTTTTTGTTTGCCAGTGATTCGTTAGCCACAGAGTACACAAAGCCCTCAGAGAAAATCTCAAATTCTGTGCGCGCTCTGTGGCAAAGAATTTGGTTTTACCTTTGGCATATGTTGCCAAAGTATCTTTTTGGGCGAAACGCCCTCACCAAAAAACGAAAGGAAAGAATGACCGGACAATTTTATTCTCATCTCAACCCGAAGTGCGCCCCTGGAGCGTTCGAAGAAAAGGGCGGTTTCGGCGTGTTTGCCCGCGAGCCGATCAAGCAAGGCGAACTGATCTGTTTGTGGGGCGGACGCATTGTTGCTGAAAATGAAATAGATCCAAACATGGAGTTCTTCACTCAGCGCATTTTGCAGATCGAGGAAGGTTTCTATCTCGAAGCCCCGCTTCCGCTTGAGCCGACCGATTGTTTCAATCACTCGTGCGAACCCAATGTGGGCTTCACGGGTCAGATCGGCTTGGTTGCCATGCGCGATATCAAAGCAGGCGAGGAGCTCAACTTCGATTACGCCATGTGCGACGGTTCGAACTACGATGAGTTCGCTTGTCGTTGCGGGACCGCGAATTGCCGAAAGCTGGTGAAAGGCACCGACTGGTCGCTGCCCGAACTCTGGGAAAAATATGACGGCTATCACATGCCGTATCTCGCGCGGCGCATCGAGAAACTTAAAGCCGCCTCGCGCGTTCCCGCATAACGCAAACGGATTGCACGGTACAATTGTGCAATCCGTTTCATGTTTAAGTCGCCAAAACGTCCCGCAGGATTCATCGATTAATGTTGTCTCTCGCTCAAACCTGCGGGACGGTTATTATCCATTATGTTTAAATCCTTCGCCTTCAAAATTTATCTCGTCGCACTCGTTCTCCGATTGATCCCCATCATCGCCGCGCGCGGATTGGGCATCGGTCTTGACGACATGTTTCAATACGACATGCTCGCGCGGAGCCTCGCGCAAGGACATGGATTCCGCTGGTATGCCGAACTCGACCTCCTGCAACTCGCCTCTTATGTGGATTTCGACCTGTCTACCGCTAGGGAATATGATCCCCTCCTTGGCATTCCCACCTCCTTCCGCGCGCCGCTATATCCAGCCTTTCTTGCCATCGTCTACTTCATCAATGGAATTGATTTTTCCCGTTTCTTCGCCGCGCGGCTCGCACAGGCGATCTTTCTTGGCGCGCCGCTTGCGCCGCTGACATATTTTGTTGCTCATCGAATCTTTCCTCTTTCTTCTTTCGACAACGAGGAAAGACGAAAGAAGAAAGAAAATACATCGCGTATCGCCGCCTGGCTCGTCGCCGCCTATCCTCTCCTCCTCGTTTATCCTCTCGGTCTCGGAACGGAAAATCCCTTCTTCGTTCTCCTCCTCGCCTCATTCCTCTTTCTTCTTTCTTCTATAGACAAACCTTCCACATTCAACTTTCTACTTTCTGGCATCTTCCTCGCCCTCACCGCCCTCACGCGCTCCGTCATTTTGGCGTTTGTCCTCGCCGCTTTCTGCCTTCTGTTTTACTTACATGGCAAACGGGCGGTTCTTTCAATCCTTGCTTTTGTTCTTGTCATTGCTCCATGGATTATCCGCAACTCTCTTTTGCACGGCAAATTGACGGGCATTGAAACTTCGATGGGCTACAACTTGTATCTCGGCTATCATCCGCAGGGAAACGGCTCGTTCGTGTTCGGTCCCTCGCTGGATCTACTTCCCATCCTCGACGACGCCGAACGCGACAAGACCGGAACAGAAAAAGCGATCGAGTTCATCAAGAAGCAACCTGAAAGATTCGTCCCGCTTGCGGTAAATCGTCTCGGCTTTTTCTTTGGGTTAGAAAAACGCGTGCTGATGTATTTTTACGGCAACGACCTCCTGGGCTTTATTCCTCTTCCGCTCTTGTTGACGATCTCCGCAATTTTGCTTTTGCCATTCGTCGTCATTTCCACCTCCGCTGCGCTGGGGCTATCCCTCCTCCGCTGGAATCCGCAAACTTGCCTGCTTGTTCTTCTGCTGTTTGTTTACACCATCCCTCACGTGTTCATCCTTGCCGAGGATCGCTTCCACCTTGCGCTTGTGCCATACATCGCCATCCTTGCCGCATGGCTTTGGGTAAATGGATTTAAAGCGTTGCCCATCCGTTGGCGTGAATCGAGAACTGGAAAAATTCTCACAATCCTCTCAATTCTCTGTATTTTCCTCCTTGTAATCAACTGGGGATTCGAACTTGTTCGCGACTGGGATAAAATTGCGCAACTTCTCGGTCCCAACGGAAACCAATCCTATTTTCCCTACTGATTCACTGCTCACCGATTACTGATTATTATGAATTACCTCCTCAACGAACGCCTCAAATTTGACTGGAAGATCGTTACGATAACAATCGTCTCGACCCTGCTGTTCATGGTGGATTTTTATCATCGCAGATTTCTTTTTGAGACTCTTGGGCATTGGTTTCGTGTTGTCCTTTACTTGGCTATCCCGTTATTCTTTATCATCGCCGTATTTTGGGAAAACCCAAAGGAATATGGCTTTGGATTAGGCGATTGGAAAGCGGGTTTCATCATCACTGCAATCGGAATTTTGTTCATGGCTCCCGTGATTTATTTTCTAGGGAGCGACAACGCGTCTATGCAGAAGTATTACCAACCGTATTTGAACGGCCTGCCATGGACAACCTTCCTCGATCTGATCGGTTGGGAATTCATCTTCCGCGGCTGGATTCTGTTCGGCTACGCTCGAAAATTTGGCCCCGAAGCGTTGTGGATACAAGCCGTCCCGTTTGCGTTGATGCACAACGGCAAGCCTGAGGTGGAGACTCTCTCTACGATCTTCGGCGGATTTGCCTTTGGCTGGGTGGTATGGAGAACAAAATCGTTTCTGTATCCGTTTTTGATCCATTGGTTCATCGCCACGTTCATTATCATCGTTGCGGCGGGGGGCGTGTAATGCGGTTGCGAGCCGCGTACAGGCTGAGGTCCGCGCAAGAATCGGAATCGAGTCAGATCAAAGACTTGATTCGCCTCGTGGGAATCAACCCGATGGATCTGGATTGGAAGCGCTTCATCGTTGCGGTCAATGATGACGAGCAGATCATTGGCACAGGGCAGATCAAGCCTCATGGGAAGGAAATCCTTGAACTGGCTTCGATTGCGGTGCATCCCGAATATCAAGGGCGGGGCATCGCGCGCGCCATCATCGAATATCTGCTCAAAGACAGCTCGCGACCGTTGTACCTGGCCTGTCTTTCAAGGATGAGTCCGCTGTATGAAAAGTTTGGTTTCGTTTCGTTGCCGCCTGAAGCGATGCCACGCTACTATCAGCGCTTGAGACGGTTGGCAAACGCGGTGTTTACCTTCACGAGAAAAGGCGAACATCTATTGGTGATGAAGTTACAGTAAAATATCTACGATGCAAACGATCAAATCAATCCTGTATATGACTTCGGGCGTGTTGTTCGGCTTGTTCATTGCTGTGGTGGTGTGGGTGGTGGCGCGCAACCCCAGCGGGCAGGCGGTGACATTGCGTCCCGTGCCGACCGAGGCTCCCATTGTGGTTCACATCACCGGCGCAGTGCCGCGACCGGGCGTGTATGCCCTGCCGCAAGGCGCGCGAGTGCAGGACGCTATTTCTGCCGCGGGCGGTTTTTTAGCGGATGCCGATAAAACAGGCATCAACCTTGCGCGGCTTCTCGAAGACGGCGAGAAACTGGATATTCCCCTTGTGGAGGGTTCCTCGCTGGTGGTCGAGCCGGTCTCGGCTCCCACGGAGTCGGCTGTTTCTACCGAGTTGATCGACATCAACATTGCCTCGCAAGCTGAACTGGAAACACTCCCTGGCATCGGTCCGACAACTGCGCAGAAAATCATCGATTACCGCGAGGAAAACGGTCCGTTTCAAACAACGGAAGAACTCATGAATGTTTCAGGGATTGGTCCCGGCACGTATGAACGCGTCAAAGATTTGATCACGGTGGGGGAGTGAGATGGTACGCCTGTGGGCGAGTGGGAGAAATTTTCTCCCATCACATTAAACAGCGAATAACGATTTCAAAATTTCTTTCGTTTTCACCACCGCCCGAGCCCTATGGCTGAGGCGGTTTTTTTCGTCCATGCCGAGTTCAGACATGGTTTTGCCTAATTCGGGGAAAAGGAAAATCGGGTCGTAGCCAAATCCGCCTGTGCCGCGTTCTTCGGGGATGATCTCGCCTTCGCAGATTCCTTCCACGCATGTCACTCTGAGCTCGCGAAGTGACTGAAGAGTCTCTGCTTGGCTGTGCGCGAGACCCTTCGTTTCACTCAGAGTGACATTGGTAGGGACTGCAATCGCAATCGTGGCTTTGAACCGCGCAGTCCATGGGCGGGGATGATCTTGGAGTTTGCCCAATAAGTATTTTCTTCGTTCCCCAGCGGAAAGTTTTTTACCATTGGTCGAGCCATAGCGCGCTGAGTATAAGCCGGGCTCGCCGTTGAGCGCGTCCACTTCCAAACCCGAATCGTCGGTGAGGGAGATCAGTCCGCTGGCTTGGGCGAAGGCGAGGGCTTTCTTCGATGCGTTCTCGGCATAGGTGAGTCCGTCTTCGATAACATCGAGTTCGAGGTCAATATCCGCTGGCGTGAGGAGTTGAAGATTCAAATCCTTGAGTAAGCCTTGCAGTTCGATGATTTTGTCTTTGTTGTTGGTGGCGAGGAGGATGGAGGGCATGAGTAATTGGTGAATAGTAATTGGTAATTTGGAGAAATGGAGAATTAGAGAATTGAAGATCGGAGACTGGAGATTAGAGACTGGAGATTGGTGTGGTGGTCGAGTAGTCCTGCGATGCTCGTCGCGGGATGTATCGAGACCAGAGATTAGAGACTTTGCTCACTTGCTCTCTTGTTGATTTGTTCAATCGCCCATTGCGCGTGGTTGCGGATCATGGGTTCGTCGTCATTGAGGGCGTTTTGCAGGACGGGGAGCGCGTGTGTGTCGCCGGTGTTGCCGAGGGCGACGGCAACGTTTCGCAGGTAGCCGCGTCGCTTGGCGCGGGAGACGGGGGTCCGCTTGAAGCGTTGATTAAAGGCTTGGGGAGTGAGAGTCAGTTCGCCCGTCGGAGGAGGAAGCGGCTCTTTATCCAAAAATGCAGGATCACCTTCGGGCGCGAATCGATTCCACGGGCAGACCATCTGGCAGATGTCGCATCCGAAAACCCAGTTGCCGATTTTTTCGCGCAGTTCAACGGGGATGTCGTCTTTGAGTTCAATGGTGAGGTATGAAATACAGCGCGTCGCGTCGAGCGTGCGGTTCGGCAAAATGCAATCGGTGGGGCAGGCGGTGATGCAACGCGTGCATGTGCCGCAATGGTCGGTGACGAACGGCGTGTCGGGTTCGAGTTCGAGATCGAGAAAAATTTCGGAGATGAAAAAATACGAGCCTTGTTTGGGATTGATGAGGCAGGAATTTTTTCCGATCCAACCGATGCCCGCGCGTTGCGCAAGGTCGCGTTCGAGGATGGGGCCGGTATCCGTGTAATAGCGATTCTTTATCGGACGTTGAACCTGCTCCTCGATGAAGCGAACGAGTTCCTCCATTCGAGCGGGGATGATGTTGTGATAGTCTTCGGCGCGGGCGTAGGATGCTACCCTCACACCCGCCCTCACCCCCAGCCCCTCTCCCAAAGGGAGAGGGGAGTCGTACGGTGTGGCAAGCACTAAAATAGATTTACATTCGGGGAGAATTTCGCGCGGGTTTGCGCGGCGCACGCGGGCTTTTTCGGTGGCGAGGTAGTTCATGTTGCCATGATGACCTTGCGCGAGCCAATGTTCGAATGTGGAGTAATGCGGAGGCGGGTTAGGAAGAGTCGCGCCAGCCAGGAAAAATCCCAGCTGGCGCGCTTTGTCTTTGATGAGTTGTTTCAAGCCGGTCACAATTTTTATTGCACAACGATCTTGACGAAGATTCTTTCCGGGAAGAAGATGCCCGCCGCATTTCGCATCGACCATGCGCTGACGTAAATGCCAGCCTGTGCGGGAGCCTTGAATTGGATGGAGACTTCCACTTCCTGCCCTGATTGCACGACTTCTGTGAGGGCGATGAACTGCCCGTCCATGTCATCATCGTAGCCGGCATAGGCAAGCACATAACCTGCGCCCCATGGGCATGTGCCGGTGTTTTTCACGCGCCAGGTTTTAATAAATTCTTGTCCTGGCGCCATGATTGTATTATCTGGCACGTTCACATCCACGGTGACCGGGTCGTAGTTGAGCAGATCGCATGGGATCGCTGTGCCGGGTGTGGATGCCGACGTTTCTTGTGCGATGGTTTCTGGTGTGGCAGTGGGGACATCTTCCACGACCGGAGGTTCGGTAGCCGGGGCAGAGACGGTTGGCGTAAAGACCGCCGCAGTCAATGTGAATTGAGATACAACCGTGCTCGCGGCGGAGGTGCGCACAGCGGCGACATCTGGTGTTGGTTCGGCGGGGGTGGCTTGCCCTCCGCACGCCGCGAGGAGGAGGATAACCAGCAAGGATGTGAAAACTATTTTCCGTTTCATAGCGCCTCGTGTCATAGTTATTTCAGGGTTATTTCTTTACCGTAAAGTAAACGGAAAGAATCGTGCCGAAAAAGTAGCCTTTATCGTTGCGCAGTCGCCAATGCCCTTGATAATCGCCTGGGGTAAGCGGCGCGGTCAACCTGATGCCAATGTTGATGGATTCACCCGGGCTGACATAATCTTCCGATTTCTTGAAGGTAAAGTCATAAGGATCGATTGCCCGGTCGCCGCCGATGAAAACGAGAGTGAAACCTTCATCCCAGGTGCAGTTGCCTGTATTTTTGATCGCCCATTGCTTTACGAAATCCTGACCGGGTTTAAGGACGGTTCCATCGGGGATGGTGACATCGCCCTCAAATGCGCTATTACTGCATTCGTCACCCAACGCGGCGGTTGCCCCAGCTTGGGTGGGGGAGGGCAGGGCCGTGAAACCGGGCAGGGGCGTGCTGTTGAAGGAAATGGTGGGAGGCGTTCCAACCGTTGGAGATGCGCCTTCAACAGTAACAATACCCGTAGTAGGCGATGGCTCAAGGGTATTTGTCGGCTGAACGGTCGGAGATGGGTTGGCAAGCGCAGTTTGGGTGAATTGCAAGGCGAGTTGTGCAACCGTTGTACCGGCAATGGAAGTAATGGCGGCATTCACATCCATAGTAGGGGCGGGCGTGGCGCCAAAATTACATCCTGCAAGGATGAGCATGATCATCAAAAAAACTGGCATGATCCGCTTTGTGGTTGGTCGAACAGGCATGTGAGTACCTCCGTGGTCTCGTTCAAATCAATGATACTGGAAGGTGTCGTTTATTACTACAACTTCCAGTATCATTATATCGCAATTGTTTTGACGGCTTATGGCGTGGGTGTGGGCGTTTCGGTCGATGTAGGCGTGGCTGTTGAGGTTGAAGTCGGTGTGACTGTGACCGTCGGCGTGGAGGTAACAGTCGGGGTCAATGTGATGGTCGGCGTTTGTGTAATGGTAGGCGTCATGGTAACTGTAGCCGTAGCGGGGTCGGCACTCTGGCGGGTGATGCGTGGAGCAACCCAGAGGGCAAAATCATCGTGCGATGTTCCATTGGCAAGCACGGTTAGGATGAATTTGACCTTTTCGCCGGCGAGCGCGCTGAGGTCGACGCTCACGGAATTATATTGTCCCTCGTACACTTCCTGCCATTGGGCGAGGGTTTTCACGTCTCCGTTGCCAATCTGGTATTGCAGTCGGAAGACGACATTACACTCTGTGGCTTGATATTGACAGCCGATCAGCGCCTGAAAGCGATCGCCTTTTTTTACGGTGAAGCTCGGGTATTTTCCGGTGATCGATCCGCTTCCAGATTTATTGGGGTACGTGAGCAAGGCATCGCCGCGCGCGGTTCCATCCTCCATTTTGGGGGTGGTTAACGCCCGCACGAATCCCCGGTCGTCGCCATGCTGTCCCGGACAATTCAGGTTTTTCGTTTCGCTTTTCCAGGCGGCATCGCAGTAGTTGGAAACAAAATCATACACGCCTAAGGTGTAGCCGTTGATGCTGACATCCACGTAAAAACTGGAATCAGCCGAATTGCCTATTCCAAACAAGACCCCGGAGGCGTTCCGTAGAATCCAATAGCCCCGGTATCTGCCATTCTGGTTCGGAGCGACAAGGTTGAGCGCAATATCCACAGTTTGACCGGGCGCCACGTTACCCGGCATGGAAACCGAGTTTGGCGCGCCAAATTTTTCGCCGCTAACGTACACAATGGCATATGAAGTCGTCCATGTGCAGGTGCCCACGTTTTTCAACCGCCAAATTTTTGTGAAGTTGCTTCCGCGCCCGACCACGGCGCCGTCGGCGTAGGTTACATCGCTGATAAAGGCGGCGGCATCGCACCTTGTTAGCGTTGCGATCGGCGGCACGTTGGTAAATGTGTTGAATGGCGTCGGGCTGGAATTGCCAAATAACAAGGTACTTGTTGCCGTAGGTTGGGAGGTTTGGGTAAACGCCACCTGTGTGGAGAGCGCGTCCAACGTCTGTGCGGCTGATGTGTACAGGGCGTTTAACGTCTCGGCGGGCTGGGGAGAGGAATCAGGAGAAAAGAGACCACAAGCCAAAATGGTGGAAAGAGCGAGCGTCAAAAGTAGAAGTTTCGTAAAGCGGGCGGATATCATAATGCCTCCGAGGGTATCATCACATGTATAAACGCTCCTCGTGTCTTTCGGGTTCCCAAAGAAAATCGCCGGAGCGGTTCTGCTCCGGCGATTTTGAAATATTATGGGCAGTTATTGGGCCACGTCGCTTTTGGAAATTCTGTGTACTCGGGCGTCAAGACGATGATCTGCATCCAGCGTTCGTTGGGGCTGTCTCCCCTGCCGACCGTCCAACTGCGTGAGACTGTCTTCGAGCCTGCGGCGGCGAAGGAAAGTTCTTTCACCGCGCTTTCATTTCCGTCTTTTTGTTCCCAGTAATAACTGAGATCTAATGGTCCACTCGTGGTGATCGTGGCATATACCGTATACAGCACATTGACGGGACATCCCTCGGCTGGTTCGCGGACAATCTGGTAGTCTAGATCTACAATTCCATACTCTTGTTGCGGGCGTTTATCCACCACAATATTTGCGTAAAACGCCTGGCTGTACTGTCCCACGCCAAAAACGGCATTCCATGGGGTCTGCAAGCGCCAGTAGCCGGTATAGGTTCCCTCGGTAGAGGGGGCTTTGAGGTTGATCGTGATCGGAATATCGTCGCCGGGCGCAACGATCTCCGGCAGGTTGTAGTAGGTGGCGCCGCCCAGCGCGTCGCCGCTCCAGAAGATCAACCGATAGGTGGAATCCCATGTGCAAGTGCCTTCGTTTTTGATCGTCCAAGTCTTTGTAAAATCTGTGTCCGGTTTGTAGACCGTTCCATCGGGCGGGTATTCGCCGACCAGGTTAGCGTGAATGCAGTTCGGGTCGGATGGCGCGGAGGAGAGGGTCGACTCTGCCGTTGGGGTGAGTCCTGGTGTGAGTGTGGGCGGCAAGGCGGGGAGAGTTGGTTCGGGCGTGTTTGTTTGAATCAACGGTAACGGCGCAGACGACGAGCCTGCTTCCACGGTTTGCGCCACAGCGGTTGCGATGGCTGCTTCGTTTTGCGACGATGTGCCGCAAGCCGCGAGGAGTAGAGATACACTGATCATCCATGCCAAAATTTTGTACGTGCGAATTTGGAACATTCAAACTTCCTTTCTGTAAACGCGTTTCATCAAAAAGATTATACCTGTTATGAAAAACGCCCGACCAGTTCCGCCGGGCGTTCTCACTTTTCATTTAGCTGCTTATGGGCAACTAAAGTTTGCCCGCCCAAATTGCTGATGGTTTGGAGCGTCGATGTAAATTTCCATCCAGAACGATTGACCGGGGGCCGAAACAGACCAGGTGGTATTTACCGATTGCGTGCCCGCGGAGGCAAATACGATTGGAGCATGCGCGGCATTGTCTATAGCGCCATCGCTTCTCATCCACTTATACGTTACGTTACCGGGTCCGTTGGCGGTAATATTTGCCGTGATGGTAAAACCGCCGCACGAGCCGGAAACCGAGAAGGTGACACCGGTAACAGCGAATGGACCTCCACTACCCCCGCCCACCTTGATCTCCACAAAGAACGATTTGCCTTGTTGCGCGCCGCCTTGTACGGGAATCAACACGCCGCTGGCATTTCGAATCCTCCAATACCCGCGATATGTTCCATTGGATGCGGGGGCTTTGAGGCTGACTGAAACATCCACTTCCTGCCCTGGGTTAACAGTGCCGATCGCCACCGGTGAAACACCGCTCATCGCGTCGCCGCTATCGAACACCAGCGCATACCCGCTCCACGCGCAGGACCCCGCGTTCTTCAATCGCCAGGTTTTCGTGAAGGTGTCGTTCGCGTTGAAATTCGCTCCATCGGGCACGGTCACATCTTTGATGAATTGCGCCAGATCACACGTCTGCGTGGATGTGGAGATCGGAGCGGTTGTTGATGTGGGAATGGCTAACGTCGGTGGGGCGGCAACGGTATTCGTCGGCACGGGCGGCGGCGGCAGGGTCGGCGTGCTGAACGGCGTTGCCTGATTCAGCAGGGCTTGCACCGTCAGCGCGGCGTTGGTCGAAATGGCGTTGGGGTCTTCGGTGGGCGGCCTGTTCGACGGCAGATTGCAGGCGGATAAGATAAGAATCACAACAGTTGTGATCAGGGTGAGGCGGCGAAGATTTCTCATACTTTTTTCTCTTTCCTCTTAGGAATTTTCAATATTCTACACCAGTCCAGACGGAGAAAAATTGCCCTTTGTTCCTAAAAAACAACCCCTCTCATTTTTCGAGAAGGGTTGCATTGGATGCTAAACACGCGTCAAACCGACGGGTCAGGCTGGTTCGCGCACCCCAGCCATCAACAAGCCCAACTGCTCGCGCGAGGCGTCTTTACGGTCCACCGTGGCGACGATCTCACCGCGATATATCACCGCGATCCGATCCGACAGCGACAGGATTTCATCCAATTCGGCTGA
>JAEURC010000024.1 GCA_016789025.1 Anaerolineales bacterium
CCGTTGAAATCGACAAGCGCGGTGTGATCGATGCGGATGCCGAGGTTGTATTGAATGGTTTCTTTGAGTAAGCCAGGCCCGCCGCCGGGATATTCGGTGGATTTTCCAACCTGATATGCCGTGTTGATGCGGTTATTTTCAAAACCGGGAATTGATACCCACAGGTCTCGCGGAATGGAAATGAGCGAGACCTGTCCCTCGTTGGGGTGGAGGATCGCAATGACCATCGTGTCGGTGCGCGTCGAACCGGTGGCGGAACGTCGGTCTGAGCCGATGAGCAAAAAATTGATCGTATCCTGCCCGTTGTTGAAGATCTGACTGTCGAAGGTTGGCTGTGGGGCAATGGTGTTGTTTAACACGACCGCGTCGATGGTGGGGAGCAGGGTGGGAGTCTCCGGGGGGAGGGACGATGTGGCAATGGCTGAATCAGCCGCACTGGTGAGAAGAAGCGGGTCGTTCGCAGGGATGAAAAAACTTGTCGCGCCGAGGGGCAATGGCTGGAAGGGAGTCGGAGTTGCGGATGGATTCGGCGCGGGGGTCACCAAATCAAAAAACGACGAGGGTTGGGTTGGGGATGGTGATGCGGTTGCGCCGCACCCGGCGAGTAGTATCGCCGCAAGAATGAGCTGCCGGTTGAAGTTCATGGTGAGGGGGATAATGAAGGGAATGGGGTGAGGGACGGCGTGGCTGTGGGCGCAGGGGGAATGGTATTTGTAGCAGTCGGTTGTGGTGACGCTGTTGGCATGAAGGTGGCAGTGAGGGTGGGCATTTGGGTGGCAGTGGAAACGAAGGTTTGAGTCGGGGTTGGCGCGGCGGTAGAGGTAGAGATTCGAATGGTCGCCGTTGCGCCGGGGAGCGGGGTGAGTGTGGGGAGGTTGGGAACCCATAACAATTGCCCAACATAAATAGTAATTGAAGAGCCCATGCAGTTGCCTTGTTGTAACTGCGGGTAAGCCAGCCCATATGACAGGGCGATGCGGTATAAATTTTCGCCGGGTTGCACCACGTGTCTCTTCACCCAATTGAACGGCGGACTGCATGTGACAACAACGGCAGTCGACGCCACTGGTGGAACGTAGAGTGTTGTTCCAAGTTGTAAATTCACCGAGGCAAGACAGTTGGCGTTTTTCAATGCGTCTTCGGTGGTGGCGTATTTTTGCGCGAGGGTGTAAATGGTATCGGCAAAAGAGACGACAACGGGGGTCCAGCCGCTTGGCGGAGGCGGGCAGATGGTGGCTGATGGCAAAACGAACGTAAACGTTGCCGCTGGAGTGTCTGTAAATGCGGGCGCGCTGGTTGATGTTTCAGACGAGGTGGGAAGCAGAAGCAAAGTTGGGGTGAAAAGGGTCACTGACGAGGTGGGTGATATAAAGACGGGAATCGGCTGTGTAGGGGGTGAAGCGGATTCGGCAATGGCAAGCGAAACTCCCCCGATAACCAGAACAATCGAAACAATGGCGATGATGACACCTCCCCCTAACTGACGCAAGGCTTGCATGGATCAAATCTCCGGCACACGCGACAGGATGTTTTTAGCAATAGGCAAAAGCACGCTGAACGTCGAGCCGATGCCGGTGTCGGTCTCGACCCAAATTCGTCCGCGCTGCGCCTCGGTGAGGGTCTTGGCGATCGAAAGCCCCACGCCGGTATCGCCGACGCCCTGGATCAAAACATTATCGGCGCGATACAAACGCGTGAACACGCGCGAAAGATCCTCGGAGGGGATGCCTCCGCCGGAATCTTTGACTTGAATCAGCACATATTCGTCTCCACCTTCCGATTTCGTCTGCACGCGCAAGTGGATGGAACCTTCCACCGGGGAGGCAGAGCCAGCATTTTGCAGAAGGTGGATGACGATCTGTTGCAGGGCTTCGCGGTCGGCATGGATGGGCGTCATGTTTTTAGGCAGATCAAGATGCAGGGAAATATTTTTCTCCCTTACCTGACTGCTGGTATACGACATGGCATTATCGATGATGAGGTTCAAGTCCACGGCTTCTGGCTTGAGTTCATTTAGCCCGGTTTCGAGCGTGGTCACCTGGATGAGATCGTCTACGAGATTGCCGATGCGTTCGGTGGAGGCTTTGATGCGCTCGACAAATTTCCTCTGTAACGCGCCGAGAATGCCGACCGATTCGCCAAGCAATAGATCGGTATACCCTACAATGGACGACATGGGCTGGCGCAGTTCCTGTGAAATGGAGGCGACCACCTCGGCTTGCTCGCCGGGTCGCGCAGTTGTTGAACCCATTTCCAGTTCTGCCGCGCGCATGTTTGCCTCGGCCAGTTGATTTTGCAGGCGGGCAATTTCTTCCAGGGTCAGGCGCAACTCGCCTTCCACTTGTTGTGAACCGCCTGCCTGTCCCTTGCCGGAACGCAGCGCTTCATTTTCCTGTTTCAGGCGTTCGATGGCTTTTTGCGAATCTTCCTGCATTCGCGTAAGCGCCGCCAGGTCTTCGGCTTGCGATAATCCCTGCGCGGCATCGGTACGCACCGCCTCCATTTGTTTGAGCAGGTCTTCATTGCGGCGTTCGAGTTCGGTAATGCGATCTTGCGCCACATCGAGCGCCTGCCGCGTCTGCTCGCCTTTTTGTTCCAGCGTAGTCATCTTGTTTCCGCGTTGGATGATCGGAACGAGTGCGACCGCAATATTGGAGAGGAACGCCTGGTCTTCCGCACTCCACAGACGGTTGGAGTATGGTGAAAGCAAGAGCACGCCGCCAAGCGAATCTTTCTCTGGCGTGACGATGGGCACGCTCAAAATGTGACCCGGGCTTGCCAGCCCAAGCAGGTCGCTCAGCCCCTTGATATCCGCTGATGTGCTGGAGGATGGCAACCGCAATGGACGCCCGCGTTGCAGGGCGTTGGTGAGCATGGGAATCATGCTTTTGTTCAGGCTTCCACCATCAAGGTTTTCTTCGCGAATGAGATCGTACCCGCTGGCAACCTGAATCTGATTCTTGTTATCGGTAAGATAGATCAAAAAACACAAGTCGGCAAGCATCGTTTGCGCGATGGCGCGGGTGATGGCTTGGCTTAACCTGTCCACGCTCGATTCGCCTGCCAGGGCAAGCAAGGCATGGAAAGTTTTTGGGTCGGTGCTGTAGCGACGGCGTTCATCCACCGGCGCGTGCAGTTTGACGGAGATCGGTCCTTTGGATGGAGCGGGAAATCTCTGCGGCAGGGTGGTCAACAATGGAAAAGCCGCAATGTACATCAGCCGCACCGCGCCGGGAAAATTGCCATCGAAGCGACCCCAAATCACGTACATAACGTGCCCTGCAATGGCAAGAATCAAAAATGCCAAGCCATAAATTGCGCCGTTTGGTCGGCGAATGGCTAACAATAATAAACCGAACGAACCGGTGGCAATGCTTGCCAACTGCCAGATTCCATCGTTGATGGTGAGGTTATATTCGGGTAGGGTAAAATCTTGCGCGTATGCAACGAGGCTTAGCCCCAGCCCGGCGATAATGAGAACGCTTGCCAGCCCGGTGATCGCGTCGGCGGCGCGGCTTGGCTCGGGAAAATTCCACAGCCAGATCACCCATACTAATGAAAAGAGCGTGATCGCTCGATCCAATGGGGGAAGCACAACCGAAAAATTGACTAATCCGCCGTTGCCCGCCAACGTCACCGCAAAAAGAGCAATACGAGCAATGAACAACAAGGTAAGCCCAAACATGGTGCGCCGCGCCTGCGGGAATTCACTCGACTTCCAAAGCAAATACGCGGACGCCAGCGCCCAAATAACCGAAAACAACAGCACGAGATGATAGATCAAACTCCCGCTGGGTGTGGTGAAAAAATTGAACGTGCCGGCAATTAACTCAGACATGACAATGACGATTATATTCCACTTGACGGTTTCCGGAGCAATCGCCAGAGTTACAGGAGCGTTAACGTCGTTTAATTTCACGGGCTATAATTCCACGTATGTCCCGGACAGGTCTGCGTATCATTCTCGTCCTTCTATTAGTTCTCATTGCGATCGTCCTTCCAATTCTTGTAGATGGATATTCCGAAATTCGCAAGGCGGCTGAGGCGCAGTCTTACCCTGAAATGGCGGAGCATTATTTACGCGCGGCGCAACGATTACCCTGGCGAACTGATTTGTACGAACTCGCCGGGCACGCTTACTTTCACGAACGTGATTTTGAGCGAGCCGATGTCATGTATCGTATCGCCCGCGAAAAAAACGCCCTCACCCCAACGGGCTGGGCGGCGTGGGGCGACGTCAATTTTTTGAACGGTCACGCGGAACGCGCCATTGAAATCTGGGAACAAGGACTTGAGCAGGCCGAATTTTTGCCCGGGCTGTATCAACGACTGGCGTATGCAATGCAAGAGCAGGGAGAATTTTCTCGCGCGGTAGCTTATTTTCAAGCCCACCTTGAGCGCGACCCCGACGATGCCATGGCGCGCTACCGCCTCGGGCTTCTGTTGATATTGACCGACTCCACCTCCGCGTGGACGGAACTCCTCGCCGCTTCTCAACTGGACCCTCAATTTGCCCCGCCAGCGGAGACTCTCCGCTCCGCGTTGAGTTTGGCGTCGCTGAGCGAAGCGCCCTCAAGACAATTTGTCATCCTCGGCGCCGGGCTGGGGTTGGTGAATGAATGGCAGTTGGCGCGCGCCGCATTTGAATCCGCTGTGCAAGCGGATGAGTCAAACGCTGAGGCGTGGGCATGGTTGGGGGAGGCGAACCAGCACACAGGCGCGGAGGGAAGCGAGGCGTTGAATCGCGCGCTCGAGTTGAATCCCAACTCTGCGGTTGTCCGCGGATTGCGCGGGTTGTACTTCGAGCGCGTCGGAAATTATTCGCAAGCGCTCGTCGAACATCAAGCCGCCGCGTTACTCGATGCGGCAAACCCCGCGCGCTATTTTTCACTGGGCAACGCGTACGCGCTCAACGGCGATTTGATCCGCGCGCTGGAAACCTATCAATATGCAACCAACCTCGCGCCTGAGGATGCCAGCGCCTGGCGAACACTCGCGGAATTTTGCGGGCGGCTTGGAATTCACTTGAACGATATCGGTATACCTGCCGCGCAACGCGCTGTGGCGCTCGACCCGAAAAGTTCCGCGTCGGAGGACACGCTGGGTTGGCTGTGGTATCTCAATGAAGATTTTGAAACTGCCGAGCGTCACCTGCTGACCGCCCTCGAGTTGGACGCGCAAAACGTATCGGCGCATTTACATTTGGGCATGGTCTATTTGCAAGCGAATGATCGCGCCCGCGCCTTCGAGGAATTTACCCTTGCCCGCAATCTGGGGAACGAAGAAGCGGGAGCCTACTTGCGGCAATTTTTCCCATAAGCCGCCATGATAAAATCACAACCGTGAAAAAACTCTTTCTTCTTTCCTCTTTCCTTTTTCTTCTTGTATCTTGCTCTCCTGCGCCCACCGCCGCGACCCCTCTGCCTCCCTCTGGCGCTGTCCTCTTTCAGGATGAATTCGAATCAAATGCCAGCGGATGGGATCGCCTTGCCAACGACGGCGGCATCATGGATTACGATGGGGGCGGCTATCGTATGTTGATTCGCCAGCCGCAACTCAATTTCTGGTCGACCCCTGAGTTGAACCTGCGCGATGCGCGCGTCGAAACGGATGTGACCAAACTCGGCGGTCCAGCCGAGAATCGCGCGGGCGTGATGTGTCGCTACCAAAACGGCGATTATTATTTCTTCATCATCTCGAACGACGGTTACTATGCCATCGGCAAGTTCGTCGGAGGACAAACCACCTTGCTTGGGCAAAATGAAATGCAAGCATCTGAATTGATCCAAGCCGATACCGTCAACCACCTCCGCGCCGATTGCATCGGCGACTCGCTCGTGTTCTATGTGAATTATCAATTGATCGCCGGCGCAAGCGATACCGAACTGGCCGCCGGCGATGTCGGCTTGTTGGCTGGCTCCTTCACCCAACCCGGCGTGGATGTGTTGTTCGATAATTTTGTGGTGATACAACCATAAGAGCAGAGACTGGAGACTAGAGACTCAGTGAAAGTCTCTAATCTCTAATCAGCAAATTCTTTTACTGAATCATGAAGATTTACTTAGACACCATCGGCTGTCGCCTCAACCAGGCCGAGATCGAACACATGGCGCATGGATTCCGCGCGGCGGGGCATGAGATCGTCGCGTCTGCCGAACTCGCTGAGATGGCGGTCGTCAACACCTGCGCGGTGACGAACGACGCCGTCTCCGTTTCGCGCGGCAAGATTCGAGGCATCGCCCGCGCGGGCGTTGACGATATTGTCGCCACCGGTTGCTGGACGACTCTCCAACCTGAGCGCGCCCTTGAATTGCCCAATGTGACTCGCATCATCGCAAACGATCAAAAAGATCATCTTGTTGCCGATGTCCTCAACCTTCAACCTGAAACTTTTGACCTTCAACCTGAGACCTTCGACCTTGAACCTCTCACTCGCGTTCCTCTCCCCGGTCTTCATCGTCGCACGCGCGCCTTCATCAAAGTGCAGGATGGTTGCAACAATCAATGCACGTTCTGCATCACCACGGTCGCGCGCGGCGAGGCGCAGAGCCGAACCGTCGCTGATGTCATTCAGGATATTCAATTCGCGCTCGACGGCGGCGCAAAAGAGATTGTCCTCACCGGCGTTCATCTCGGCTCGTGGGGCTATGATCTTGATTCGCATCTCGCCGAACTCATCAACGCAATTCTTCACAACACGGATGTCCCGCGTCTGCGACTCTCATCTCTCGAACCCTGGGATTTAACTTCGGATTTCTTTTCCCTTTGGTCTGATTCGCGCCTCATGCCGCACCTCCACCTGCCTCTCCAAGCGGGGAGCGACTCGACCCTCAAGCGGATGCGCCGCAACACCACAACTTCATCCTTCCGCGAATTGATCCATTCCGCGCGCGAAATGATTCCCGACGTTGCCATCACCACAGACATCATCGCGGGCTTCCCCGGCGAAACGGATGAGGAGTTCGCTCACACGCTTGAGTTTGTCAACGAGATGAACTTCGCCGGCGGGCATGTCTTCACGTATTCGCCGCGTCCCGGCACGGGGGCGGCGCGGATGAAGGGGCAGGTCCAGCCCGAAGTCCGCAAGAAGCGGAATCACATTTTGCACGACGCGTTGGAAGAGTCCGCGAAATCCTATCGCGAAAAATTCATCGGGCAGACGATGTCCGTGCTGTGGGAGTCCACGTCAGAGATGGGCGAGCGCGGCTGGCTGATGCAAGGCTTCACCGAAAATTATCTGCGCGCGCAGGCGTTTGCCGACTCGCCGCGTTGGAACGAGATCGACCGCGTGATTTTGACCGATTGCGAATCGAATCAATTGCGAGGCGAAATCTTGGACGAGGAAAAACTGTATGACCGCACAACTCATTGACGGAAAATTGATCGCGGCGCAAGTGCGCGAAGAAGTTGCCGCGAACGTGGCAAAACGAATCGCCGCAGGAAAATCCAAACCAGCGCTTGCCACCGTGCTGGTTGGTGACCGCGTGGACTCGGCGACGTATGTCACGTCCAAACAAAAGGCTTGCGCCGAATTGGGGATGGGTTCGGTCAGCAAGAATTTGCCCGCCGATATTTCACAGGAAGAGTTGGAAAGAATCATCAAATCAATGAACGACGACAAGTCGGTGCATGGGATTCTTGTTCAACTTCCGTTGCCTTCGCATTTGAATGAAGAGCGTGTTTTGCAACTCATCAGTATCGAAAAAGATGTGGATGGATTCTCGCCGCTCAACATCGGGCGGCTGGCACAACGAGGACGCGAACCGCTGTTCGTTCCTTGCACCCCGTCCGGATGTATTTACCTGCTTGACAAAGCGGGCGTGCCGATCGAAGGCGCGAACGCGGTGGTATTGGGCAGGTCGAACATCGTTGGGATGCCGGCGGCGTTATTGCTGATGAGTAGGAACGCCACGGTGACAGTCTGCCACTCGCGCACAAAAGATTTGCCCGGCCTTGTGCGTAACGCGGATATTCTTATCGTTGCCATCGGCAAAGCTGAGTTTGTGCGCGGCGATTGGATCAAGCCCGGCGCGGCGGTCATTGATGTGGGCATCAACTCCAAGCCCGACGCGACGAAGAAGAGCGGCTATCGGCTGGTAGGCGATGTTAATTTTGACGAGGCGAAAGAAACGGCGGGCTTCATCACGCCGGTGCCCGGTGGGGTAGGTCCCATGACAATTGCCATGCTCATGAAAAATACCCTGCGAGCCGCCGAAATTCAGAACCCGTAACTTGCGCGAGAACTTCTCTGTTTCTTTTTAAAATTTCCATGTTGTCTATCCAATCCGCTTACAAAAGGACTTTTCCATTGAACTCTGTCGAGTCGGCTTTTAACAGGCTTTTGCACTTTTTATCACAACAGCGTGTTTGATATACTTAGCCCATGTCCCCGGATAAGGTAGGAAGGTACAAGATCAAGTCGGAACTGGGGCGCGGCGGTATGGCAACCGTGTATCGCGCCCACGACCCCAGTTCCAACCGCGAAGTGGCGATCAAAGTATTGCCCCGCGAAATGATGCATAACTTGCTCACCCGCTCACGCTTCAAGCGTGAGCTTAAGTTGATTGCCACTTTGGAGCACCCCGCTATTGTGCCGGTCTATGATGTGGGGGAGGATGACAACCAGCCATACTTCGTTATGCGCTACATGTCCGGCGGCTCGCTGACCGAGATGATCAAAAAGGAAAAGTTTTCACTACAAGACGCCGCCCTGATCATCGAACGACTCGCCGCCGCGCTCGATCACGCGCACGCTAGAAAAATCATCCACCGCGATATCAAACCCGATAATGTTCTTTTCGACGGAAGCCACAACCCGTACCTCTCCGATTTCGGCGTGGCAAAGTTGACCGAATCAGCCATCTCCGCCACCGGCGAGGAAGTGATCGGCACGCCCGCCTACATCAGCCCCGAACAGGCGCGCGGCGAAGCTGTCGATCACCGCGCCGATATTTACGGGCTTGGCGCCATCCTCTACGAAATGCTGACCGGCAACCGTCCCTTTAGCGGAGAAACCGTCATAGGCATCGCCCTCCAGCACCTCAATGAACCTGTTCCAGATATTTTGAAAGAAAGACCGGACCTGCCGCCCGAAGTCGACGCCATCATCAAAAAAGCCCTGGCAAAAGATAAAAGCCAACGCTACAACACCGCCCTCGACTTTGCCCGCGCCCTGAACCACGCCGCCTTTGGCGATGAACGCACCATCCCTGCCATTGTGGGTCTCAGCGACCGGCGCGCAACCCCGCAAAGAAATTTTTGGATCGGCGCCACCGTGACCTTATTGATCGCGCTCTTTGGGATTTTCGCCTTCCGCGGACAAATCCCATTCCTAACGCCCGCATCCACCCCAACGGGCAGCCTGGTCGCTAACCCTGCGACAGTTTCCCCCATCGATACGCTCGCGCCCACGTCAACCGTTGCGCCCGCCGTAACGCAGATCGCGCCAACCGTGCCGCCCCCTCCCGGCAGCGTGAACCAGATCGCCTTCCTTTCCGGCAACGAGTTGTACTTTATGAATCTCGACGGTAGCGGACTGATTCAGATCCGAACCGATAATTCTCCCAAATCAAACCTGGAATGGATTCCGGGAAACCGGCTCGTATATCTTTCCCGCAATTGCGCCTTCATGGTGGATGGCGCGACGAAACAAGTAGAGCAATTGGTGTGTTTCAATATCGACGAAATGCTCGAAGGGTTTCGCGTATCCCCCACAGGAGATTATGTTGCCATCAGCATCCAGCGCACCCTGAACATCCTGCCCTTTGACATCGAAGCCTTGAAAAAGATGGACACGCGCTTCAACCTCACCGCCCGCAGGGACAATTGTTTTTATGCGGCATTCCCGTTCCGTGATGTGCTTTGGTCGAAGGATGAAATGCGTCTTGCCGCCCGCATCGTGGATACGGAACTGGTCAATTCAGATCAGATCGTTTTATTTAGCGCCGATGTCCCCAATTGCGCCAATGTAGGGCTCACCCGCATCGATAAATTCCCAGGCTTGAATTTTGCCTTCACTCACAAAGAAAGTATGAAGACCATCACCAGTTTCGATTGGAATGGCGACCATCTGTTCCTTTTGAACGATTCCGTTCGCAACGATGGTTTCGGCGACCTGTATCTGTACGATAGCGCGACCCGTCAGGAGACGATCATCAACCCGATCGATGGCGACTGCTGTTATCGCGATGCCCGTTTCAGCCCGGATGGAAAATTCGTCCTGTTCATCTTCCAGCGCTTCGACAGCAACGATATGGGAATGTATTTTGCATCGCTGGAGGATATTCAGGCGGGTAACCCGCTCGCGCCCATCGAACTCCCCAGCGGATTTTTCTCCCAGCGCGATAAGCCCCAGCCCGCGTTGAGACCCGCGCAATAAAAAAGCGGAGGCAAAATTAATTTGCCTTCCGCTTTTTTGTTGAAACGTTGAACTTACTCGTATCTGAACCTCCATACCCCCACGCTGAAAAAGATCGCCGCAAATCCAAGCAGGACTCCCGCTTCGGGTAAGACGTCTATTAATCCGCCGCCGCGCAACAATAGATCGAGTAAGCCTTGCATTGCCCAGGTGGTGGGGAAGATGCGCGCGATGTTTTGCATGATAGAGGGGAACAATTCAATTGGATACCAGCATCCGCCCAACATGCCCATCAGCATTCCAGCCATGATACTTAATCCCGTTGCCTGCCCTTCAGACTTGACGAAGGTTCCCATTGCAGTTCCGATCGCCGCCGCCGCGAGCGCGGAGCAGGCAAGGATGAGAAAAACCGCCACTGGGTTGCCCCAATTAAGTTTGAATGCAAAGTAGGCGAATAACACCAACAGCGTCATCTGGATCAACGCCATCACCACCTGACCAGAGATCGTACCGAGCAAGAGGGTCGCTTTGCTGGTCGGAGTGGCGAGAATGCGGCGCAGTGTTCCTTGTTGCCGTTCATAGGCGAATAGCGCCGAGATGCCGAAGAGTGGAATAAAAACCCACGTGATCAATTGTCCCGCCGAAACGTTGGCTTGCGGGTCATAATCAAAATCGTCTGGCGTGTTGCCTTGAATGACGGTCACGCGTTCGGGTGAATCCGCCTGCAAAGATTTGGCGAGTTCCACCGACTGGTTGAAATACGCCTGTTCCGCCTCCGCCGATTCGAACGCGCCGCGCGCTTTTGCCTCATCCACTGCGAAGATCGCCGCGCTGACAATGCCGGTCACCCGTCGAATTGCGGTTTGCACGGCGCGTTCGGCGATCGAAGCGTCTATATCGTTGGGCAGTTGGCGGAAATCCAATTGCGCTGTGCCGTTTTGAATCGACTCCGTGTCTAACCCTGCGGGGATGATCAACAGCGCGCTCACACGGCGCGAATCAAATTCTTCTTCCGCCTCCGCCAGCGATAATACATCGGGTCTGACGGCGGTTGAATCTTCCAGTTCGCCGATCAGTTGTCGCGAAATTTCAGTCTGCGCTTCATCCACAACCGCCAGGCGGACGCGGTTATCTTCGTCGCCTGTCGGCACCCCGCCTGCAAATATAAATGTGAAGACGAGCGGCAGGACGATGAAGAACAACCATTCCGACGGGCTGGCAAAACGGACGATGGCATCTTTCCATGCAATGGCGAAGATTTTTTTCATGTGTAGATTCAACTCCACTAACCACAAAGTACACAACGGTCACGAAGGTTTAATGCGCGGCGCAATGTGACGACTTCCTCTCGACCATCTTTCGTGAAAGTCTTAAACAAAGAATCACAATCATCGTTCAACCAACCTTTGTGCTCTTCGTGTCCTTTGTGGTAAACAGTCATTTCTGCGCCAAATTCTTTTTGCCGAACAGCAGGGCGGAGACGAGGAAGAGGAGAATGCCCATCGTCAGCAGGGCAAGCAGAGGCGTGGAAAGAGTCGAGAGCGGCCCGCCGAGGGCGAGGGTGGTGAATCCGTCCATTGCCCAGGCGTTGGGTGTGATCTTGCCGACCGTCTGCACGAGGGCGGGCAGGTTATCCAATGAGACGAAACTTCCGCCGAGCATCGCGAAGATCAACATCACGGCTGAACCGACGCTTCCAATTTGCGCGGGCGTGCGAGCCAGGGCGGTGATCAACATGCCCCAGCCGGTGGCGCCGAACACCGCGGCAAGGACAAGCAGGAGGACGCTCAACGGGTCGCCCCATCTCAATTGAAAGAACAATGTGGACGCGCCGATGAGGATCAACATTTGCGCCGCGCCTGTGAGAAAGATGCCGAATACTTTGCCGCCCAACACTTGCAGTGAGTTGGTCGGCGAGATGAGCAAGCGCGGCAGCGTGCCCTCCGCTTTTTCTGCGAGAATGGATCGCCCGCCATAACTGACGGTGTACATCAAAAACATCAACGCCATGCTGGGCGCGAAATACGAAAGCAAGTCAAACTCAACCGCCTCGCCCTCGCTGGTGGATGCGTTTAATTTAATGGCGGTCGCTTCGCTGAGATCGCCCGCTTGTTGTAAACGCGCGCCCATTTCTTCGCCCGCGCGATTTGCATCCTGCGGCGAGATTCTCCCGCTGATGATGAGTTGTGAGATCGAAGTCATGCCGCTTAAACGCATTTCATCCAGCCGCGACATGAATCCATCCAGAATGGCTTTGATGATGCCCGCGCTGGTGGGACGCGATGGGTTTGAATAGAATTCGATCTTGACTTCTTCATTGGCGGCATTGTTTCCGTTTTGCGGGATGACGCTTTGCGTGAACCCCGCGGGGATGATGATCGCCGCGGTAACTTCGTCTTCATCCACCAACCGACGCGCCGCTTCGGGATCGTCGCTGAGAGTTGGTTCGACCAATTCAGCCAGATCGTCCGAGTTGAACACTTCCACGAGCGCGTCGCCCAAAGACGCTTTGTCCAAATTGACGATCACGATTGGAATGTCTGAAATGCCGCTGCCGCTATTTCCGCTGAACCGCCCAGTGACGAGTCCCATGCCGAGCGTGAGCAGGAACGGAGCCAGCAAGATCAGGATCAACGCCGCGCGGTCGCGGAACATGAGTTTGAGGTCTTTGAAGCCGATGAGGAGGAGTTTGGTCATGTGAATACCCAGAGAATTGGAGAAATGGAGAATTGAGATTAGAGACTGGAGATTGGTAATTCTCCAATCCTCTAATCCTCTAATCCCTCAACGCTCTCCCCGTTAAGTGTAGAAACACCGCTTCAAGATTCGGTTCGCGAATATCTATCGAACGAATTTTTATTCCACGTTCGTTGGCTTTGCTCACCACCGCCGCGAGAATATCTTTCGCATCCGCTGTGATAACGCTTACTTCGTGATCGGTCACATCCGCTTTTTGCACGCCCTCGACTCCGTTCAATGCTTTCGCCAGCGCGTCGGGGTCTTCGTTTTCGCCGATGTGCAGGGTGAGCGTTTCGGTCTCGCCGACTTGTTTGGTGAGCTCATCCTGCGTGCCGAGGGCGATGAGTTCGCCGTGGTCAATGATACCGACGCGGTTCGAGAGTTCGGCGGCTTCTTCCATGTAATGCGTGGTGTACAAAACGGTCATGCCCTGCTTGTTGAGGTCTTTGACCGTATCGAGAATCGCCCGCCGCGATTGCGGATCAATGCCGACGGTGGGTTCGTCCATGAAAAGCAGGCGCGGTTTGTGGAGCAAGCCCACGCCGATGTTGACGCGGCGCTTCATCCCGCCCGAATAGGTTTTGACTCGGTTCTTGGCTTTGTCAGTCAAACCAATCTGTTCCAGCACTTCATCCACGCGGCTGTTGAGCGACTTGCCGCCGAGTCCATACATCTGCCCCCAGAAGACGAGATTCTCTTTTGCGGTGAGGTCTTCGTACAGAGCCAAATCCTGCGGCACGACTCCGATCACGCGCTTGACCGCCATCGGGTCTTTCGTGACGGAATGCCCGCCGATGGTCGCATCGCCTGATGTGGGCGCGTATAAAGTTGAGAGCATCGAGATGGTCGTCGTCTTCCCCGCGCCGTTCGGACCGAGCAGACTGAAGATTTCGCCCTCTTTGATGTCGAAGGTAATCCCTTTCACGGCGGTGAAGTCACCGTAGGATTTGGCGAGATTCTTGGATTCAAGAATGTTGGACATTTGTTTCTCCTCTTGTGTTGTAGATTATACGAGGAAATGGGGAAGGGGTTTCAGGATGCGGTGCAGATTCTTCGCTTTTGCCCACTGGGTTCATGCTTTATCTAGCGCAAAGATGATCGCGCGAATTACGCCGTCCATGTTCTTCATTACATCGTTATTCCAAAAACGGATCACTTTGTAGCCAATCGATTTAAAATATTTTGTTCGTTCCTCGTCATATTCCTCTTGTTCCAAGTGTTGACTGCCGTCCAGTTCGATGATGAGTTTCTTCTCAATGCACACAAAATCGGGGATAAAGTTTCCAATGGCGTGTTGCCTTCTGAAATTGATGCCCAATTGGTCGTTGCGAATTCTTGCCCACAGTTTGCGTTCGGCGGGAGTGAGTTCTTTTCGTAATTCGATGGCGCGGGTTCTGGTCTTTGGGTTGCTTCTGGGCGGTCGGGGCATTTGTCCCCTCCTAGCCTCCCCAAATGCGACGACGAACACGTCGAATTTGGGGAGGGACTTGTGCTCTTGAAATGAAAAATTTTGTCTTCATAAAAACTCTACCTATCATGTTCTCCCCCAAATCCGACAGCATTATCGTCGTATTTGGGGGAGATGTCCGAAGGACAGAGGGGGGCTTTTTGATCGAGTTTCCTCTCTACCCTTGACACTGCTGTTCATCGGGGGCATGGCTCTTACGCGTCACCCAGCGCAACTTCTGGGTGATGTAGATAATCCTGCACCTTTTCATAAAATCTGCCCATGTGTATTCCGTCCATGACGGCATGATGCCCTTGTACGTTTAGCGGCATCTTCAGTGTGTCGCTCTCCTTGAAGGATTTTCCCCAAGCAAAGCGAGGCACAGAATCTGTTGGGTGAAACTGCATGGGATGATTAAAGCTGGTGAATGATACCCAAGGGATAGGGCTCATAAACAACACATCATCGTCTTCAGGGCTGCGTAATAGATTGCCATGTGCTTTCAGCGTTGCGATACTTTTGTTAGCCCTGATCGAGAATTCAGTAAAATCTTCGGTATATTCAACATCGCAAAAGCCGAAAAGATCTTCGTCAACCAATATTGAAAAACCAGGGTTCACGATCTCATGCTCTACAACTTGATCGCCTCGTATGCGTTGCCTGAATTCTGATCGCGTTCGAAGCCCGCGCGATAATGTACACCATGGATACGGTGAGCGAATATCCATTGCGTTTCACAAATGGATAAAATGCTATAATATCCATGTTTACACACATACTGAAGTGAGGATGATTAAAGGTATTGAATAATTTGAAATGATCGCGTCGAGACCAGGTCTGCATATCAATATTGCGCATTTGTTTCTCCTCTTGCTCAATAAACGCATTTCAAAAGTATGGTTGTGTCCATATTCCGCTGCCAAACTTTAGCTTATACACTGCGCTAACATCTTATCTCTATCATTATACGTCTAAAACAAACGCAAAAATCACCCCACCCTCCCATACCTCCTCATCACCTCCCGCACCTCCTCCTGCGGCAACGCCTTCACCGAAAAGCCGCTATGCCCCGTCATATCCTCCGCCGCGGCCATCGAGTTAATGATCGCTTTTTCGGTAGCAAGGATGTTGAGTTTGTTCGATTATCCCGGTTTGCGCCTTTTACCATCGGAATTTATGAGGTCCCCATTTCACCCATGCCATGCCGTCATAACCATAATATGGAACGGTGGCGCGTCCGGGCGGTGCGACTGCATCAATGCGCGCCAGGTCCTCCACGGTCAATTGAATGTTCAGCGCGTTCAGCGAGTCTTCCAGGTGTTGCCGGGTTCTTGGTCCAATGATTGGGCTGGTGATGCCGGGTTGTTGGGTGCACCATGCCAGCGCGAGTTGATAAGGTGTGCAACCCTTTTCCCGGCTCAACTCCACAAGCAGATCCAGAATGGCAAAAGCAGTATCCGAGAAATGACGCTGTTCAAGTCCCTTCCAAAACTTGTCATAACGGGAATCAGCTGGAACCGGCGAATTCTGTGGATATTTGCCAGTCAAGAAGCCTCCAGCAGTAGGTGACCAGGGAATAATGGCAATATCGTAGGTCTGCGCCATGGGAATCAGTTCACGTTCCGCCCTGCGGTCCAGCAGGTTATAGGCAGGCTGTTCACAGACGAACCGGTTGAGATGATACTCTTTGGATACCCATAAAGATTCCATGATCTGCCAGGCGCTGAACGAACTTGTGCCGATATAGCGTACCTTGCCACAGCGGATCAGGTCATCAAGAGCACGTAGCGTTTCATCGATGGGAATATCGTTCGAGGGGTGATGAAGTTGGAACAGGTCAATGTAGTCAGTTTGGAGGCGTTTTAGCGATGCTTCACATTGTTCGATCAGGTGGCGGCGACTGCTTCCCTGCGCGTTCACATCGTCAGACATTGGAAAATAGGCTTTCGTAGCCAGCACAACTTTCGAGCGAGTGTTGTTCTGCCGTAGAGTTTTTCCAACGACTTCTTCACTCCGCCCGCGACCTTGGCTGAAGTCGGCTGGATCATGTCCGTAAACATTGGCGGTATCGAGAAAATTAATCTCTGCATCGAGTGCATAATGAATGATTTCCGCTGCTTCTGCCTCGTCTGTGCGCCCGCCAAAATTCATACAGCCGAGACATAGCTGGCTGACCTTCACACCAGTTCTTCCCAAGGCAATATACTTCATCATGAGCCTGTTATTTACGCGATCTTCCATTCTTTTTCATTGGTTCCATTTCATAGCCTCGATAGAACTCCACTTTCTGGTTGATCTTTTCCAAACAGATCTGGAGTTGTTCGATATTTGCCCGAAGGTGATTGCGGTGTTCCTCCAGGATGGCACAGCGTTCATCCATGGTGTGGTCCCCGACGCGCGTGATCTCAACATAGCGTTTCATCGTGCTAATGGACATGCCGCTCGAACGTAATAGTTTGAGCCAGTAAACCCACCCCAAGTCCTTCTCGATATATACGCGCCTGCCATTCTCTCTGCGCTGGATGGATTGCAATAGCCCGATCTTTTCGTAATAGCGCAGGGTGTGGGCGCTTATATCCATTTCTTCGGCAACTTGTTGAATGGTATAGGTTTTCTCGTCAGGAATAGCTTCCATGGTTCATCCTTTTGCTTATAAACTTTTTAGCTCGCGGGTGTACTCTGGGACGGGATGTTTTCAATTCGTTCCATGATCTGTTTCCACTCGGGCATTCCGTGAAGTTTTGTCAGTGACGGGCAACCTTCCAGTTCCGATGTGTCATCAAAACCCGCATCAATCGCTTTGTTTAAGTGGTCGAAGGCTTTGGTTGAGTTATCCAAGCCTGCCCATGCCGCCCCAATCAGAAAGTGTCCGTATTGGATCAGAATCTCTTTGTTTGAGTTGATCATCCTTTCCGCAACAACATGCACTTGCTCGAACCGATTGCCGTCCAGGTGACTCCATGCCAGGTTGATGAGGTAGCCGACTTCTGGAAATATAAGGGTGTATTCCTTTGTCGTGCGGAGGAGGGTCAGTCCTAGTTTTTTGGCGGTACTGATAGAACCGATGTTGGAAGCGGCAACATCCCAGTCGATCTGGTCAAGTCCGTGAGCAAGTCCGTAATTAATCGTCATTGCAGAGGTGAGAAATGCCATCCCGCGACGGCGATAACGTGAATCGGTCACCAGGCGAATTTCTCCCACTTTCTCGACAATAAAATCAATAACCGACCACGCGGCACAAATCCGCCCGTAGATTGCCGCATAACCAAAGCCCATCTCGTCGGGTGCATCCGATCTTTTACGCAGATCCAACACCTTCTGCACATCGTCCGGCAGTTCTCCATCCACGAGGCTGCTGATCGCTTCGTCAATGAAAACCAGCCTGCACTCGTCAGGCAAGGGTGGTATTTGAATTTGATGTCCCCGGGTTGTGACGTACACGTAACGGGGCGTCTCGATCGGTTCGCGATTCTCGATTAAGCCTTTTAGAACCTTACGCCATGCTTCTGTGGGGTCCATGAAAAAGAGCACGTTCGTTTTCTCCCCGATAAATTGCTTTTCAGTTAAAGCATGCCGAAGCGCCGAAATGAATGAGGCATTGTTTGGATCGCCAATCAGGTGACACCAAATATCCTTGATTAGGATTGCACTTCTGGGTTGTTCGGAATCATCCACGAGGACTTTTCCTGGATATTTACCGGCTAAGATCCCCTGGTCGTAAAGGGTGGAATGCATAGATTCGTCGAACAGAGATTTGATGCGGGGATATTGCTGTGAAGACAGGAGTTGAAGTGTCATTGAAGTTATGTCCTTGGTCTGATTTTCTGGAATTGTAAACCTTAGAGCGCACTTTAAGTCAAGGAGAGACGATCATTCACTCAGCCAGTAATTTCCAAGCGATTGTATTTTTTCAATACCTCCCTCAACTCCTCATGCGGCAACGCCTTCGCCGAAAAGCCGTTATGTCCCGTCATATCCTCCGCTGCGATCATTGAGTTGATGATGGCTTCCTCCGTCGCAAAGACCGACGCGGCGAACAGCCGACGGTAGTTTCCTTCATTACCCCCTGCTATAATTCTGTCCATGTCCATACTTCGTAACACGCTTCGAAACTTCTGGACGCGCGACTCGTCCATTCTCTTCGGCGGATTCGTCCTCACGGTCTTCCTCATCATTTACATCTGGCGGCCCCTTGCGGAGGAATATCTCAAATATGTGGACTGGAACGGCGCGTGGTGGCGTTACATGGACTGGCTCCTGCTAGGCATCTTCGGCTTCATGTCCGTTACCATCATCGCGCGGGCGAATCTAAAATCTGACCTGCTCATTATCTTCGTCGGCGTCTGCGGCGGGCTGGCGATCGAATCATGGGGGACACAAACGAATCTCTGGCATTACTACACAGCCGAACGCCCTCCACTCTGGATCATCCCCGCGTGGCCCATTGCGAGCCTGTCGATTGATCGTATTACACGATTGTTGGATTGGAGTCTTGAGCAGTTTAAACGACCTCTCAAATTCATCCTTCATCCTTCTTCCTTTTTTGTTGCCTACTGGCTCATCTTTGCCTCCTTTCTGACCTTGATGCTGGTCTTCGTCGCCCCGACATTCGACAAATCCTATACCTGGCTGGCGCTAATTCTCTCAATTCTCCTAATCCTCACACCAACCGATCATCGTTACGCGTTACTAACTTTCATCGCTGGCTCAGGGTTGGGATACTATCTCGAGCTCTGGGGTACCACGCGCGAGTGCTGGACGTATTACACATATCAAACGCCGCCGCTGTTTGCCGTCCTTGCGCATGGCATGGCGGCGGTCGCGTTTTGGCGGGCAGGGTTGATGGTCAGAGTAGTGTGGGGGAATTTGGTTAAAAAGTTATCAGCGGTCAGAGAATAGCGAGAAGCCACAGTTGATCGACTATGGGTGGCAAATGAGCGCGATCTGCTGTCTATGAGATGGAGGGTAAAACGGAGAGGGAGAAAATGAATTCAATGACGAGTCGATTTCCAATCAAGGGAGAAGCGTGGGGAAACCTCTTGACGCGAACGAGAATCGTCGTAAAATGTGACCATCAAGTCACATGACCACGAGGTCATAACAGCAATGCCCAAACAGACATTCCACAACCTCCCCACAGAAAAACGCGAGAAGATCGTTAACGCCGCCATCGAAGAATTTGCCGAAAACGGTCTGGAGAATGCCTCCACGAACCGCATTGTGGCAAACAGCGGAATCGCCAAGGGAAGTTTCTATCAATACTTTGCGGATAAACTGGACGTTTTCAATCACTTGATGGATGTGGTGACGAATGAAAAAACAGAATTCTTCAAAGATAAACGCCCTCCCAATAGGAACATGGATACCTTCGAATATTTTCGATGGATGATCAAGGTCGGCATGGAATTCAATTCCGCCTACCCGCGCATGGCTCAAGCCGCCAGCCGCGTGTTGTTCGTTGAAGGCTTATATTACGGAAAAAAATTTGTTGAGTATCACGAGAGAGCAAAAGAGGCGCTTGCGATCATGATCAAGCAAGCCATGAAGAACCGCGAAGTGGACCCGAGCGTGGATGTGGAACTGGCTGTGATGATCATGGAAACATGGTCGAACGCGATCACCACGTATATCGTTACCGAGGGTATGAAGCAAAAAGATATTATGAAATGGGTGCGCTCGGCAAAGACACAGGAAAAAATAGACAAGATGCTGTACGTGATGGAATACGGTTTACGCAAGACCGAATCGAAATTTGAAAAGCATTTTTAGAGAAAGGAACATCCATGCTTTTATATCTCCGCCTTGCCTGGCGCAACATTTGGCGGCATCGCCGCCGCACGGTCATCATCGTGCTGGCGATGGGGCTGTCGCTCGCGCTGATGATGTTCTACGATGGCTTGATGGATGGCTTCAACAAAGCCATTGCCGGCAATGCGGTGCGCGTGCTGGGCGGCAATGTGCAAGTGCATGCGCAAGGCTATCGTGAAAAAGTGGATAGCAACCCGCTTCTTCCGTTGAAGGATGATTCGTCTGTCGTGGAAGCCGCGTTGGCACAGCCGGATGTGACCGCCGCCTCGCGTCGCATTCAGACGGGAGGGCTGGTCAGCAACCCTGAGGGCGCGTTTCCGCTCAACGTGATCGGCATCGAAGCGAGCGCCGAGGCGCCGGTCAGCCTGATCGCCGAACACATCGACGAGGGGCGCTGGCTCGCAGACGATGACCAGGATGCGGTCCTGATCGGGCGCGGATTGGCGGAGGCGCTATCGATCATGCTTGGCGACCGTATTACCATAGTTGGGAGCGATATCAACAAACAGAACCGCCAGCGCACGATGACCGTGATCGGCATCTACGATATCGGCCTGCCGTCGTTCGAAAAAGGCGCAGTATATATTTCGCTGGCTGAAGCGCAAAGCCTATTCAACTTACGCGGGCAATCCACCGAGGTGCAGGTCACGCTGGACCGGGTTGGGGCAGAATCACAAGTGATCACCGCTCTTTCTTCGTTCCTCTCCGGTTACGAGGTGGAATCGTGGGAGCAGAATTATCCCGAACTGGGCAATGCCATCGGGCAGAAAACCGCCGTGATGGATATTTTTAGCGTGGTGATCGTGATGATCGCCGGCATCGGTATTTTGAATCTCTTGCTCATGGCGGTCTACGAACGCACGCGTGAGATCGGTCTGCTCGGCGCGATGGGATTCAAACCTCGACAGATCGCCACTACTTTCATCCTGGAGGGCGCAATGATCGGCGTGGTTGGCGCGATTGCCGGCATCCTCATGGGCTTGCTTCTCAACGGGAGTATGGCGCAGGTTGGCATGGATTACAGCCAATTCGCGGGCATGACCGAGTATATGGCGCTCATCAGCGGCAAGGTGTACCCCACTCTTGGTTTAGACAACATCGGTAACCGCGCGGCGGTGGTCATCGTGATCGCCATCCTTGCGGCGTTAATCCCAGCTATTATCGCTTCGCGACGCGAACCTTCCGAGGCGTTGCATCATGTGTAACGATTCGCTTCTTTTTTCTCCCTCTCTCTTTCTGGGCGCAATCAGTATAAGAAGAAAGAGGAGAGACCTCATAACAAAGAGTTTCTTATGTTCCAAACATTCAAACTAGCCTATCGCAACATCGGGCGGAACAAAACCCGTTCCCTGCTCTCCTCGCTTGCCGTCGCCGGCGGCATGGCGTTACTGCTCCTCATGGTATCAGTGATGGAAGGTGAAATGCGCGGCGCGCTGGCTAACACCATCCGCCTGCAAAGCGGGCACCTGCAGATTCGACCCGTGTCCTACGAAGAGGGGAAGATCAGCCTGAAATGGGATGATCTGATCGCCGAACCAGAGGCGGTAGCGCAAACGATCAAAACGCTCCCGGAAGTGATCACTGCTACACCGCGCTTGATCGCCAGCGGAATCCTCTCCCTCAAAAACGAATCGAAGGGTGTGCAGATCATTGGTATCGATCCAACATCAGATGCAAACCTGCCATTCCGCGAGGGCTTGCTTACCGGCGAATTCATCCATCCTGACGATCGCGAGGGAATCATGATTGGCAATACCCTCGCTGAAAAACTGAAACTCGCCGTCGGCGACGGGGTCAACCTGCTGGTCAACACCTCCAACGGCGATGTGGACGAGCAATCATTCACCGTGCGCGGCATCTTCACCACGCGCACGCCCGGTTTCGATGAACTCAATGTGCTGATGCCGATCTCGAAGGCGCAGGCATTCACGGCGACGGAAAATCATGCCAGCACAATTTTTGTCCTTTTGCAGAAGAACGAACAGGCGGAGCCGGTGGCGCGGGCGATACAATCTTCGCTATACAAGGCGCTCACCTGGCAGGACCAGAATGAATTCATCGTGCAATTCGAGGATTATGCCGGCGCATTTATGATCGTGTTGTACCTCATCGTGCTAGGCATCACTGCCACCGTCGTCACCAACACCCTCGTCATGGCGGTGTTCGAGCGCACGCGTGAGATCGGTATCCTTGCCGCCATCGGCATGAAGGGACGCGGCATTATGGCGCAGTTTCTCGCCGAAGCCGCCCTGCTCGCCACCGGCGGCGTGATCGGCGGACTCATCATCGGCGGCGCGATGGTCGCCTACTTCACGATCAACGGTATCTACATCGGCGATTACGGGATCACCGGCGCTCTCTTTGAAGACCGCATCTATGCCCACCTCACGTTCGAAAATACAATTGTGTTAGGCATCGTCACATATATCATTACGCTGGCCGCTTCGTTATATCCCGCCATACTCGCCGCGCGCATGGAACCAGTCGAAGCGTTGCATGAAATGGGAGGTTGAAATGGAAGTCACAAAAGTGATCGACGCAACGCGCGTCTATAAGATCGGCGAGGTGGAAACGCGCGCCTTGCGCGGCGTCAACTTGTCTATTGCAGGTGGAGAGTTCTCTGCTCTTGTCGGTCCATCAGGTTCGGGAAAAACCACCCTGCTTCAACTCATTGGCTTGCTTGATCAGCCCACCAGCGGACAAGTTTTCGTCAACGGGCAGGATGCCACGCATTTGAATCGCAACCAACGCGCCGACTTGCGAAAACATTCCATTGGATTTGTCTTTCAATTTTTCGCGCTCATCCCAACGCTCACTGCGTACGAAAACGTGGAGATGCCATTATTATTAAACGGCACCAAAGGCGGAGACCGCAAGCGGCGCGTCAACGAAATGCTGGAGGCGGTTGGACTCTCTGACCGCGCCCAGCACCGCCCCGATCAACTTTCAGGCGGACAACAACAACGCGTCGCGGTCGCCCGCGCGCTTGCCACTAACCCCAAGCTGATCCTCGCCGATGAGCCAACGGCAAACCTCGATACCGAGAACGGCAAACAAGTGATGGACATCATGCAGCGCTTGAATAAAGAGACCGGCGTCACGTTCGTGTTCGCCACGCATGATCCGCGTGTGATCGGTTACGCAAACCGGGTCATCACCCTCGAAGATGGTCTCATCGTGAAAGATAACGGTATAACAAAATGAAAATAATCAACAATACCCGAGTTGAGCGGAACGTCCTTCAGCGCCGGGCTTTACAAATTTCGTTTCGTCTTCCGCTTAGGACGAATCCTATTCTAAGTAGGGAGGGTAGGCGAAGCGCGTCGCTCACAACAATGCTTCTTATGTTGGCATTAGCGCTCTCTGCCTGTGGCTCTGCTTCCGGCCCCGCCACCATTCCCACCATTGTTATCGATAACGGCAACGCGCCGCCGAATCAACAAACCGAAAATAGCAATACTGTCAGCGCGTCGGGAATCATTACCCCAATCCGTCAGGCGCGGCTGTCGTTTCCATCTGTTGGCAAAGTCACGGAAGTGAACGTCAAGGTTGGCGACGAGGTCAAAGCGGGCGATGTGCTGGTCGCGCTCGACACTGCGCTGTTGCGAGCAAAAGTCAACGAGGCGGAGGCGAATCTGGAGGCGGCGCAGGCTCAGGTCCGATTTTTGAAGCGAAATAAAACGGATCAAATCCATCTCGATCAAGCCAATGCCGAAGTCGAACGAATGCAAGCGTTGCTTGATTCAGCCAACGCGACACTCAACGCGCAATCCATGCTCCTCGCGCCGTTCGAAGGCACGATCGTCGAAGTGGAAATTGCCCCCGCTGAGATCGTCATGCCGGGGCAGATCGTGCTCGTGCTCGGCGATCTTTCGGGTTTTCAAATTGAAACGACCGATCTGAGCGAGCGCGACGTGACGAAGATTCAGCCCGGCGATTCAGCCTCTATTTTTATCGAGGCGTTGAACGAAGAATTCGCCGGCAACGTGATCGATATTGACCGCATCGGCTCGACGCTCGGCGGCGACGTGGTTTTCATGGTGACGATTGACTTCGATGACCAGCCTCAAGGCTTGCTTTGGGGCATGAGCGCCGATGTGGAAATTCAGGCGGGCGGGTAAGAATGAAACACTTTCATTTGGTAATTTGTGTTGGCTTGATCGCTGCGTTTGCAGTGTGCGCCTCCCCAATACAAAACGCTTTTGCCTCACCGTCGGCGCAAGGAGCGATCGTTGCCTCGGCTGTGTTCGTCCCCGCGCAAGTTTCAAAATTGGGATTCGTCACATCGGGTTTGGTCAAAGAAGTTTTGGTAAATAAAGGCGATTCGGTGAAAGCGGGCGATGTGTTGATCGCGCTCGACGCGCCAGAATTACAATTCACCGTCACTGCCGCCGAAGCCGCGCTCCGCTCCGCGCAAGCCAACGCTGAACTTCAACGCTATGGGCGCATCAAAGAACAACGCAACGGAAAAATTTTTTGGACGCAACTGCCAAAGGAATACATCGAGATCGCGGACATTCAAGTGAGGCAGGCGCAAGCCGCGCTGGAAATCGCGCAAGCCGCTCTGGCACAAATCACTCTTGTCGCGCCGTTTGATGGAGTCGTCGCTTCAATTGACGTTGCCCAGGGTGAATTCATTGAACAGGGGCGGGTCGCTGTCACACTTGCTGTGTTGAATAACTTGCGCGTCGAAACCACAGATTTAAGCGAACGTGACATTGCCAAAGTGAACGTTGGTGATTCGGCAGACGTATTTGTGGAATCGTTGAATCAAACGGTCAATGGAACGGTGATCGCCATCTCGCCTGTCGCAAACACAGTCGGCGGCGATGTGGTGTTCAAAGTTACGATTGAGTTAGCCGAACAACCTCGAGGTTCGTTATGGGGCATGACGTTGGAAGTAAATTTATCGGAATAACTTGCGAGGTGCAAACGACCCTTTGCCCCACATTCAGGAATGATCAATATTGCATGGAAGTTCAGGCGACGGTTCGGTTTTTCAAGCAAATCGAACCGTCGCCTGCCTATCACGTAGTGCAACTGTGTCACGAACTCGTTTTCATGATCTATTGATTATTATTCCTCAACACATCGTTCAACACGGTCAACAAACATGTCCAGTCGGAGCCTTTTTCCACACGGGCGCCGCCGCTTCGAGAACGATAATAATCTAATGCTATTCGTAGGGCTGTTCCATGCCGCGCAGAAGCGAATCCTGATCGCCAATCCCTGCGTAGTGCCTGATGAAACGATCCTGCTGGCACTGACCTCGGCAGCACAACGCGGCGTCGAGGTCACGTTGATTGTTTCGGAGATTGGCGATCAGTTCCTGGTATTTCATGTCCAGCGTTCATACTATGAACAGCTGTTAAAAGCCGGGGTGCGGATCTTTCTGTACCAATCGCCGGTCATCCTGCATTCCAAGTTTCTCAGCATCGACGATGATATCGCTGTGATCGGATCGAGCAACTTAGACATCCGCTCGTTCCAGCTCAACCTGGAGATCACACTGGTCTGCTACAATAAGAAGACAGTCGCCGATCTACAGGAAATAACAGCGCACTATCTGCGCCGCACATGTCCATTGCAACTGGATGACTGGCAGGAACGCCCACTCATGATCAAACTCTTCGACAATCTGGCGCGCCTGACTTCCGCATTACAATAACGGCTGAGACTATCGCTTTGTGCCCTGCGGCGCTTCGGGATAATAGAGTAACTACAAGGAGTACCTATAAAATGAATATCACCCTTGCCCTCGGCGGCGGTGGAGCGAAAGGTGTTGTGCATGTTGGCATCCTCCGTCGGCTTGAACAGGAAGGCTTTATCATCCACGCAGTGGCAGGCACTAGCTTCGGCGGGCTCGTGGCTGTGTTCCACGCCCTCGGATATACGGCCGACCAGATCGAAGACATGTTTGCCTCCTTGGACCAGACCCATCTTTTCGGCCACTTGCCGGAGCATGGACCCTCCATGCTGGGTATTGCCGGCATCGCCAAGTGGCTAACCGAAACGATCGGCGATAGAACGTTCCATGATCTGAAAATACCTTGTACACTTACCGCCGCCGACCTCAACAGCGGAGACGAAGTTCTGCTTTCAGAAGGCCCGCTTGTGCCAGCCATCCTGGCGACCATCGCTGTTCCCGGGGTTTTTCCAGCCTGGCGCATGAATGGCTGGGAGTTGGTGGATGGAGGCACTGTGGACCCTGTACCGGTTGCTCCAGCGCGGCAACTCTTTCCGAAGTTGCCAGTGGTTGCTGTTGTGCTGAGCGAGCCAATCGGCGTACCTGCCCAACAGCCCTGGCGCTTTCCAGTTCCTGAAGGTTGGTCCCTTGCCTTGATGGAACGCATGAACAAATCGCGCTATGCGAAAGTACTCGATATCTTTCTGCGCTCGCTGGATATCATCACCCGCACGGTTGCCGAGCATCGTCTGAAAGTGGATCAGCCTGAGATCATCATTCGCCCGCCAGTGGCAGATATAGATATCCTTGGGCGGCTGGACATTCACGCCGTTGTGAAAAGAGGAGAGCAAGCCTTAGATGCGGCATTGCCCGAATTAAAAAGCTTTTTTTCGTGGCAAAACCAACTGCGCCGCAAGTTGGGAGTCTAGGAATGGCGTGAGACTCAGAGAGACAGGAACCTTGATTCGTCCCTAGTTATCCAGATACTCATCCGCTCAACCACAGAAGATCTTTTTGCCGACAGACACGTTAGATAACCTTGAGCGTTTCCTATGCGTATAAATAGTACTCGTTATCGGAAATAACTTTGAGACGCAGGTGAACGCAGACTCACACTGATCCAAAGAAAGAAAAATCTCCGTTTATCAGCGCGCGCCATAAGTTTGGTTTATTATCGATATAGTTTAATTTCGAACGAGTCCTCAACACTTGAAATTGGAGAACCGAACAAATGACCCTCCCCACCAAGATCACAGTCATCGGCGCAGGCTCGGCATCGTTCGGCGAGAACACGCTCTCCGCCATCATGCGCTCGCAAAAGCTTAAAGGCTCCACACTCGCGCTCGTGGATCGCAACCCAGACACGCTCGACATCGTCAAACGACTCGCAGAACGCCTCAACCGCGAATGGGATTCACACTTCACCATCACCGCGCACACGAATCATTTGGATGCGTTGAACGGATCAAAATTCGTCGTCAACGCCATCGAAGTGGGCGCGCGCGAAAATTTATGGCTGAGAGATTTTGAGATCCCCATCCAATACGGCGTGCGCCAGCCTTACGCCGAAAACGGCGGACCTGGCGGATTCGCGCACGCGGCGCGCAACATCGGTCCCATCCTGCAGATCGCGCGCGATATGGAACAGGCTTGCCCCGACGCGTGGTTCGTCAACTTCACCAACCCGATGATCCGCATTTGCGATGTGGTCAATCGTCACAGCAAAATAAAAAGCGTCGGCTTGTGTCACCAAATTTATGCGGGCTATGTGATGGTCGGCGTCGCGCTGGCGAAAGACCTCGGCATCGAGATTCCCGAAGGGCTCACAGGCGTCCACGCGGCGGTGGATCAACACCCTCTGCAACAGCGCGTGCGCGAGCAGATCGTCCCGCTGGTGGATATCCGCGCGGCGGGATTGAATCACTTCACGTGGATTCTCTCCATGCGCGACAAACGCACAGGCGAGGATTTATATCCGCTCTTCAAGAAACGCTTCTTCGAACTCGACGGGCAATTTGAGCCGCTGACCCGCGACATTTTCTCAACCTTCGGCTTGTTCCCCGTTCCTGGAGATACGCACCTGTGCGAATACCTCCCATGGATGAGCGACTCGCAAACTAAACCGTGGGAGCGTTACAACATCCGCCTCTACGATTGGGAACTGTTCGAAGCAGTCCGCGGCTTTCAACTGGATCGCTTGCATGAAATGGCGGATGGAAACGCGACCATCAAAGGTTTGCTGGAGACAGACAGCGAAGGCGCATTGGAGATGATCGAGAACGTCGCAGGCGCAGGGACTCATTATCATCTCGCCGCAAATCTTCCGAACGTCGGACAAATTTCCAATTTGCCTATTGGCACAAGCGTTGAAACGCCTGTGCAAGTGGATGGCGCGGGGATTCATCCCGTCCACGTCGGCGAGTTGCCCGAACCTATAGCAGAACTATGCCGAAGAGAGATCACTGTCGCGCAATTGTGCGTGGATTCAGTCGTGGAAGGGAATCGAGAGAAAGCCCTGCAATGCCTTCTGCTTGACCCCGTCATTTCAGATATTGATACGGCAAGAAAAACTCTCGATGATTATTTGACGAGTTACAAAGAATATCTTCCGCAGTTCTGGAAGTGAACATGAAGATCGTCACTCCTTCATCAAACGATCAAAGATTTCTACAGCAAGCCGCTCAATTGCTAGTGGACGCCTTCCGCGAACATTGGCCCGATGCCTGGACCACAATGGAAGACGGCTTGGAAGAAGCAAACGAATTATTTGAAGAGGGGAAACTCTGCCGCGCGGCAGTAGATGAAGATGGGAATCTGCTCGGTTTCATCGGCGGCATCCCGCAATACGACGGTCACGTGTGGGAATTGCATCCACTGGCGGTACAGCCATCGAAGCAAGGCAAAGGGATCGGTAAAACGCTGGTGGAAGATTTCGAGTCGCAGGTCCGCGCGAGAGGCGGGTTGACGATCACGCTTGGCTCTGACGATGAAGACAATATGACTTCGTTATCCAATACCGATCTTCATGAAAATCTTTGGGATCAAATAAAGAACATACGAAACCTGAAAGGGCATCCGTATGAGTTTTATCAAAAGATGGGGTTCATCATCACTGGTGTCGTGATCGACGCGAACGGAAGAGGCAAGCCCGATATTTTGATGTCGAAGAAAGTGGAATGATGTCAATGCGACTCTGTCGCCTGATGATGTTGACACAATAATAAAGAAAATCGCCACGCAGCCTGCATGGCGATTTTATATTTCATTTGCTGTAGTGACGCGCGGGAAATAAATAGTACATCATTCCTTGTTGTTTATCAATAGTTTTTCACATCATAACATTATCAATTACTTACAATATTTTAAACAATTTCATGCTCCATAACCCTTTACATAAATCGAATAATAGATATACAATCTGTATTGTTATAGTTCGTCATTATACGATTCGATGAATTAAATTCGAATCAACATCAATGATGTATCAAAATGATGACTGAGTATATGACACAATCAAGATAACGCCAGTAACAAAAATAAATCGTCTTGATTGATCGCAAAAGAAAAGGACTCGACATGTATCTCTGTGTGTTATCAAGCATACCGGATGACCCGAACGACAAGCCATACGATCCATCTCCTCATATGAATGGATTCAAATGGAAACATCATCCGATGCACCCCAAAGGTGTTGAAAAACAGATCCGCGAATTGATGAACGAAGGCGTGGATG
>JAEURC010000052.1 GCA_016789025.1 Anaerolineales bacterium
CAAATTTTCCATCGCCACTTTGGTGATCGTGCCAAGCCCCATGATGTAATCAATGGGCTCGTATCTTTTTTCGAGCGGCACGTGGATGTGCATGCGATACATGCCCTCGCCCTCGCCCACTTGAATGGACGTGCCCATCTCTTCGAGCCGTCCGTAAAATTTTTGCAGGTCGAAGTTTTGCGGCGGCATAAAATCAACGACCACTTCGTAATCTTGCCCCTCTTCCACTTCTTCGAGCGCGCCCTGCAAGTTCATCGCCGAGATCGGTTGCACGCTCATCAACGGCGCGTCGAGCGACTCGCCGTAGACGTGGCGCAACATTCCCTCCAAAATAAAAAACAAACCTTTGCCGCCTGAATCGACGACGCCGGCTTGTTTGAGCAGAGGCAGAAGATCGGGAGTCCGCTGGACGGCTTCGTCTGCCGCCCGCACCGCCACTTCAAGGATTGTGATCGCGTCGCTCGTGGACTGGAGGGCTGCTTCAGTCGCGTCAGCCACTCCGCGTATGACGGTTAAGATCGTCCCCTCCACCGGCTTGACCACGCCTTTGTAGGCGGTGTCGCGCGCTTCGGCGAATCCTTTGGCAAGCGACTCGCCGTCCAACGTTTCGCGCTCATGCACCGCGCGCGCGAACCCGCGCCAGATTTGCGAAAGGATTACGCCCGAGTTGCCGCGCGCGCCCATCAACGCGCCTTTCGCCACTCCAGCCGCCATGTCGCTAACCTTGCGGTGACTCGAATCTTTGATCTCGTTCCACGCCGATTGCATGGTCAGCGTCATGTTCGTGCCGGTGTCGCCGTCGGGGACGGGGAACACGTTCAACGCGTTGACGGTCTGCTGGTTGACTCGCAACCACGTCATGCCGGCTTCCACCAGCCGCTTCATGGATTGTCCATTGATGGTCTTTTTACGCAAGCCTTCGACGCGTTGGGTATCCACTGTCATGCAAGTATTCTCCTGAAACGGTTAGTCAATTCCTGCCCGCAGTGCCACTGCGAACGAACAAAGATAATATAAACTCTTAGTCGGTGTTGCTCACGCGCAGTCCCGCCACGTGGACGTTGACAGAATTCACTTTCAAACCGAGCGCCTTCTCCACATGAAAGCGGACGGTGTTCGCCACGCTTTCTGCTACACTGCTGATGCGCGTGCCATATTCGACGATGATGTGGATCTCAATATCCAGATCTTCGCCGTTGTAGCGCACAGTAATACCCCGCGAAGGGTCGCGCGTGATGGATTTCATCAATCCATCCGCGAGGTTGCGCGCCGCCAGCCCCACCACGCCATACGATTCAAGCGTCGCCTGGCAGGCGATGGTCGCCACCGCGTTCGGGGAGATGTGGATGCCTCCCAAGGATGTCGTGTCTTCGCCCATGAGTCCTCTCCGGCATGTCACTCTGAGACGCCTTCAGGCGTCGAAGAGTCTCTCGCGCTGAATTGGAGATCCTTCGCTACGCTCAGGATGACAGCGTTTCTATTTTAACATCTTGCCTGCCATTAAGTCACGTGGTAAAATGCCGTGCCTTCAAAAGGGCAGAGATAACGGAATTATAGCAAGGAAAGGAAACAGTACGTCATGGCTAAGTGTGCAAACTGCGGCAAGTCCACCACCTTTGGGCATAATCGCTCGTTCTCCCAACGCGCCACCAACCGCACGTTCAAACCCAACCTCCAGAAGACGATCGTGATGGAAAAGGGTCGCGTCGTGCGCAAGGTGTTATGCACCAAGTGCATCAAGGCGATGAGCAAGTCGGTCGCGTAAAGATTTCGCCCCATAACAAAAGTCACGGCAACCGCCGTGATTTTTTGTTTTAAGCGCCGATACGCAGTACGCAATACGAAGTACTGCGCGCTACGTATCGCGTAATTTCGCTTGCAAGATTTTGATCCCCGCCTTCGTCCCCTTCGGATGTTTGAAGACCGCCGTCGCGGCGACGAAGACATCTGCGCCGGCTTTCTTCATCTTCGGGAGAGTCTCCGCGTCAATGCCGCCGTCCACTTCGATGCGCGCGGAGGATTTCAACGCGGTCAACCTTTTGCGGATCTCTTTCACCTTTGCAACCGTGGAGGATATGAACTTCTGACCGGAGTAACCGGGATTCACGCTCATCATCAAAAACAGATCCGCGTCTCCCAACACCGCCTCGATCGCGCCGACGGGGGTGCCCGGATTCAAGGCGACGCCGGCTGTGCATCCCAGCGAGTGGATGTGTTGGATCGTCCGATGAATATGCGGGCAAGCCTCAATATGAACAGTGATGTTGTCCGCGCCCGCTTTGGCAAACGCTTTGAGATGGCGTTCAGGCTTTTCGATCATCAGATGCACATCGAGCGGAAGTTTCGTGACGCGCTTGCAGGCTTCGACGATGAACGGTCCCATGGTAATGTTCGGCACGAAGCGACCATCCATCACGTCAATGTGGATCCAATCGGCGTTGGAAGATTCGCACACGGCGAGTTCTTCGCCAAGGCGGGTAAAGTCTGCGGAGAGGATAGAGGGAGCGAGGAGAAGTTTGGGCATGATAAGCAGGTCGGTGGTTGAGTAGTCCCGCGCGTGCTGAGCGGAGCGCTAGCGAAGACGAAGCATCGCGGGACGTATCGAAACCACCAGTATTCAAAATATCTTTTCTTTCAAAATTATTTTTGAAACTTGTTGGTTTCGATACGGGCGAGACGAGCACTCGCCCTACTCAACCAACGAGGTAACACTAACGCGGGTTGTAAACGAAGTAAATATAGATCCAAAACGGGATTAACCCGCCGACAGAAATGAGCGCGAGCAATGCAAGCCCAATGGTTGCCCAATCCGCCTCAAAGGAGGAAGATGCGGAGGGTGGGTAGGCAGGCCGGGGAGTCGATTGAACCGGTTCGTAGGCTGGGATCGGTTCGGGCTGTTGGTACGTTGTCACCGCTTCGGGGGTCAAAGCTAGGGCGGGCGCGGGAGTCGCTTCGCGTTGAGTCCCAAATTTGAGGAGCACGCGCCCGAGTTGGTCGGCGGTGCGGTAACGCGCAGACGGTTCCTTCGAGAGGACTTTCATGACGATTTCTTCGAGCGCGGGAGGAATATCGGGAACGTATTCGCTGATGGGAATGGGTTGTTCTTCGAGATGCATGCGGGCGAGTTCGTCGCTGGTGGGGGCGTTGAACGGCAGGGCACCGGTCAGGATTTCGTATAAGACAATGCCCAGCGAGTACACATCGGAAGATGGGGAGGGCGCTTCGCCAACGGCTTGCTCAGGCGAGAAATATTGCGGCGAGCCCCAGACCACATCGGCGCGTTCATCGGGCTGGATGGTGGAGAGAGCGCGAGCGATACCGAAGTCTGTCACTTTGAGGCGGTTGTCGGGGGTGAGGATCATGTTGTGCGGCTTGATATCGCAGTGGACAAGCCCGGCGCGGTGGGCATAACCGATGCCGGCACAGGCTTGCACCATGATGGGAATCCCCTCCTCCACGCTGAAGCGTCCGCGCTGGCGCAGGATGGTCTTCAAATCTTTGCCAGGGATGTATTCCATGACGATGTATAACTGCCCGAAGTCGAAGCCGAAATCGTGGACGGTGACGATGTTGGGGTGCGAAAGGTTTGCCGCGGCGCGCGCCTCCATTTTGAAGCGCTCCTGAAACGCCGGGTCCTGGGAGTATTTTTCGTGCAGAACTTTAATGGCAACGTTGCGTTCGAGCATCAGGTCGCGCGCGCGATAGACGTTCGACATTCCGCCCATGCCGAGTTGCTCCAGCAGTTGATAACGTTTGTTGAGAAGCGCTCCAGATTCCATGATGAAAAGATTATATCATCTCAATTTCAACCAAAAGCCCCCGCAAGTGGCGAGGGCTTGGTGTTGAAGTGTGTATTCAAATGAACGAGTTAGACGTATTTTTCTCGCAACACGGAGGAGATGTAGTCCATGCTGGCGACCACAATAGCGATGGCAAGCATTTGCGCGCTGGCGGCGCGATAGTTGAGCAGGTTAATGTTCTGCTGTAACAGGAAGCCGATGCCGCCGCCGCCCACAAAACCGATGATGGTGGACATGCGCACGTTGATATCCCAGCGATACATGGTGTACGAAATATACGGCGGCACGATCTGCGGGATCACCGCATAGATGATGGTCTGCAAGCGATTTGCGCCGGTGGCTTGAATCGCTTCCAATGGACCGGGCTGGATGCTCTCCACTTGTTCAGAATAAAGTTTCGCCAGGCTGACAATGGTGTGCAAGCCGAGCGCCATCACACCGGCGAAAGGACCAATGCCCACCGCGATCACAAAAACGATCGCCATCACCAGCGCCTCGACAGAACGCAAGCCGTTGAGGATCGTGCGCGTCACATAATAGATGACCATGCCGGTGGAAAGCGTATCCTTGGGTTTGGTGATCAACGCTATAACCAACCCGAGCAAGCCTCCAACAATGAGCGGACCCCATAGCACATAAACGGACTGACCAATCTGGTACAACCATTCAACCAACCACCCAAATAGCCCGAACAGCGTCGCGCCGGCGAGGGTGGCAAATAGAATGTTGAGCAGACGTATCGCGCTGGGCGCCAGTCTTTCAGAAGCGCGCTGACCCGTCCGTCCCAGAAAACTGCTCAACGCGCTGCCGGTTGCCAGTCCCCCCAGCACGGGGGTTGTGATTGCGATAATATCGCCAAGTTGGAACAGAAAGTTTCCCAAAAATGCCAGCGAACCGAGCCCGGCAATCCCCAACAAGCCTACATTGATTGCCAAGTGGGCAAGTTGGAACAAGCCATAAAAAGCAACCAACACCGTAATAAACAAGACGATCAGACGCGCAACCTGCGTTGTTTTATTCGGCTTGGAGGTTTCTTCCTCAGGCAAAGCCCAGCGTAACCCCAGAGAAGCAAGGATCGGAGTCAGTACAACGAAAATCACGTTGACGGGAATATTCTCCGCAAAGGGAGCGCTCAACGTTCCAACCCAACTCACCAACAAATAGCCCACCGCAATTCCAAGAGGCCAGCCCAACAGAGACAAGGCAATGCTCGTCAGCGGGCTTCTCACCGATTTCATCAGGTTACGCGCGGCAATGAAACTAAGCGGGATGGCAAGAATAGTGCCGAGGGTGGTCGCCAGCAAGGCGAGGAATACCGTCTCGATGATCTTATCCCATGTCTCACGCGCGGTTTCGGTGAACTGCGGAGTCCCCACATTTCGCCGCATGGTAACGCGGATAAATTGCACCTCGTCGCTAGGGCGTTTAGGCAGTTTGATCGCAACCGAAAAACTGCCGTCGGCGTCGGTAGTAGCGGTATCGTTGCCCAACTCCACCACATTGGTCGGGTCGCTCCCCGGCACAAAACGAACGGGTCCGCTGGAATTGGGGATGAATTTAAAACCCTCCACCGTGACCATTTCCCCCGGTTCCGCGCAGGACGGGGTGACTGTCACGTACGGACCCGACGTATCCGGCGCCTCGACGATCCCGCCGTCCGCCGGGCAAGTCACATGGACGGGGGCGGTGAAGGCTTCGGCAACCTGCTCGTATTCGAATATATCCGGCTGAGCCAGCGCGCGCGTTACGCGCACCAGGCTTTCCTGGCGCCGCTCACTGCGTAGTTGTTCAAGATCGATCTTGGTGATCTGAAAACCGTACGCATAAACGATCAAGCCTGCCAGAACGGCAAGACCCGTGCCCAGAGATTTCCAAGGGGATGATTTTTTATCGTTCTTATTGGGTTCCTTCATGGCTTAACCCACCCTTTCCGCGTCGCGGCCATAAATATCTTTAAATTTTTTGTCATCGATCTCGCTGGGCAAACCTTCAAACACCAGTTTCCCCTCGTTCAAAGCGATCACACGGTCGGCATATCGATGAACCAGATCGAGGAAGTGCAGGCTGCATAACACAGTCACGCCGTCCTTTTTATTGATCTCCTCAAGATGCTTCATGATGCTGTGCGCCAGGACCGGATCAAGGCTGGCAACCGGTTCATCGGCAAGGATGATTTCAGGATCCTGCATGAGCGCGCGCGCGATTCCCACGCGTTGTTGCTGACCGCCGCTCAACTCATCGGCGCGCTGGTTTGCCTTATCCGCGATGCCGACGCGCTCGAGTTGTTGGAGCGCCTTTGCCATATCTTCTTTTGGAAAACGGTTAAGGAGACTCCAGGCGGGGTTGACGTACCCGAGCCGCCCAGCCAGCACATTGGTCAATACTTTGGAGCGGTGTACCAGATTGAAGTGTTGAAAGACCATGCCGATCTTGCGGCGGATGCGGCGCATCTCCTCCGGGTTGGCGGCGGTGATATCCTCCCCGTTCCACAGAATTTGCCCTTCGGTGGGATCGATCAGGCGGTTGATACAGCGCAAGAGCGTGGATTTGCCCGAGCCGCTCAAGCCGATCACAGCCAGAAACTGTCCTTTGGGCGCGTCGAATGTAACATTGTTCAGCGCCTTGACCCCCCTATCGTATACCTTTGTCAGATTTTTTACTTGGAGCATGGTGGGTTCTCGCAATCTATGATTTGATAATGAACATACCAGCCTGCATTGCCCCATTATAAAAAGAAAAAAGACTTTAATAAAGACAATTCGAGCAGGGAGTTTTCCCTGCTCGAATATCTTGATGAGCTAAACTTTAGCGGAGCGATTCGATCGTGGTTCCAGATTCCACAACCAGCTTGCGGATGAAATCATATTCCGCGTCGGCGGCGGGTTGCATACCAGACCAGCCATAGAAGTCTTCGCTACCCAGCGAGGTGCCCCATGCTTCAGATTCGGCAAACGCCTGCAGAGCCGCTTCAATCTGGGCGCGCACATCGGCGGGGAATTCGGGACCGAAGGACATGGTGTCGTTCGGGATTTCCGGGGAGAGCATCAGGATGCGCACCTTGGAGATCACATCGGGGAACTCTTCGCGGATGTTGGCGCGGGCATCGAGAACGCGGTAGCCTTCGCAGAGCAGTTTGCTCTTGTCTTCGTTGAGCGCGCAGGAATTCACATCCACGGGCACTTCAGGATCGTCGCCGATCGCCCACGGAGCGCCGCCTTCAGGAGCCGCCCAGGGGCTGTAGAACGCCGCGGCAAAATCTGCTTCACCGGTGTACACAGCGCGGACAGCCTGCGGGTGACCACCGGCTTCGAGTTCTTCGCCAACCGTTACGCCCGCTTCTTTGAGCATCACGGAAGGAACGAGGTAACCGGAGGTGGAACCGGCATCGGGGAAGGCGAACTTCTTGCCGTTCAGGTCATCGATGGAATCGATGTCGCTGTCGCGAGCAACCACGAGCATGGTCCAGTACACGCCCCAGCCGCGGCGCACAGCTTTGAAAGCAACATCCACGCCGCAGAGGTCATTGGCAAGCACATAACCGAAAGCGGGGATGAACGCCATCGTGTCTGAAGGCGAGGCGCACATTTCTTCGATCGTGGCGGCGTAGGAAGTAGGAACCACCACTTCGAAGGTGAGGCCCGTGGCTTCGTTCAACGCATTCGCCATTACTTCACCGCCGGTGACGATCACGTTCGCATCCACAGAGGGAACGAACAACACCTTGATCGGGTGTTCCGGTGAACCGATGGCGGGGGGCGCCTCGGTAGCGGTAGGCGGAACGGCTGTCGGCGGAACCGCCGTGGGAGCAGGCGGCTCAGTGGCGACCGGGGTGGCGGGTGCGCAGGCAGAAAGCGCCAACGCGAAGACCGTCACCATGGAAAGAAACAGGTACATCTTTTTCATTCTTCTTCTCCTTGATTAATGTGTTGGGATATTGATTTTCCCATAGCGTGCATCATACAACCATAAAACGATTTGCACAAGTGCCGATTGGTTGAAGTTATTTTTTTGTCTGACAAATTTGAAAAACCGATGTGACAGTACGGCAACGTTCATGTTGCAATCACCCGGCGATGGACGGTCAAGCCAACGGGTATAATCTCTTTATGCGCAGCGCGGTCATCATTTACAACCCGGCGGCGGGAAGATTTTCCGTCAAGCCGTTCATCAACTCAGTGGTGAAGACTCTCGCATCGGCGGGGTGGAGCGCCGAAGCCGCGGAGACCAAAAACGGACCGCACACGGTGGAGTTGGCGAAGCAAGCCGCACTCGAGCAAAAAGACGCGGTGTTTGCCGTCGGCGGCGATGGCACGATCGGCAACGTCGTCAACGGGTTGATCGATTCGGATACCGCGCTGGGAGTCCTGCCGGCGGGAACGGCGAACGTGTGGAGCATCGAACTGGGTTTGCGCCCGTTCACCCTGACCAATTTCTGGGTATTGAAACGCAACGCGCAAACCCTTGCCCATGCGCCCTGTTATGCGATCGACGTGGGCGTATGCAACGACACTACGTTCATGATGTGGGCAGGCATCGGGTTGGACGCGCTGACCATCCACGCGCTCGAGCCGCGCATCCGCCTCGAAAAATTTTTTGCCTTTCCTGAATTCACCGCGCAAACGCTCATGCAAGCCGCGAAATACAACGGCGTGAAATTGCGGCTGTGGGCAGATGAGCAGGAAGTGGAAGGGCAATACATCGTCGCTGTCGCCACGAACATTCGTCATTATCTCGGCGGGCTTTCGAAACTTTCACCCGATGCCTGTCTCGACGACAACCTGCTCGACCTGTGGTTGTTCAGCGGCAAACACCTCGGCGACGCGCTCCGTCATGCGTATGAGATGATGACGGGACGTCACATCAACTCGGATGTGGCGCGCAAGATTTCCTTCCGCTCGTTGCGCATCGAGGGCGAGTCGCCGTTTTTGATCCAGACCGACGGCGAGCCGCGCGGTTCCGCGCAACAAGTGAATATCCATATTAAGCATGGCGCGTTAAAATTACTCGTCCCGCCGCGCGGGATGGATTTGTTGAAAAATAAATGAAACCATGAACCTGACGCAACTCTTCAACCGGCGCGTGATGCTCGGCGCGATCCTCATCGCAGGATTGTTGCTTCTCATCACCATCATCTCCATCGGATTCACATCCCCGCTTCAACCTTCGGACGTGGGGTTTGCCCCCGCCAACCTGACCGTGATCGCCGCCCCCACAGTGACCTCCAACGCGCCGCCCACGCCGACCATCGACCCTTTCGCGCCGACCCCCGTTCCAACCGGCATCGCCATCGGCAACTATGTGCAGATCACCGGCACCGACGGCGAGGGGCTGCGCATCCGTTCGGAGGCGGGACTCAACAGCGAGTCGGCATTCCTCGGCTTTGATTCGGAAGTCTTCCTCGTGCAAGATGGTCCCGTTGTGCTGGATGGGTACGTGTGGTGGTTCCTTGTCGCCCCATATGACGAAACGCGCAACGGCTGGGCGGCGGCGGACTTTTTGAGCTATATTCCATCGCCGTAATGGATTTGCTGTGAAGAAGGATGATAAAGTCCGTACCGCAAAGTTTACTTTGCGGTTGCGCAACCAACCAGGAATCATAAAACATGACTGAACGCCCCGCCAACATCACCGTCAATAAAAAAACGCGCGAACTCACCATCGTTTGGGACGACGCGCACACCAGCGTGTATCCCTTCGATCTGTTGCGCGCAGCATGTCCGTGCGCTTCGTGCCGCGGCGGGCATGAAAACATGAAGCCCGAACCCGACCCAAGTGTGTTCGTTTTGAAAATGGCGGAGTCGCCGTCCACGCGGCTGGCAAACGTGGTGAAGACCGGCTCCTACGCGCTCACCTTCGTCTGGGAGGATGGTCACGATTACGGCATTTACAACTGGCATTACCTGCGCGCGTTATGTCCGTGCGAGGAGGATCGGAAAAAATTTGGGAGCGCTGATGAACAAAAAAACGACTGATTTCTCAGTCGTTTTTTTGTTCACTTCGTCGGCGTAGGACTCGGCGTGCGCGTGGGGGTTGGGGTGACGGTCTTCGCTTGGGAGGGCGACCCAGTTACAGGCGGGGTGCGAGTCGGAGTCCGCGATTTGGTGGGGGTGACGGCGGGAGTCAACGTGGGAATGGCGAGCAGGTGTTCTTCCGCAACAGAGCGTTGTTCCTCGGTGGTCGCGTCTTCGGGCAGGTCCAACAGTAACTGCCAATACTCGGCGGCTTTATCGAGTTCGTCGCGCTCTTCATAGACAGCGCCCGCCCAGAAATACGCGGTGGCGCGTTGTTCATCCGATTCGGCGAGGCTGATTGCCTTCTCGATGATCTGTAACGCGCTCCCGTTGCGCTTCTGGATCAAATGCGCGCGCGTCAGGGCGATGTTGAAATCGAACAGATCGGGATAATAAACCAGGAGACGGTCGAGGTCCTCGTCGGCGGCTTCACCGTTCCCCAATTCAATGTTGGCATAGAAACGATATAGGTATGCCTCGCGCCGGTTGCGGTCGATGCCGATCACGCGGTTCATTGTGCGGATGGTCTCTTCATAATCACCATCGGCAAATTGCATCCTGCCGAGCAACATGTAAGCGTCTGCATCGCCTTCATTATATTTCAAGTAAATATCGAGAACCCGCACCGCATCGGATGAGTTGCCGGTCGCTTCATATAGTTGACCAAGCAATAAGTAGGTGGGCATGTAGGTCACATCGAGTTGGCTGGCATGCAAGGCAGTCGTCAGCGCGAGATCGAACTCTCCTTCGCGTTGCCGCGCCACTGCCAGCGTGTAATACACCAACGGTGAATTCGGCAGGAGGCGGTTGGCATTGTCGAGATCGACGATCGCGCCGGCAATGTTGTTATCGCGCAAACGGACTTTGGCGCGCTCGAGGTATGCCTCGCCGAAGTTCGGGTCGAAGCGGATGGCTTCATCGAGCAACGGCTCGGTATTCGCGCCGGGGTCGATGTGAATACGCGCCCGCGCCAGCCCCACGTAGGCGGGACCAAATTCCACGTTCGCTTGAAGCGCCAGGTTGTAAGCGTCGATTGCGCTTGCCATATCGCCCTTGAAACGATACGCCTCGCCGATGTAATAATACGGATCGGCATATTCGGGTTCCAGGCGCGCGATCTCTTGCATTGCCGCGATTGCCTCATCCCAATTTCCGCTTTTGAATGCATTGTCAAATCTGCTATACATATCCATCGTCAGCGGCGAGCGCGGCGTGTTCACGTATAACGCTGTCGGCGTATACGGAACTTCAAGTAATTCAGAGAAGGGGAGCGGCGTACCGGCGGCTTGAGGCTGGCTCGTGGCATTGAGCGCGGTGGGGGTAAACGTCCACGTGGGCGATGCGCCCGGCGTGGATGTAGGCGGACGCGCTTGTTGCCGCGCCGGCACAACGAACCCGAAGTACACAAATCCAGTCAACGCGGCGATCAACACGGCAATTCCCCCAAGGCGAAAGACCGGGCTGGCTTTTATCGCCGCCCATCCTTTGGGCTTCGGCTTTTCGTGCGCGAGTAAAAGTTTTTGCTCCCACACGCGCGGACGGTTGAGTGAAAACGGCTGGATAGTTTCGTCCGGCGGCAGTGAACCGAGCAAGATCAAGCCGCGCTTGGCAGTGGCATTTTCAGGGTCAAGTTTGAACGCTGTTTGCAGGCAGTAGACGCGCTCTTTTTCCGAATCCACTGTCGCGCTCATCCACACCCAATAGGTTGCATTGCCCTGGTCGGTTTTAAGCAAGCCCGTGAGCAACTCGCGCGCTTTGGCTTTATTTCCCTCGCGCAGCGCCTCCACTGCCTCCTGAAAGACTTCGTCGGTCATGCGCTGATTTTACCCCACTCACGATGCGCATTGCCACAAAGCGCGCCGGCAATAATGAGAATACCGTTCACTCGTGAAATTCCTCCACTTGATACGTGAGCGCCTCAAGATGCTTCTTTCGCCACAGATCGTAGTTCGCGCCCATTTTGTAACACAGGTTATCCATGAACTCACCGGGCTGTGGAATCTTCTCCCACACCTGCGGCAGGAACGTCGCCCGGCGGATACCATCGCGCAAGATGACTCCGTCTACGTGCGGCTTCAATTTAGATAACAGATCGGCGGCGTCTTTGTACTCCAGCGGATGCGGACGCGTCAACCTCGAAATTTCGATCTGGATCGCCCCTAGGTCGCTTTCACTCACGGGTGGAAAGCGCGGGTCCTCCAACGCCGCAGAAATCGCGTGCTCGCGCACATCCTCCGCCAGCGGCTGATACGCCTCCAACGCGCCGATACACCCGCGCAGGTTTCCGCGAATCGTCAACGTGACGAACGACGCGCCATCCGCGCGTAAACGTTCCGTCAGCGACGAAACGTCCAGCGGCGGAAGCGCCTCTCCTTTCACGCGGCATGTCATCGCCTCGCGCGCCAGGCGGAGGAGAGTCTGTTGTTCTTCGATGGTAAGTTTGTCTTGCATGAGGTTACCTCCCTCATCCCCTCCTTTCCTTGATCGAACAAGGCTAGGGTGAGGGTGAATTCAACGTCCAATATACACGGTTATGATACACAAGCGGATCGCCTTCGCCTTCGCCCTTTGCCGCGATCACTTCCGCCACGAACAATGTATTCTCGCCAACCGTATGCATACTCAACACACGACAATTGAAAAACGCCATCCCGCCCTCGATCAACGGCGCGGGGATGGAAAGCGTTGTGGTGGGTATCCCTTCAAACCGATTCGCAACCTGCGGATGTTTGCCGGCGAAGCGGCTCGAAAGTTCTTTCTGCGAGGCAGAGAGTACCGTCACCGAGAATTCGCCGGACTTTTCGACAAGCTCGTGCGTGTGAGTCAGTCTCTTCAACGTGACGCACACCAACGGCGGCTCCAGCGAAACGGACGTGAACGAGTTGACCGTCATGCCATATTGCTGACCGTCGTGCGCGGCCGTAACGACTGTCACACCGGTCGTCCACGCGCGCATGGCGCGACGGAGGGTTTCTGAATCAAGTTGGGGTTGGTGAGCGTGTTGAGCCATGATGCGGTTTCCAAAGCAAAGTCATCATAACGGCGAGGGATGGGCGAGTCAAGATGAAAAATTTCCCGTCGATGGCAGGCCCACTTTCATATTTGACGATCATGTCCTCGCTTATACAACGGGGATATAATCCCGTTATGCCCAATAATCACCCTGTCCTTGAATTGCGTATCGCCTTCACAGTAAAAGACTTCGAACGCGCGGTGAAATTCTACTGCGACGGACTCGGCATCGAACCATCCGCCATCTGGAACAACGGAGACGGTCACGCGCTCGTCATTGACATGGGACGCGCCACCCTCGAACTCTTCGACGAACCCCAAGCCGAGACGATCGACTCGCTCGAAGCAGGGGAACGCCTCAGCGGACAGATCCGCTTTGCCTTGCAAGTCCCCGACCTGCACACCGCCATGGACAAACTCCTCGCCCAAGGCGCGACCCTCATCCACGAACCCGTGATGACCCCGTGGGGTGATTACAACGTCCGCTTGCAAGACCCTGATGGGATGCAGACCACGTTGTTTCAGGTATCTGATAACAAATAAGATGAGTAATTTTTGATAAGCAAAGGAAGTAAATAAAATAACACCAACTTTAAAATGATTGCTCGAACAAGTCATTCTATGCCAAAATCAGAAAGATCATTTTCTCGAAAAACAGCTCTAAAATTTGTAATTGTTGGCATCTTGCTGACAATTAGTTTTGTCGTTGCATTTTTTGGCGTGCTTCTATACATAGATATGAACGGTGGGGTTGATGTTTTTCTAGCACTTGCACCTTTCTTAGTTCTCTCATGTTTATTGCCATATGCTCTTGTTTTAAGCATATATGTGGGAACTTTTATGGCGGCATTCTCAGAGAGTAAAGGCAAGCTTTATTGGTTATGGGGCTTTTTTGGTTTTGCCATAACGGTTGGACTCATGTATATTTTCTTTGTATACATCGCTCCACCGTTTATTGTCTTAGCTCCAGTTCTGTCGACTCTCCTTACTACAATACTAATTCAAGCTACTAATAGGAACGCTAAAGAATCTGGTGTTGACAATAACTAATAACTATTGTTCATCATCTAAAAACCCTCTCATCCCTCCTCACCCACGAAAACCACTCCACATCTCTCCTCGCCTGCATGCCCAAAATATAATCTTTCAAGTTTTACCCTTGCTGATTCACCGAAAAAGGTGTATCTTTATTGTAGATACGCAAGGAGATACGATATGCTTACTAAAATTCAGAAGTGGGGCAACAGCCTCGCACTGCGAATTCCGAAAACGTTCGCGCTGGATGCCAACCTGGAGAACGATTCCACGGTTGAAATTTCGCTCGTGGACGGGAAGATCGTCGTTAAACCAATCAGCGCCCCGCAATGGACGTTGGATGAATTGCTGGCAGGTATCAACAACAACAACCTTCATCAAGAAGTTGACAGCGGCGAACCCGTAGGGAATGAAGTTTGGTGACATCATGGGGTACATTCCGAATCGCGGCGACATCGTTTGGATCACATTCAATCCACAGGCAGGGCACGAACAAGCGGGACGACGCCCTGCATTAGTTTTATCTCCAGCGGCGTATAACGGGAAGGTTGGGCTGGCAATCCTTTGTCCGATCACAAGTCAGGTCAAAGGCTATCCATTTGAAGTGTTGATCCCCGAAGGTTCGAAAATCAACGGCGTTGTACTATCCGATCAGATCAAAAGCTTGGATTGGAAAGCAAGACAGGCAGAGTTTGTATCAAAACTACCCGCAAACACAATGGACGAAGTTCTGAAAAAATTAGGCGTTCTCTTGAACGAGTGATTTTTTTATATCCCCTCCATCACCCGCTCCTCCCTCTTCACCCACGAAAACCGCTCCACATCTTTCCTCGCCTGCGCGCCCAACGCGAGCCTGCGCGATTCATCCGCAAGCAACGACTCAATCGCCAGTCTCCAATTACTAATTACTAATTCCCAATTACCTGCCTCACAAAACACCGCATTCCCCTCATTCAACACCTCCCGAATCACAGGCAACTCCGCGCACACGATCGCCCGCCCCGCCGCCATGTACTCGAACATCTTCATCGGGTTGATCACCTCGGCAATGTCCTGTCCGCTCGACGCCAAAATAGAACGCGAATACGGCATCAGCAGAACATCCGCCGCGGCTTGATACAGCGGAATTTTGCTATGCTCCACGAAGCCCGTCATCGTCACGTTCGCAACGCGCTCGCCCTCCAACTTCGATCTCCAAAACGACACGAGTTCGGGCGTCCCGCCGACCCACAAAAAATTGACGCGCGGCATTTGCTTCGCGAGTTCGAACAACAACTCCGCACCGCGCCCAGGGTAGATGTGACCCGTGAAGCCGACGGTCAGTCCATCGGGCAGATTCAATTGACGACGCGCCTCAGACGGACTCGGCAGGGATTCATATCTCTCCAACTCGACACCATTCGGCGCGACGAGGACCGCTTCATTCTCCAATTTGAGGCTGGTTGACCTTTCTAACGCCTTTCTCAAAGCGGACGTGGTCACGGTCATCGTCTTCTTCCCCTTCGCATTCCAAAATTGGCGGAGCCACCACGCGCCCATGCGACCTGTCACATCCGCGTGCATTTCTAGCACAACGGGATACTTCATCCACACACCCAGCGCGGCGGATTGAGGCAGCCACGTATAAATTAATTCCGCGCCAAATTTCTGCGCCGCTCGCTGGGCATGGACGATAAAGTCGAGGCGTTTGAGTCCGCTGATGGACGGGAGCAGTTCGAGGGGCGGAGAGAGGCGTAATCCGTAATGAGTAATTAGTAATTCAGGCGCAACAGGTTGAGTCTCCGCAGGCGCAAACATCCGTACATCATGTCTGAGTTGCATCAACGCCTGCGCCACCTTCATCGCCTGAATCGAATTTGCAGTTAATGACGGAATCCGTGAATTGGTGATCAGAGCGATCTTCATCAGTCTCCAGTCTCCAGTCTCCGAATCTCTTTTACCCCCCGCCACGCCATCACCCCCACCGACGCGACATAATAAAACGACAACAACGCACCTGCCGCGACGATGCCGAATCGAGGCACGAGTACGAACGCCAACGCGATTTTGATTAAGCCGACGATGAGCGTGACCTTGATGGGATATTCAGGCATTCCGAGCGAAAGCAACAGCGGACGATTCCAGAACAACGTGTAATTGAACGCGAGACCGACCACGAGCGCGATCATCGCGGGATACGCGGAAAGATAGCCCTCGCCGCTGTAGATCGAGATCATCCATTTTCCGAACAACACGAAGCCGACGGCGATGGCGGCGTTGTACGCCAACGAAAGCGACGTGACCTTGCGTAGAAAATCTTTGAGCCGCGCCCACGCGCTTTGCACAACGAGACGATTGATCTCAGGGAACGTGCTTGCAATGAGCGGGTCGGTGACGATGGATAGAAAACTGACCAACGTGTACGCCACGCGATAATATCCCGCCGCGGTGGTGGAGAGGAAAAAGCCGACCCACAGAATTTCGCTTTCGCGGAAGATTTTGATGATCGTCGCGCTGACGTTGGAACTGACCGCGAACCAGATCAACTCGCGCCACGAAGCGATGACCGAAAACGATTCGCGCCACCAGCCTTTGCCAAGCGCGCGATGCAATTGAATCTGCGCGGCGATGAACATGCCAAGCCCGAGAATTGTTTTGCTGAGGAGATATGCAAACAGGATCGTTTGAAGCGTGCCACCTGTGAGAAACGCGGCGACGATGACAATCGTCGTGACAATGCTTTGCAGGAGATTGACCGTGCCTTGTAATTTTATTTTGTTTGTGACTTGTAAAATGCCAGTGGCTGTTTCGGTGTTGAAGTTGGCAAGCAAGCCAATCGCGTAGACGGGGAACATCCACGCGATGCCCGATGTTTTGGCAAGATTCGCTTCCGCCCAAAATGCTGTGACCGCGACGATGACGAACGCAAGAATTGAAACGAATAATTCTGTGAGCGCCGCCGCTTTCATCAACGCAGAGGCTTTGTCCTTTTCTCCCTTTTCGAGATATTCCCCTCCATATCTCACAACCACCTCGCTCATCCGAAACGAGAAGACGCTGTTGACCGTCGAAGCGTAAAACAGGATGATGCCGAGCAAACCGAATCCCGAAGGTCCGAGCAGACGCGTGACCAACGCGCCTTGAAGCACGCTCAACGCCAACGCGATGGTATTGTTGCTGAAAAGGTGGAGGCTGTTGCCGACGACGCGGCGGAAGAGATTGTCTTCGCGGAGGGAGGTTCGGATTCGATGAAACATACCTCGGCAAATTGTAATCGGTCTGACCGATTAGCGGGATCGAAAGCAGTTCTTGACGCAGTTGTACTGCGTCAAGACAGGCGACAATACAACTGTCGCCTGAACTTCCGGCGGTATTCGCGTTCCTAAATTCCTTCTTATCAACCAACTTTCGCCACCCAGCCGGATCAAAAAGTTACCTTCGGGAGTCTTATGATAAGATTCGCACACGCAGTCAAGATAGGAGAAGCCAGCTTGATCGCCATTTTTCGTACAAAATCATCCAAGATACTATTGCTCTCAATTTTGCTAGCAAGCATGTCTTCCGCGTTTGGGGGAGGGCAATTTGCCCGCGCGCAGACCGAGGGAATCACGTTGAGCGCCGCGGCGGGGTTCGACGGGTATTGCAAGGATGGAAACTGGCTGCCCGTCCGCGTGCAAGTGGAAAATAACGGACCCGATCTGGATGCCAGCGTTGAAGTCTCATACAAAAATAGCAGCGGCGGCATAACTTCCACCACAACACAAGTCCAACTCCCAACCTCCTCGCGCAAAACCTTCTTCGTTTACATTTTTGCCCACGGATCGCTTAGAGATTTCGCGGTCAGCCTATTGGATGGAAAGAAGGTTCTGCAGCAAACAAAACTACTGACAAATTGTCTGGCTGGCAACATTATGCTGGTCGGCGCGATTTCCGATACGCCTGCGGCATTCGATAGGTTGAGCGATGTGACTCCGCTGGGCGGGACCTCCCGCGTGGCGCAATTGAAAATTTCCGACCTGCCCGAACGCTATCAAGCCTGGGACGCGCTGGATGCGCTCGTCGTTTCAAACGCGGACACGGGCGCTCTCACCGCCGCGCAGAAACAGGCGCTGGACCTCTGGCTTAGTTCAGGCGGAAAATTGTTCGTCACCGGCGGGGCACAATGGCAGAGGACAACCGCCGGGCTGAACGAATTCCTTCCTGTCGAAATAGGATCCACGCGAAATGTGACGGGGCTTTCGAGCCTCAGCGCGTATGTCGAAGATGCGAATCCGCTGAATGCGGCGGCAATGGTGACCGTCGGAACGATGCGCGAGGATGCGCAGGCGTTGGTCGAGCAGAACGGAATCCCGATCTTCGCGTGGAAATCGGTCGGGTTTGGCGCGGTCTATTATCTCGCGGCGGACCCGTCGGTGAATCCGTTGCGCGGCTGGGTGGGAATGAAAACGCTGTACGAGCAATCGCTGGCGGCGCATTCGCCTCTTCCGTCGTGGGCGGTAACAACGTTTGATTCCACTGGATACTCCAATCCAGCGGAACAGGCGCTCGGCGCAATGAAAGAATTGAGCATGCCTTCGATCCTTTACATCTGCGGCTTGCTCGGGTTGTATGTAGTTGTGATGGGACCGTTGAATTTTCTTGTCTTACGCCGCGCAAAACGCCGCGAACTGGCATGGATGACGATCCCCGCGTTGGTGATCCTTTTTTCGTGCGTGTTCTATGCCACAGGTTTTTCCTTCCGGGGGTTCACGCCCATCCTGAACCGTTTAATGGTGATTCAAGCATGGGACGGCTTGCCGCAGGCAAAGGTAAAAGCGCTGGTGGGGATATATTCTCCCGTACGCGCCGAATATGAGGTGACCGCCGATGAGGGGTTCATGCCTTATGCGTTTTCGGGAAATTTCGGAGACTTGCAAACCGACAATCAGTGGGCGCTGATTCAACAAGATGACTCGATGACTGTGCCGGGCGCGCGCCTGGAGATCGCCGGCATGAAGGCGCTCATTCTGGAGGGGAGCCTGCCCGCGCTCCCGATCAGCCACACGCTGACGATAGACCTCGGCACAGCGTCGCCCGCCGTTACCGGCGCCGTGGTTAACTCAAGCGAGTTCACTCTGAGGGATGCCATGCTCATCACCCCCGGCGGCTGGAAGAAACTCGGCGATTTGAAACCCGGCGCTTCGGCGAATGTGAACCTCATCCTTCGCGCGACAAGTTCCAGTTTCTACTCCCTTCAGGCGAGCGATATTTTGAATTTCAACTCCATTTCGATGCAACCCGATGTGGAAGCCTCGCGGCGGTATGCTTTTCTGCAAACGGCTTTAACCATCAGCGATTATTCGTATATGAACACCGGCAACTGGGGCGTCTACCTGATGGGTTGGTTGGATCGCTCCGATCTGCCTGTTGGCGTAGACGGGCGGAGATATAACTCGGTAGATACGGTTTTGTACGTTCACAATCTCGCGCCCGAAATCAAAACAGCCGGCGATACGTTATACCTGCCATCGGGATTCTTTGCATGGGAATCGTCTAATCCGCTGATCTCGCCCTACACCGTGTACGAGATTCCAGACGAGGGCTATATTCTGCGTTTCAGACCCGCCATGCCGATTCAATTCCGAAGCGTGCAATCGCTCAAGCTTATGCTGGTCAGTTCCAATCCCAGCGCATTGACCGCCTATGCCTGGGATTTTGAAACCGAATTATGGGTGCAATTATCAGATAACAACATGACCATCACCATCCCCAACCCGGATCGTTTTGTCGCCTCCAATGGCGAGGTGCGCATCCGCGTGGTTCAGGATCAATCCGCGTATACCGAGATCACAGCCACATCCATCAATATGGAAGTGAAGCCATGAGCGCGATCATCGAGATCAAAGACCTGAGCAAGCGCTTTGCCCGGCGGCTCGCGGTGAACAACGTCAATCTTTCCATCGAAAGCGGCGAGATCTTCGGCTTGGTCGGTCCCAACGGCGCGGGCAAGACCACCACCATGCGCATGGTCGTCGCCCTGCTCCAGCCCGATCGCGGCGAGATCACCGTGGGCGGGCATTCCGTGCGCAAATTTCCACGCGAAGTTCGCCGCATGATCGGCTTCATGCCCGATTCGTTCGGCGTATATAACGACATGACCGTGCAAGAGTACCTCGACTTCTTCGGCGCCTGCTACAAGATTCCCCCCTCTCAGCGCAAAACCCTCATCAACGACCTGCTTCAACTGGTGGACATCGCCCACCGCCGGGACGACATGGTGGATACCCTCTCGCGCGGACTCAAACAACGCCTCTCCATCGCCCGCGTCCTGATCCACGACCCCAGCATTCTCATCCTCGACGAGCCCGCCTCCGGGTTGGACCCTCGTGCGCGCGTCGAAATCCGGGAACTCCTGTTGGAGATCGCGCGTCTCGGAAAAACGATCATTTTCTCCAGCCACATCCTCGCCGACGTGGCGGAACTCTGCACCCGCGTGGGAATCATGGAAGGCGGCAAGTTGGTGGCGCTCGGCGCGCTCAACGAGCTGACGGAAAAGGTCATGCCGCATCGCTTGATCCGCATCGCGTTGTTGAATCAGGTCGAGCCGGAGCAGGCGCAAAACGCGCTCGCCGCATTGCCGGGCATCTCCGCCGTCCGCGCGCAGGACGGACTCGGAAAAGCCGGTTGGCTATCCCTCGAAGCCGAGTTCACCGGCGACGACGCCTCTCTGCGCGGACTCCTCTCCGCTTTGGTCTCGCAAGGGCTCCCCATCATCCACTTCAGCGAAGAGACCCAAGACCTTGAAGAGGTCTTCATGCGAACCACGCGCGGGATCGTCTCATAATGGCATGTCATTCTGAGCGGAGCGAAGAATCTCTGACATCATCCAAGAGATTCTTCGCCGCAAAGAACAGGAGCGCGTCTCACATCGTCCCGATGTCCTTCGGGAGAATGACATTGTTTAGGATAATAAGCAACGCGGCTAAAAAAGTTTGAAGTACGTATAGGAACCAACATGGAATCCACAACCTCCATTCCTGAAGCCCCCAAAAAGATCGAGCGGCAGAGCCTCCTCAGCCGTTTTATAGACAACCCCGTCATCCTCAAAGAACTGCGCGGCAGGATGCGCGGCGGGCAAGCCTTTGTCTTGCTCAGCATCTACCTTGGGCTGATCGCCATGTTCATCCTGTTTGTCTACAGTGTCATCTCCCCAGTCTATTCATTCGGGTTTGACCCAAGCGCCCGTCAAGACGCCGGCAAAGCGATCTTCGGCACGGTGGTCTTGCTCGAACTCCTGCTGGTCAGTTTCATCGCGCCCGGTCTCACCGCCGGGGCGATCACCTCCGAGCGCGAACATCAGACCTATGAGATACTGCGCACCACATTGCTCTCGGCGCGCTCGCTGGTGTTGGGCAAACTTGGTTCTGCCTTTGCCTACATCTTTCTTTTGATCCTCACCGCCATCCCCCTGCAAAGTATCGCATTTTTATTGGGCGGCGTGGGCGTAGGCGAATTGATCGCCTCCGGGTTGATGCTGATCGTCACCGCGGTTTTCTTTTGCACGCTGGGCATCTTCTTCTCCAGCCTCCTCAAACGGACGCTCGCCGCCACCGTCAGTTCGTACGCCGCGATCCTCTTTTCATTTTTCGTGATCGTGTTCATCTTTTTCCTCATTGCGTATACAGAGGCGCTTTCCTATAACAGCATTATCGAAGAATTTGCCGAATACATCCTAGGCTTGATCATCTGGGCGCTGGTTTGCACAAACCCCCTCATGGCGGCGATCATCAGCGAAGTGATTCTTGTGGAAGATCAAAGTCTGTTCTACACTACGAGCCAAATGTTCGGCTCGAACGGACCGGCCTTCCTCCCCTCGCCATGGATCGTGTACGTCCTGTTCTATGCGGGCTTCACCCTGCTCTTGATCTTCCTCAGCATCCAATTGGTAAAACGCCCGGAACGGTGAGCCATGTCAACCATCTCCGAACTCAACCAACCCCTCCACGCCTGGATTCGCCGCCTGCGGATACAGCGCGCGCTCACGTGGTCTCTGCGCGGCCTGATCGTCGGTCTGCTGTTATCGCTTGCTGTCGGGTCGCTCATGCTGTATCAAACCAAAATCCTGCGGGCTGAATTCCTCGCGCTCGTCCTCTCGTCAGCGCTTCTCGCCTCCATTCTTTTTGGATTGATCGCCGCCCTCCGACGGATTCGTCCCCTCGACGCCGCCCGCCGCTTCGACCTTCTCTTCCATTTGGACGAACGCGTCAGCACCGCCGTCGAGCTGACTCGCCTCCCCAGCCGCATCCCGCCCGATCTGCTTGATCGCCAACTCGCCGACGCAGTGACCGCCGCGCGGAAGGTGAATCCGCGCCGTGACCTGCCACTGCAAACAAAACCGCGCGAGGCGCTCATCGCTGTGTTGTGCGTCGCGTTGACGTCCCTCGTCTGGTTTCGCGGCGAGGCGATGTTTCAAGCCGCGCAACAAGCGCGCAACGTCGAACAAGCCGTGCAAGAACAAGTTACCCAGATCGAAGAGATCATTCAACAGATCGAAGCGAACGACGCGCTGACCGACGAGCAAAAGCAAGCCATCACCGAACCGCTCAAAGAGGCGCTACAGGCATTGCATGATAATCCCTCGCTTGAAAATTCTGTGTCAGTGTTGACCAACACCGGCGAAGAATTGCAAGCGCTCTCAGACCCGCAAGCGCAGCAGACGAACGAAGCGCTGAAAGAGGCGGGGAATCAACTCGCGAATCAAAACGGCAGTCCGCTTGAATCGGTGGGGGAGCAATTGGCGCAGGGCAACGCCGTCAACGCCGCGACGGAACTTGCGAACATTGATCCCAGCCAGTTGAGCGCGGAGGAGCAAGCGCAACTCGCCGATCAGTTGAACGCGCTGGCAGAGTCGCTTCAATCTACGAATCCCGAATTGGCGAATCAACTTAATCAGGCGGCGGAGGCTCTGCAAAACGGCGATGTCCAAGCCGCGCAACAAGCGTTGGATCAAGCCGCGCAATCCCTCGCGCAAACGGGACAGCAAGTCGCGTCGTCGCAGATCGCAAGCCAGACCGCGAGTCAACTTCAACAAGGGGCGGGGCAGGTGTTGGCGGCGGGAGGCGGAGGTCAGCAGGCGAGTCAGGGGAATCAAAGCGGGCAAAATGCCGGGGGTGGCGGGGCAGGCTCAGGATCCGGAAATGAATCGGGCGAGTCCCAAGGCGGAAACGAAGCGGGGAGCGATCCCATCGCGCAGAACAACGGGCCCGGCGATGGCGGCGAATCATCCTACGAACAAATTTACGCGCCGCAATTGTTGGGAGGCGAAGGCGGCGAGCAGGTGAACCTGCCGCCCTCCGACCCGAACAGCGGCGAGGTGATCGGGCAGGGACCGACGACGCCGGGCAGTCCCGGCGAAAGCACGGTTCCGTATAACGAAGTGTATTCGCAATACCAGCAGGTCAATAACGAGGCGATCGAAAACGGAAGCGTTCCGCCCGCGTTCATTCAGATCGTCAAAAATTATTTCGATTCGTTGAAACCGTAGAACGCAGCCGCAGAGAACACAGAGATTTTGAGATTTTTCTCTGAGAACTCTGCGGTCTCTGTGGCTAAACATCTCGCAATCACAAGCGACATGTTGCACTTTTCTAAATTAATCGAGCAATAAACCAAACCACTGAGACACGGAGACGCAGAGAAAACCAATTAAAAACTCCGTGACTCAGTGTCTCCGTGGTTCAAAACGAAGCGGAAGGATTGCTCGGTTTAATTGTTAATCTACAAAATGTCGCGTTACATGGAGATATACATGACTTTAACCGTTGACCAATTTCTCGCGCGCGCAGAAACGATCGAAAATGAAGTGGGGCGCGTCATCGTCGGGCAAAGCGACGTGGTGCGGCATGTGCTGGTGAGCATCCTCGCGGGCGGGCATGTGTTGCTCGAAGGCGTGCCGGGACTCGGCAAGACGATGCTGATCCGCACGCTGGGCGAGGCGCTAGATTTGAAATTCTCGCGCATTCAATTCACGCCCGATATGATGCCCGCCGACATTATCGGCACGGAGATCCTCAGCGACTCGAACGGGTCGCGCGAGTTCCGTTTCCGCCGCGGACCGGTGTTTGCCAATTTGATCCTCGCGGACGAGATCAACCGCGCCACGCCGAAGACTCAATCGGCGTTGCTCGAAGCCATGCAAGAAACTTCGGTGACGGCGGCGCAACAGACCTATCGTCTCGATGAGCCGTTCTTCGTGATGGCGACTCAGAATCCGCTTGAAATGGAAGGGACGTATCCCTTGCCCGAAGCGCAACTGGATCGCTTCTTCTTTAAAGTTAACGTGAATATGCCGAACGTGAACGAGATGGTCGAGATCATGGATCGCACAACCGGCAAAGACTCTCCCTCGGCGAACAAGGTCGTCAGCGGCGCGGAAATTTTGGAGATGCGCGAACTGGCGCGCGGCGTGCCGATGGCGTCGCACGTCAAAGAGTTTGTCGCGCGTTTGGTCCTCGCCACGCATCCCGAAGACCCGAACGGTTCGCCGCTGGTGAAAAAATTTGCGCGGTACGGCGTCTCGCCGCGCGGCGCACAGGCATTGACGTTAGGCGCCAAAGTCACCGCGCTGTTGAACGGTCGCTTCAACGTCGCCTTCGAAGACATCAAAGCCGTCGCTCCCGCCGCGCTGAGGCATCGCCTGTTGTTGAACTTCGACGGTTTGGCAGAGGGAGTGAAGACGGATGATGTGATCGGCGAGTTGATCAGTACTTTGGCAATATCTGTTTAAAAAACTTCGGTGGTCGAGTAGACAGCGGCGCTCTTCCGCTGTCGTATCGAGACCACCAGAATACATACAATCTTTTGTTACAAGAATTTCTTTACGTCGTGGTGGTTTCGATACGTCCCGCGACGAGCATCGCGGAACTACTCAACCACCGATTTGGAATCAAACAAACCTTCTTTCCTCTTTCATCTTTCATTTCATCCTTCATCCTTCAAAATTCCTCCTTATGCTCTTCGACGAATCCACCCTCCGCAAATTAAACCAACTCACCCTCATCGCCTCGCGCATCCGCAGTGGAGCGATGAAGGGCGAGCGGCGTTCCTCGCGGCGCGGTTCCAGCGTGGAATTTGCCGACTATCGCAACTACGCGCCCGGCGACGATCTGCGCCGACTCGATTGGAACATTTACGCGCGGCTCGAGCGTCCGTTCATCAAATTGCTTGAAGAGGAAGAAGACCTAGCCGTTCACGTTCTGATTGACGGCTCGCAATCCATGGATTGGGGCGAGGGCGCGCAAAATAAATTCCAATACGCGCTGAAACTCGCGGCGGGACTCGGCGCGGTCACGCTCGCTTCGGGCGACGCGCTGACGATCGGACTGCTCCAACAAGGCAAAGTCGCATCCGAGTTCGGTCCCTCGCGCGGAGGAGCCTCGCTTGCGCGATTATTCCGCTTTCTCGAAAATCTCGAACCCGGCGGCGAAACGAATCTCAACCGGGCGATGCGCGACTACTCGATCATCCCTCGCCGCGCGGGACTCGTCATCCTGCTCTCCGACCTGTTCGCAAACGACGGCTACGAAACGGGTCTGCGTCAACTCATGGGGCGCGGACACGAAGCCGCGCTGGTCCACGTCCTCGCGCCCGACGAACTCGATCCGCCGCTTGCGGGCGACATCCAACTCGTGGACATCGAAACGAATCAGACTCAAGACGTGTCGCTCGACGGCGGCTTGCGCGAACGCTACCGAACCCGCGCCCGCGCCTGGATCCAATCCACGCAAGCCGAGTGCCGCAAACGCAACATCCGCTACCTCGAGGCGGTCACGAGCCAAACGTGGGACCACATCCTGCTCCTTGAAATGAGAAGGGCTGGGTTTGTAAAATGACAACTACTGCGTATTTCGTATTGTGAAGTCATGCAATCATAATTTTCTCTTTCCCCACGGGTTGAAGAGTGTAAAGTAAATTTTATTTTGGAGAATGTCATGAATTCATTCAGCACAAAACTTAGCAAGGGACTTTGGGGATGGCTAATTGTCATTTTCGCAATAAATGGATGCACAAGTAGCAAACCGACTCTTGAAGAACTCAGCCAGAGTTATAAACAAAATCATGATTACGAGAGTCTCGTTTCAATTTTGCCATATCTAAACTTCACGATGACACGTGCGGAAGTTGAAGATCTATTAGGCAAACCAGACAGTTGCTTCAATTCAACATCATGCCTATATGTTACGACCAAAACCGTGATCGCTTACTGCCCAACTCAAAACGTAGTATCTCAACAATCGTGTTCTAGCCATTATATAGTTTTGGCAGTGGGTTATCATTTGGTAGACAGTATTAATAGTTCACCACAAGATGTTTTATGGACATTTACTTTGTCCCCTGTTGGCGAATAAAACAATCTTTCTTCTTTCCTCTTTCCTCGTATCCCGTATCTCGTAACCCGTATCTCGTACCCATGCAACTCCTCACCCCCCTCGCCCTCACCCTCGCCGCGCTCGCCGTTCCTATCATTCTCCTCTACATGCTCAAACTGCGCCGCAAACAGGAGACGGTCTCCTCCACATTCCTCTGGCGCCAACTTCTGCGCGAGCAACAAGCCAACGCGCCGTGGCAAAAACTCAAACGCAACCTCCTGCTCCTCCTGCAACTCCTCATCCTCGCCGCGCTCGTCTTTGCCCTCGCCCGCCCCGCGCTGCAAGTCCCCGTCGTCGCCAGCGGATCGGTGATCGTCCTGCTCGACGCCTCCGCTTCGATGAACGCGGTGGATGTGAACCCAACCCGCTTCGACTCGGCGCGCGACTCCGTCCTCGACCTCATCAACGGACTCTCCCCCGCTTCTTCCCTGACCTTGATTCTGGTCGCCGAGAAGCCCCAAACTTTGATCGCCGCCGAAACCGACAAATCCCTGCTGAGGCAAGCGCTCGACAACGCGCAAGCCTCGCAAGGATCAGCCGACTGGGAATCCGCCTTCGCGCTTGCGGCGGGCGCGGGGAGTAACTCGACATTCGTCATCGTCTCCGACGGCGGCTTGCCCGAAAGCGGACTCCCCGCGTTGCCCGGCGAGGTCCGTTTCATTCCTGTCGGCGCATCGCAAAACAACCTCGCCATCTCCGCGCTGGCGTTGCGCCCAGCGCAAAAATCTCCGCAGTTATTCGCCGAAGTCACCAACTACGATTCAGCGGACCGCAATGTGTTGCTCTCAATTTATTTCAACGATCAACTCATTGACGCGAGGCAATTATCCGTTCAAGCAAATTCAAGCCGCAGTCTCACCCTCGATGCTCTTTCCAACGAGAGCGGCATCTACAAAGCGACGATCACAACCCCCAATTCCAACAATTCTCTTAATTCTCTAAATCCTCCCAATTCTCAAAGTTCCATTAACTCCCTCGACTCCCTTCCCCTCGACAACACCGCCTTCGCTGTTTTCCAATCTTCCTCTTCCCGCCGCGTTCTGCTCGTCTCAAACGGGAATCTGTTCCTCGAGCAACTGCTCGCCTCGTTGCCCGGCATTCAACCCTTCCGCGCCCTGCCCGCCGCCGACGGGACGATTCAAATGCCCAACGATCCGTTCGACCTCTACATCTTCGACGGAGTCGCGCCTCCCGAATTGCCGAAAGCGAACCTGTTGTTTGTGAACCCGTCGTCCAATCCGCTCTTTGAAGTCGGCGGGACGTATAACGAATTTCAAAACATGCAAGTTGATCAACATGCCCTCACTAACTTTGTGGATTGGAGCAATGTCCACATCCTGCAAGCGAAGACCGTGCAAACTCCCGCATGGGCAGAGACGTTGATCGAATCCGACTCGGGTCCGCTTGTGTTCGCGGGCGAGACGAAAGGTCAACGCATCGCGGCGCTCGCCTTCGACTTGAAAGAAAGCGACCTGCCGCTTCAGATCGCCTACCCGATCCTCTTTTCCAACCTGATCAACTACCTCGCGCCGCCCAGCGCCTTCGACGCGACGAGATCGCTGGAACCCGGCGAGAGCCTGTCCATTTTGCCTCCATCGAACGCGGAGCGCATCGTCGTCGCCTCGCCGTCAGACCAAGCCTATACGCTCGCGCTCGATCAAACCGTTTTCACGCAGACCGACGAACTCGGCTACTACGCGGTCAACTTCATCTCGGGCGATTCAAACCACGTCGAATATTTCGCCGTCAATCTTTTCGACGAAGCCGAATCGAACATCAGCCCACGAGAGACGATTCAAATCGGACGGTCGACCGTCACGCCCACCGCCTCGCAACAGATCGGTCAACGCGAACTGTGGAGCTGGCTCGCCGCGCTGGCATTGCTCGTGCTGATGATCGAATGGCAGGTATTTCATCGCAGGCAAATTCCGTCATTGCCCATCTTTAGAAATAATTTGGACGCAGAAAAACGCTGAGAACACTGATTTTTTGATTCGGAGAAAAGATGAACAGAAGCCTGAAACCAAACGCCGCTCCTTCGACAACACGCGGAAGGAATGGTGACTCGCCCAACACAAATCTGAATCCCAAAAATAAGATCAGCGTTTTTCAGCGCGCTTCGCGGTCAGCGTCCCCAAAGATTTTATGAGATTCACCTCCCCTCTCTTCCTCCTCCTTCTGCTCCTCGTGCCGCTCGCGGCATGGATGGGCAAACCAGCCAAAGGTCCCGGGCGGACGCGTGAGCTCGTCTCGTTGATCCTACGCGTGGTCATCCTCCTGTGTCTGATATTTTCACTCGCGGGACTCGAAATCGTCCAGCGTGGAGACGCTCTCGCCGTTGTGTTTTTGGTGGATGTGTCCGACTCGATGCCGGGCGAGGCGATCAGCGCCGAAGTGGGATATGTGCAAGAGGCGCTGGAGGCGATGTCGCCAGACGATCAGGCGGCGGTGGTCTTGTTCGGCGCGGACGCGTTGGTCGAACGGCAGATGTCTGCCGCGAAGGAGTTGAGCGCGTTCACCTCCGCCCCGGTCACCAACCAGACGAATCTCGAAGAGGCGATCCAACTCAGCTTGGCGCTTTTCCCCTCCGGCTACGCCAAACGGATGGTGATCCTCTCCGACGGGGCGCAGACCCGGGGCGACGCGCTCGAAGCGGCGAAGTTCGCGGAGGCGTCCGATGTGCAATTGGTCGTGTTGCCCATCGTCAATCAGCGCGGCGCGGAGGTGTCCATCCAAAACGTGGACGCGCCGTCGCGCCTGCGACCGGGCGAGCGCTTCGATCTCACGATCACCCTGCAAGCGAGCGAACCGACTCGCGCCAACGTGCGCGTGCTGGGCGGGAGCGAAGTTCTGTATGAAGGCGCGTACGATCTGCGGCGCGGCGTTCAATCGTTGAGCCTGCCGTTGGTCGCGGGCGAACCGGGCTTTGTCAATTATCAAGTGCAGGTCTCCGCGGCGGACGACGGGTTTTACCAAAACAATATTCTCGACGCGTTTTCGCAAGTGGAGGGTCCGCCGCGCATTTTGATTGTCGCGCCCCCGGCGGGCGAGGCGTTGCCCGGCGGCGATCCGCGCCCCGATGAATCCTCCGCGTTATCAACCGCGCTTCAATCGGCGGGCTTTCAAGTGGAAATTGTCGCGCCGAATCGCCTGCCCTCCGATCTGCCATCGCTGGCGCAATATGATTCGGTCGTGTTGGTGGATGTCCCCGCGCGGTCGTTGGGCGCCAACCAAATGAAGAACCTGCAAAGTTATGTGCATGATCTCGGCGGCGGATTGGTCGCCGTCGGCGGACCGACCAGTTACGGCGTGGGCGGATATTTCCAAACCCCGCTCGAAGAGGCGCTGCCGGTCGAGATGCAGATCAAAGACGAAAAGCGCCGACCGAATTTGGGAATCGTGTTCATCATTGACCACTCCGGCAGTATGGAGGAAACCAGCGGCGGCGTGACCAAACTTGAGCTCGCCAAAGAAGCCGCGGCGCGTTCGATTGACTTCCTCTTCCCCACCGACCGCGTCGGCGTGATCGCGTTCGACGATTCCGCCTCGTGGGTCGTGCCGATGACCGATCTCAGCGACCCCGGTCAAGTGATCGGCGCCATCGGCTCGATCCGCGGCGGAGGCGGCACCGACATTATGTCCGGCGTGCGAGCCATGTCTGAAGTGCTGCCGGGCGATCCCGCCAAAGTGAAGCACGTCATCCTGCTCACCGATGGCGGCGCGGACCCGACCGGCATCCCCGAGCTTGTGCAAAAATTATACGAAGAAAATGGCATCACGCTTTCCACCGTGGGCGTGGGCAACGACGCCGCGCCGTTCCTCGAAGACCTCGCCGAGGTCGGCGGCGGTCGCTATCACTTCACCAACGATCCCAGCAGTATTCCCAGCATCTTCACCGAGGAAGTCTCGCTCGCCACGCGCGCCTATCTCGTCGAAGAGCCGTTCTTCCCCGCGCTTGCCAATTCCTCGCCGATCCTTTCCGGCATCAACGAACTGCCGCGTTTATACGGCTACGTGGCGTCGAGTCCGAAAGACCTCGCGCAGGTGATCCTCAAGTCCGATAAGGACGATCCGATTCTCGCGGCGTGGCAATATGGGCTGGGGCGCTCCGTCGCGTTCACCTCCGACGCCACCGGTCGCTGGGCGCGCGATTGGCTCGCGTCGGACGACTTCGCAAAATTTTGGGCGCAAACGGTTCGCTACACCGTCGGCAATAATGTGGACAACGCGCTCGCAACCAACATCGAACTCGTCAATGGGCAAGCGCGTATCACCCTCGACGCGCAAACTCCCAGCGGCGAATTCATCAACGGTTACGAAGCGAGCGCCAACATCGTGGCGCCGAACGGCGAAACCCAATCGCTCACGTTGAGGCAGGTCGCCCCGGGGAGATACGAAGCGTCCTTCGATCCGAAAGAGCAGGGAGTCTACTTGATCCGATTCGCGGGGACATCCGCCGATGAAACCGATTCGTTCGCCGAGACGATGGGCTGGGCGCTTTCGTATTCGCCCGAATACAAACGGCTCGATTCGGACCCCGACCTGCTTCTGCGTCTCGCGGCTTTATCGAACGGGGAGGTCGCCACATCGAACCCCGCGGACGCTTTTCTCCACAACCTCAACGCCGCGCGCGCCTCGCGTCCCATTTGGCAATGGCTGATTCTGCTCGCCGTGTTGTTATTACCGTTCGATATCGCCTCGCGCCGTTTGATTATTACGAAACAAGATATTTCAAACAGGCGGGTATGGATGATGAAACGACTCGGTCTCGCTCAACCGCGAGCGCTGGCGACCGCGCAATCGTCGCCACGCATGGAAGCGCTGCTCAAAGCCAAAGACCGCGCCGCCGAGTCAGCCAAACGCGAGCAGGCGACTCCTGTGGAAGTTAAAGAACCGCAACCTTCAGAAAGTTTTGTCGAATTGGTTGAGCAAGAGAAACAGACAGAAACAAAACTTCCCCCATCAGGAACCGCGACCTCTACAACGTCGTCATTGCTCGCGCGAAAGAATGCGTTGAAAAATAAACGGAAGTGAAGCCCAGTACAGCAAAGTTCACTTTGCTTTTTATGAAATGACAAAGTGAACTTTGTCGTACTTTACCTTACGGCGTGAGAATATCCTTCGCCCATTCGCGCTCGGCGTTGTACCATTCCACGAGTTTCTCCACCCCTCTCCTCATATCGAATTGCGCTTCCCAGCCGAGCAATTCGCCCGCTTTGCTCACGTCGGCTTGATTCGTCAACATATCCGCCGGGTTGGGCGGACCATATTCCACGATCGCCTTTTTGCCGACCGCATCCTCGACGATCTTGATCAACTCATTGATCGTGACGACTTCATGCCCGCCGATGTTGATGATCTCAAAACCGAGCGGTCTCAACGCAAGGATCGTGCCGCGCGCGATGTCGTCAATGTAGGTGAAGCCGCGCGATTGATTTCCGTCTCCGTTGACTCGCACGGGCTTGCCTTCGCTGATCCACTGCACGAATCGCAGGTGCGCGAGGTCGGGTCTGCCCGCGGGACCGTAGACGGTGAAAAAACGCAGGATACTGACGTCTATCCCGTAGAGATGATGATACGCGTGACACATCGCCTCCGCTCCCTTTTTGCTTGCCGCGTACGGTTGGAGCGGCTCACTGCTGTCAGCGGACTCGGGCGTCGGGTACGGCGGATCCTCGCCATAAATGCTCGACGTGGACGCGACGACAAATTTCTTGATCCCATTCTGTTTGCACAACTCGAGCATGTTCAACGTGCCGATCATGTTCGTCTCGACGAACACCCACGGATTTTCCACGCTGAAGCGCACGCCCGCCCGCGCCGCGAGGTTGATGACCGCGTCGAACTTCTCGCTTTTGAATTTCTCGATGATGGATCTGTCCGCCACATCCAATTTGTGGAAGGTGAATCCCTTCATCGCCTGTAATCGTTTCAAGCGATACTCTTTGATGCGCGGATCGTACGCGTCGTTCATGTTGTCCACGCCGACGACGGAATGACCATCGTTGAGTAATAACTCCGCCGTCCGCGCGGCGATGAAGCCTGCTGTGCCTGTGATTAAGTAGTTTGACATGTAATTCCTATATCATCCAGATTCGGTGGTTGAGTAGTCCCGCGATGCTCGTCGCGGGACGTATCGAAACCACCACGCCGTAAAAAATTCTTGTTACAAAAGTTTGTATGCGTACCTGTGGTCTCGATACGGTCTCGGCTATCGCCTCGACCTACTCGACCACCGAGGTTTTCTACAATCTCACCACTTTATCATTCGCAATTTTCCTCGTCGCATTCCTGCTATCGAACACAAACTGCGCCGCGTTGACGATCGCTTCGTAATCATACGCCTTGTGATTCGTGACGATGACCACCGCATCCGACTCCTTCACCGACTTCATCACGTCTTTCACGCTATCCATGCGCCAGCCTTCGGTCTCGTGATGGATGTGAGGAATGTACGGATCGTGATATTCCACTTTCGCGCCTTTGTTTTGCAACAAGCCGATCACATCCAGCGCGGGCGATTCGCGGACATCGCTTACGTCGGGCTTGTAGGCGACGCCGAGGATGAGGATCTTCGAGCCCTTCAACGCTTTGCTTTTATCGTTCAACGCGTCCATGATGCGCTCGACAACGTAACGCGGCATGTTGGTGTTGATCTCGGATGCCAACTCGATGAAGCGCGCGTTGTAGTTGAACGATTTCATCTTCCACGAAAGATACAACGGGTCAATTGGGATGCAATGTCCGCCCAAGCCCGGTCCCGGCGTGAACTTCATAAAGCCGAAGGGTTTGGTCGCCGCCGCGTCTATCACTTCCCACACGTCCACGCCGAGACGTTCGCACATCATCGCCAGTTCGTTGACCAATCCGATGTTGATCATGCGGAAGGTGTTTTCGAGCAGTTTCGCCATCTCCGCCGCTTCCGCAGACGAGACGCGATGCACAACGTCAATCGCGCCCTCGTACCAAGCCGTCGCCACTTCGCCGCACGCTTCGGTGATTCCGCCCATCACTTTGGGAGTGTTCTTCGTTGTGAAATCCACGCGCCCGGGGTCAACTCGTTCGGGAGAGAACGCGAGGAAAAAATCTTCGCCCACTTTGAGGTTGTTATCTATTCCAAGTTTTGGAAGCAACAACTCGCGCGTCGTGCCGGGATAGGTCGTGGACTGCAACACGACTACCATACCCTTGTGCATGTACTTCGATAACTCGTCCGCGGCGGAGATGATGAATGACATATCCGGGTCGCCCGTCTGACGAAGCGGAGTCGGCACGCAGATGCTGACCGCGTCCATTTCTTTCAACGCGGAGAAATCCGTCGTCGCGCTGAGATGACCGGACTTCACCAGCTTCGCAACCGTTTCGGTCTTCACGTCGGGAATGTAGGAAATGCCGCCCTTTAGCGAATCAACTTTCCCTGCGTCAGGATCGATGCCCGTCACGTTGAATCCCGCCTCGGCAAAGACGACCGCGAGAGGGAGTCCCACATAGCCGAGTCCAAGAATCGCAACGCGGGCATTTTTATTTTTTAGTTTTTGAATCAAATCTTCTTTCGACATTCTTTTCCTTAATTTCCGTCATTGCGAGGAGCCCGAAGGGCGACGAAGCAATCTCCGTCATTGTGTTGGGGATTGCTTCGAGGCGCGAGGCGCCACTCGCAATGACGAGTTGTTAGAACATACTCAACTGTTTCGGATTATCTTCTTGCGACCCCTCAACCTTCATCACCGGCGCAGACTTTCCCAAACCTTTGCGAGCCTGTTCCAACAACTCGGGAAGTTTTGCAAAATCAGCCAAAATCGCGGGCTTGAGCGCGGCTTGGTGCAGCGCCGCGGCGGGATGGAACATCGCGATCACGTAGCGCTCGCCGACTTTCTTCATCTGCCCATGCACCGCGCTGATCTTCGCGCCGGGGAAAAATTTATTCATCGAGAAACGTCCCAGCGTGACGATGATGCTTGGGTTGATCGCCTCGATCTGCCGTTCGAGATATTCGTTGCACGCGGCGAGTTCCTCCGGCAGCGGATCGCGGTTTTCGGGCGGGCGGCATTTTACCACGTTGCCGATCCACACATCCGCGCGCGTCACTCCCGCCTGCGCGAGCAGTTGATCGAGAAATTTTCCCGCCGCGCCCACGAACGAACGTCCTTGCTCGTTTTCGTGAAAGCCCGGTCCCTCGCCGATGAACATGATCTCGGCAGTGGCGGGTCCCTCGCCCGGCACAGACTTCTTGCGGGTGTGATGCAACGCGCAATTCACACACACGGTCACTTCTTTGGCAATTTGGGCAAGAGTTTCTTCAGCGGTCATAGATTCTCCATAATATAACGTTGGTTGAGCGCAAGCAGTCGAAACCAACGATGTTCAAGAAAAAACTTGTAACAAAATTTTCTTTATGCGCTGGTGGTCTCGATACGCTCCTCGTTTCACTCGTCGCTACTCGACCACCGATATATTTTCAAGCGTCATCAAAATCGCATCCTCGCTATTATCCTTGTAATAACGCGGACGACGCCCCGATTCCTCAAAACCAAATTTACGATACATCTCTTGCGCGGCGGCGTTACTCTCGCGCACCTCTAACACCGATGTCACCGCGCCTTCGCTCCTCATATACTCCAACGCATGAATCAACAACTTGCTCGCAACGCCTCGCCGACGAAACTCGGGATGCGTCGCAATCGTCGCGATGTGCGCCTCGTCAACCAGCAGCCACGCCACGATCATGCCGACAATTTTTCCATCCTCTTCCGCGATCCACGCGCGCGAGGCGGGGTTATCCGTGATCTCGAATCGAAACGACCGTTCGGGCCACGGCAAACTGAACGATACTTGATCAATCGCGATCACCTGCGCAAGGTCTTCGAGAGTCATGCGGCGGATGTTCATGTCTCGATCGGCGCGGCGGTGTGCAAATAGATTGGCGCAAGCGAAGCCGCGTCATCCACGTCGCCGTTTTGAAAACGCGCCCACGCGAGTTTTGCCAACATCGCGGGCTTGCGTTGCGACTCTTCAAGTGAAGTTAACTGCGCGTTTGGATTCGATTCAATTTTTTGACGAACTTCGCCCGTGAACTCTCCGCACACCACAGACGGACTCGCTGCTTCATCCTTTATCGCTTCGACCGACACGACTCTTGCCGGACCCTCAGCCTGCCACAGTTTCCTGACGCTCTTATACCAACCCAAAGCGTACCTCCCGCGCCCGGCTCCAATCGCCACCGCCAGCGGAAGATTCGACTCGGGCAATGCGCGCGCGAGGATATCGAGAGTCGGAATCCCGATCAACGGAATGTTCCGCGCAAAAGCGATTCCCTTCGCCAGCGCGAGACCGACTCGCAAACTTGTAAATGAACCGGGACCGATGGCGACTCCCACAGCCGTGACGTTTTCCATTTTCAAATTATTGGAAGTCAGCAATTCTTGAATCGCCGGCGCAAGTTCCACCGTATGATGTTGACTGCTCCGCCACGCACGCTCGCCGATGACTTGTTCGCCATCGTAGATCGCCAGCCCCATCCATTCATTGGATGTGTCCACAGCCAGCAACATCACTTGCCTCCGCGAAGAATTTCGAGCAAGGCTTCATATCGCTTGCCGTGCGCGTTGAATTTTAATTCGCGTTCTTCTTCGCCCGATGGAGTGAACTCCACCCACAAGCGTTCATTTGGAATGAGACCTTGCATCCGCTCGGGCCACTCGACGATCAGCGCGCCTTCCGCGAGCATCGAGTCGAGGTCGAGCTCCTCAGCCTCCCCCGTCGAATCGAGGCGGTAGGCGTCCATGTGAAAAAGTTGACCTCCGTCGGCGCGGCGATACATGTTGACCAGAATAAACGTCGGGCTGGAAACCGAATCGGTTGAACCCCATCCCTGCGCGATGCCTTGCACGAACGTCGTCTTGCCCGCGCCGAGATCGCCCTGCAAACAGATCATGTCGCCGGTTTGCAACGCCTCGCCCAAACGCATTCCAAGATGGCGCGTCTGTTCGGGATTGTGACTTTTCACTTCGATGGTGTGTGAATCAATTGCAAACATCGGGAAGATTATACCGTGAGGGGTTTACTTCCCAGAAAGGGAAGGATTAACTCCGCTAGTTGGCGGGATGCGGTCTGCGCGGCGCTATGGTTGGCATGGATGATATGGTCTTGAGAGGATGGTCGCGGCGTTTCAATGATACGGTCATTGTCCGCCCAGATGAACAAGGTATTGTTCCCCGCCGACAAAAACGGTTGCGCGCCTTCGTGAGAAAGGCTTCGTAATGTTTCTTTCAAAATTTCGACAGGTTGCGAGCTGATCTCTTGAAACCAGCGCGGAGAGCGTTCGTTCGGCTGTGAATTGAATCCGAGCAAACCGATCAGGCAATGCAACCGCGCACCAGAAAGAACCCAGTTTCCAAGTTGGGGGATCATCGTGTCGAGTTGCATGGCTAGGCGAAGCCCCCAAGCCCTTCTCGATGAGATTTTCGCGGGGCAGACAAAAATTGCGCGTTCCACGCGGTTGGCGCAGAGGTTCATATAGCGTTCTCCCACGCGCGTGCCGGAGGAATAACTTAGCATGCGCCATCGTTCGATCTTCAAAGCGGCGCGTACTTGTTCGACCCCCTCTACTGCCGCGTCAAGATAATTTTGCCCCTTTTTGGGAGGCGGAGAAGAACCAATGCCGGGCAGTTCGATTTGTATTAACGAGAATTGATCGCGAAGCAGTGGAAGCAGGTCTTCCCAGATGTAGAAGGAGATCCCAAACCCATGGATCAATAAGAACGGCTCCCCGCCGCCTTCTATCTTGTAGTTGAGCATCATCCACTCAAACGCGTCGATAAACCCAGTAACTTGCCAATCGCGCGAGCAATGACGCGCGCGGCTTCCGGCTTGCCTGCTCGGCGGCAATTTTCAATTACTTTTTTCCGTTCCTCCGGGCGCGATAGCCAGCGCGTCAGCGCACGGACCACATCCTGCGGCTTGGGCGCCCACACGCCCGCGCCTTCATGTTCTACAAATGTGACATTGCCATCTTCCTGCCCCGGAAGTTTGGAATATAAAATGATCGGCAGTTCAGCGTTGAGCGCTTCGGCGATTGTGCCGGGACCCGCCTTTGTGACGATGAAGTCGGAGGCGCGCATGAAGTCGGGCATATCGCGCGTGAAGCCGTAAATGAATGTTGGGTTCTCCCATTTCTGCGCTTCGAGAGTCGTTTTCAGGCGTTGATTCCGCCCGCACACGATGACCAGCCCCACGTCCAGACCGGAAGCGTCGATCGCGCGCGCGGTCTTTGCCAGAGGTCCCATCCCCTCGCCGCCGCCGACGAGTAACACGATGGGTTTATCGAGAGTCCACCCCAGTTTTTTTCGGATCACGCTTTTTCTACCGAGCGGCTTGCAATATTTATTGGCAACAGGAAGCCCAACGACGCGGACTTTTTCGGGAGGCATGTTGTATTTGAGGGCGCGTTGGCGAGCCAATTGGGTTGGGACGAGGATCAGGTCGGCGCGGTTATCGAACCATAACGCGTGCGTGGTGACCATGTCGGTAACCACTGTGATGAAAGGCGGGCGGTTATTTCCAAGGGCTTTGAGCGCAAGGGAATTCGCGCCCAAGTGAACGGTGACGATCAAGTCGGCGGGATGTTCGCGCACAAGGGCTTTCGCCGCGCGACGCGCAAGGGGCCATGTGGTGGCGGTGATCATGCGCGCGCGGGCGCGTCCATCGGTGGCGTAAAAACTTGCGCTCCACAATCGCGGCGCTTTGACCGCGTACCGGTACATATCTGCCGTATGATTAAATGGCACCGGCGCGTAATCTTTGAAAAAATCCACCATCTCAGTGGTCACATTGTTTTTGTATTCAATGTGAACCGCTTCGATGATGGCTTCTGCCGCGGAACGATGCCCGCCTCCGGTGTCGGAGAAGAAAAAGACAATATGAGGCTTTTTAGGAGTTGTTTTTTTCGGTGTCATCATGTTCCGTCAGGTTGATTTTAAGTCTCTTTGCCAGTTCGCGTCGCGTGAGCATGACGCGCCGACCGCAGCCTTTGCATTCCAGTCCAATATCCGCGCCGAGGCGCGTCACTGTCCATTCGTAAGAGCCGCAGGGGTGTTGTTTGCGGAGGCGGAGGTGATCGTGGAGGCGGAGGTTGGGGAGCATGGAGGTAATTGGTAAATGATAATTGAGGGTGGAGAAGAGGAGAATTGGAGGATTAGAGGATTAGAGAATTGAGACCAGAGATTGGAGACTGGAGATTGGGGAACATTATAAATGAATCGTGATAAACTTCAGCTGAGATTTGACTGTGGAGAATGGAATGGCTAAACACGAAACTTACGCGGTTGAGATTGCGGGATTAAAACGCGAACTGCCTCTGTTCGAGATCAAGCCCGGGTTGAAGATCGCGATCCTCAATATTCTAGGCGATACGGAACTGGCGCAGGCTTCCGCGAAGGAATTGGCGAAGAAATTAGCAGAGAAACAATTCGATGTGTTGGTGACGGCGGAGGCGAAATCCATCCCGCTGGCGTATGCGTTGTCTGTGGAAACAAAAAAGCCTTACGTGGTGCTCCGCAAGGCGTATAAACTCTACATGGGCGACGCGCTCAAAGCCGAGACGTTGTCCATCACCACAGGTCAACCGCAAACGTTGATCCTTGACGAGAAAGACCGCGAATTGGTGAAAGGTAAAAATGTTGTGATCGTGGACGATGTGATCAGCACGGGGTCCACGCTTCAAGGTATGCGGATGATCCTCGATAAAGCGGGTTCCACGGTTGTAGCGGAGGCGGCCATCTTCACCGAAGGCGATCGCGCCGAATGGATGCACATCGTTTCGCTGGGGCATTTGCCGTTGTTTACGGAGTGAGGAAGTAGACACGTAGACAGGATAGACAGGTATACACGTGAAAGGCTGTAGGTCGTACAACCTCCAGCCTTCTTTTTTTCCTTGTGTACTTGTTTACGTGTTTCCTTGTTTACGTCGCTTGCCCCTTTTACCGCTCACAATCAACCGCACCTTCCCCTCCCTCTTCATCCTCTTGATAGCGCGCTCGCGTTTCATGGCGGAGGTTCGATCCGGCTGTTCTTCCACGTACGCCAATTTCACCGGCAGGCGCATCCGCGTGTATTTTGCGCCGCGTCCCTTGTTGTGAACGGTAACGCGCTTTTCGGGGTCAATTGCCCAGCCCGTGTAATACGTCCCGTCCGCGCATTCGACAATGTAGCAAAAGCAGACGCTCACTTTTTATTTTTATTGCGCCCGAATAAATTGCCCATGAACAACTGGTTCATGCGCGCGCCAAGCGTGACCGAATCCATTTCGGATCGTTGCGCGTCCTGCCAGTCTGCGCGCGCGCGTTCATTGAGCCACCGATCTCGCGCCTTGACGGCATTTTCAAGATAGGATAAAACCTCCGCCTCATTCCCATTGTGGATCTGATCGCGCAGCTTCTGCAAAGACGCCATGTACGCGTCTAACATACGGACCGTGTTCTCGCGGTTTAGCAATGCGGCCTCTCGCAGTGATCCCGCTTCATCATGATAGGCAATTCCCGAAGTGACCGACGCATACGGGCGCGCAGCCACCTTGCGCGCTTCCGTCCAGCCGGGTTGGTTCACCGTGGCATCAAGAAGCGCCGCCGCCGCTAATTGCGGCAACACGTGCGCAGATGCCAGTAACCCATCCGCTTCGACCGAATCGGTGAACATCACGCGCGCACCTAACAGGCTGACGAGATTGCTTGCCAGGTCTAACGCTTCGCTGGGCGTGCCGGCAGGCGCGTTGACGAGGAATAGCCCATCTTTAAAGAGATCGGCGCGCGCAGAGTTCACACCGAGGTCCGTGCCATGCAGGTAATTTGCACCAGCCGCGGGTGAAAGCCCCACATAATAACGTCCCTGTGGAATCAACTTTCCCACCCACGAGGCAACCTCCCCCTTGGCGGGAGCCGTGTCGAGAATCACCGTGCCCTCTTGAACGTCTTGGGCGATATACCCAAGCGTGTCGCGTATTTCACTCAGCGGCATGCTGAGCACGACGATGTTCGCGTTGCTAACCGAAGAGGGTAGATTGACCTTGATCTCGTCCACCGCGCCGGCTTTTTGTGAAAGACGCGCAACTTCGTAATCTTTATCATGCCCGACTCGTTTGATGTTTTTCTGGTTGGCAAGAGCCAGCCCGATAGAACTCCCTACCTGCCCCAGACCGAGAATAGTGATTTGAACTGTCATCTTGACCTCTTGGAATGAATTCGAAGGAATATTATAACGGCAGTTCCAACAGCCCGCCCGTTAAAGTGCGAGAACCGCGGACGCCGACCGCGGTTCCCTACGAAAGGAGGAGAAGAGAAATCACCTTACGGGGTCAAATTTATCATAGTCGACTCCATCGTGCTTGACGCCAAACCTACGATTACCCTACGATTAACCGACGCCCAATACGTTCTGGGAATGTTCATCATAAGCGATAGAGAAAATCTACGAGAGTCCGATTGGCATAGGGGAGAGTGTGGTTTCATCCGTTGACTTCTTGAGATGTTGAATCCCGCTTTTGTTTGCCGCCATTTTGCTCCGCAACTGCGCTATGTTCGAAAAGCCAGAGCAGGAATCCCTTGGAGAGAAATTTCCTCTGCAAATTGACTTTATACCCCTTCCCTGCAAGCGATTCCGCCGTCGCAATGAACCACTGCCTCGTCCCGTATGTTTTCATCACGGAGGTCTCCCTTGCCGATCGCTTCCATGCTTCGAAGAAATTATAGATCGGCTCGCCGCGCACAACGCGATGGATCAAGTTCTTTGGCAGGATGGTTTGAAATTCATCCACATCGAAGCCCAAGCGGAAATTTGTGCTGAATACCAGCGCCTCGAATCTCCAGTCCTCCAGTTCCCAATCTCTAGTCTCCAACTCTCTACTTCTCTGTTTCCCGGCATCCTCCACACGCCGCGCCACGTTCGCGCACCAAACACTCCCAAACGGATTCGAGGTTCCCTCGATCATCAACCCGCCGGGCAAAATATATTGAGCGAGTCGTTCATAGGCGGGAGCGACATCTTTTTCTTCGTACTGACGCAACACGTTGAAGGCGCGGATTAAACGAACACGTTCTCCCTCCTGCAACGGCAAGTTGAATCCGCCCAAACGGAAGAATGTTTTGTCGTCTGCGAATGGCAATGCGGCTTTTACGCGCTCTTTTTCAATTTCTACGCCGAGGATTTTCAAGTCGGGGTTCACGCGCCGGAAGCGCGACGCGGCTTCGAGCGTGGTACGCGCGTCGAAGCCGTAGCCGAGGTCGACGAATATCGAGTTGGCGAACCAGCCATCCGTTCGCGAAAGAAGCGATGGTTCGTAGAGCAGGATGAAATTGTCCACGCGGCGGAGTCGATTGGAGGCGGTTTTGCCGCGAGTGGGAAGTCCCTCTGGTTTTTTTGAGGCGCGTTGATGGGACATAAAAAAATTGGGACACGGTAATTGCCGTGTCCCAAGGTTTGTTAGTCAGCCGCGGATGCGTCTGGTGAAATTTCCGCCGCTTGCGACGCGCCGCCTTCTTGAAAGACAGGGTCTTCGCTCTTGACCGGCTCTTTGATGAAACCGGTGCCGGCGGGGATCAATTTACCGATGATCACGTTCTCTTTCAAGCCGCGCAACGGATCGCTGGTGGAGCCAATCGCCGCGCCTGCCAGCACTTTGATGGTGTGCTGGAACGAGGAGGCTGAGAGGAACGAGTCGGTGCTGAGTGAGGCTTTTGTAACGCCGAGCAACACTTCGGAGAACTTGGCGGGCTGTTTACCATCAGCCAGCAACTGCTCGTTGATCTTGCGGAGTTCGAGCCGTTCCACCGGGTCCCCAGGCAGGAACTTGGAATCGCCGGGGCGGGTGATCTGCACCTTGCTCAACATCTTGCGGATGATGACCTCGAAGTGTTTGTCGTGGATGTTCTGCCCTTGCGAGCGGTACACTTTTTGCACTTCGGTCATCAAATACATCTGGCAGGCTTCGCGCCCTTGAATTTTCAACACACGGTGCGGGTTGAGCGAGCCTTCGGTGAGCGGGCGCCCGGCTTCGATCTTTTCGCCGTCTTTCACGAGCAGGCGGGATGTGGTCGGCACTTCGTTAACAGATTCCTCGCGGCGGTCATACGAGACGATCACTTTGCGTTCTTTCTTTTCGACGCGCACGCGGCCGCCGTGCTGGGCGACGATCTTCGCATCGTCCAACGTTGCGAGTGTTTCGCCCGCCTTGACCTCCGCCTCATCTTTGACAGCGAACTTCCACTCCTCGGGGATACCGTATTCATCGCTGACAAGTTCGCTCTGTTCGATGATCACTTCGCGCAGATCGGCGTATTTTTCCGATTGCTTGATGCGCACCGTGCCGCTGATCTCCGCCACGACGGCTTCGCCCTTTGGCTGTTTGCGCGCTTCGAACAATTCTTCCACGCGCGGCAGACCGGTGGTAATGTCTGCTCCGCCGGCGGCGACACCGCCCGTGTGGAAGGTGCGCAGCGTGAGTTGCGTGCCCGGCTCGCCGATGGATTGCGCGGCGACGATGCCAACAGCCGAGCCGAGTCCCACCATCATACCGCGACCGAGATCAAGCCCGTAGCAGCTGGCGCAGATGCCGTGTTGCAGTTCGCAGCTCAGCGGCGAGCGGACTTTAATCTCTTCAATTCCAGAAGCGGCAATTTTACGCGCCATATCCTGGCTGATTACATCGTTATATTCTCCAAGGACCTCGCCGGTCTTCGGGTCGACGACTCGTTCAGCAAGCAAACGGCTGAACAAGCGACTACTGAGCGATTGACCTGCCACATCGTCGCGGCGGCGAATCATTACGCCATCGTGCGTACCGCAATCGGGTTCGTTGATGATAATATCCTGCGCAATATCCACGAGGCGGCGAGTGAGATAGCCGGCATCTGCGGTGCGCAGAGCGGTATCTGCCAGACCCTTGCGCGCACCATGCGTCGAGATGAAGTATTCCTGCGCGGTGAGTCCCTCGCGGAAGTTGGACCGGATCGGCATCGGGATGATGCGCCCGGACGGGTCTGCCATCAAACCGCGCATACCCGCCAACTGGCTGATGGTGGAGAATCCGCCTTTGGTCGCGCCGGAGGATGCCATGGTCGAGAGGTTGCCGTCCGGATCCATGGATTTCTTGACCGCATCGGCGACCTTATCGGTTGTGCCCTGCCAGATCTCGATCTCGCGCTCGTTCTTTTCCTGTTCGGTGAGCAAGCCGCGGCGGAAGTCGCGTTGCACGAGTTCGACGGCTTTGAGGGCTTCGTCGATGATGCCCTTGCGTTCCGGCGGGATGGAAATGTCGGCAACCGCAAGCGTGGTGCCAGACCTCATGGCGTATTCAAAGCCGAGCGATTTGATGCGGTCAGCGACGTCAGTGGTCTCTTCCTGCCCGCACAGTTCGTACACTTCGGCGATCAAATCTTTCACGCCACCTTTGTCCAATTTTTCGTTCACGAACTGCACTTCCGGGGGGAGGATGCGGTTGAAGATAACGCGACCAACTGTCGTGTCGACGAGACGCGTTACCGGTTCTTCGAGACGATCACCTTTATCGTTGTACCAGGTAGTCGCCAGCAATTTGATCTCGGAATGAACTTCCACCTGATCGAGAGCGTACGCCATCTCCACTTCATCCATATCGGCGAAGGCGCGTCCATCGCCTTTGTGCGCGGCTTTCTGCGGCATCGTCAAATAATAAACGCCCAACACCATATCCTTCGAAGGCGAGATGATCGGCTCGCCGTCGGCAGGTTTGAGCAAGTTCTTGGAGGCAAGCATCAACTCGCGCGCTTCTTTCACTGCCTTTTGTGAAAGCGGAACATGCACAGCCATCTGGTCGCCGTCGAAGTCCGCGTTGAACGCGGTGGTGACGAGCGGATGCAACTGGATCGCCGAGCCCTCGATCAGAAGCGGCTCGAATGCTTGGATGCCCAGGCGATGCAGCGTCGGTGCGCGGTTCAATAAAACGGGGCGATCGCCGATAACACCCTCGAGCGCTTCCCACACTTCGGGGCGGTTGCGCTCGATCAGGCGACGAGCTCCCTTCACGTTGGCGGCATAGTTGCTCTGCACAAGCCGCGCAATGACGAACGGGCGATAGAGTTCAAGAGCCATGCTCTTGGGAAGCCCACATTGATAGAGTTTGAGTTGCGGACCGACCACGATCACGGAGCGACCGGAATAGTCCACGCGCTTGCCGAGCAGGTTGCGGCGAAAGCGACCCTTCTTGCCTTTGAGCATATCACTCAAGGATTTGAGTTCGCGGCGTCCGCGACGAGAAAGGGCTTTGCCGCGCTGTGAATTGTCAATGAGGCTGTCTACCGCTTCTTGCAACATGCGCTTCTCGTTGCGGATGATGACATCCGGCGCGCCAAGTTCAAGCAGACGCTTCAAGCGGTTGTTGCGGTTGATGACGCGGCGATAGAGATCGTTCAGATCGGAAGTGGCAAAGCGTCCGCCGTCGAGTTGCACCATCGGGCGCAGGTCGGGAGGGATGACCGGCAGGATGGTGAGGATCATCCATTCGGGGCGATTGCCGGAACGTTTGAAGGCTTCAACAACTTTCAAACGAGTCGTCGCCTTCTTGCGCTTCTGTTTCGATTTGGTGGTCTTCACCTCGTGCCAGAGTTCTTCGGCGAGTTTGTCGAGGTCGAGGCGTTCAAGCACATCGTAGAATGCCTCGGCACCCATGTCGGCGCGGAAGACTTGTCCCCAGCGTTGTTTGAGTTCGCGGTAGCGAATTTCGCTGAGGAAGGTGAACGGGCGCAGTTCGAGCAATTCGTCGCGCTGGCGCGAGGATTGGTTCGAGGAAACCGAAGTCTGCTCTTCGAGTTGCGAGCGCAAGGCTTCCATCCTCAAGTCGGCGTCAGCTTTGACGCGCCCCGCGTCCATTTTTAGATTTTCCATTTCACGGGCGCGTTCGTCTTTCAATTCGTTTTCCAACGATTCGAGTTTCTTCTGGACGATCTTTTGCACCTGCGTGATATGTTTTGCCGCGACCTTATCGCCAGCATCCAGGATCTTCTCGTCGGTCAACTCAAAGACGATGGTCTTTTTGGCGTGTTCACCCATCTGCCCTTGCAGGAGTTTTTCAAGTTTTTGCCCTTCCTTGATAACCGGGTCAAGTTTCTCAGCAATGACTTCGTCGTATCCCTGCTCAAGGTTGGCGATCTTTTGGTTGATATCCGCGACGGTGTGGTCGCGCTTGGTTTTGATCTCGGCAATCTTGGCATTGACGCCGGCCGCCTGTTCGCGTTCGGTATCCGAAATTTCATCTTCAATTCGCTTCAGGGCTTTGGTGCGGGCTTCCTCATCCACGTAGGTGATGATGTACTGGGCGAAATACAACACGCGGTCGAGGTTGCGGCGCGAAATATCCAGCAACATGCCGAGGTAGGAGGGAATGCGGCGCGTGTACCAGATGTGCGCAACCGGCGTGGCAAGGTTGATGTGCCCCATGCGCTCGCGACGCACGGCGGCGCGCGTCACTTCGACGCCGCATTTATCGCAGACGATTCCTTTATAACGGGGGTTCTTGTATTTTCCGCAGTAGCATTGCCAATCGCGTTGGGGTCCGAAAATGGCTTCACAGAACAAGCCATCTTTTTCGGGGCGCAGGCGGCGGTAGTTAATGGTTTCGGGCTTGAGCACCTCACCGTATGACCACGATAAGATGGTCTGTGGCGAGGCGAGACTGATACGGAGTGCGGTTAATCCCTTGGTTTCCACGTGTTCTCTCCTGAGAAAAGAAGGTTAAGGAGTATCACTGTCTCTATACAGCGTATAGTCGGCTGGTATCAGAGACAAACAAAGGCAAGCGCTTCCAGAGTGTTTTCTGAAGCGCTTGCTGGTAAGTACTCGTTTTTTACATCCAACGGGGGCAATTATACGCGTTAAAGAAGGAGAGTCAAGGCTAGCGCGTAAGAGTTACGTCAACGTTCAGGAAAGCAGGGTACGGGCAAAGGCAAGGAATTTCTGCACATCCTTAAAGTTGGTCATCAAACCAATGGAAATCCGCACCGCTCCGGTAGATTTGCCATCGATGCACGTGCGGAAGTCGTCAATCGTCAGGCGGTCTTCGTGACCGGGGCTGGCAAAGCACACATCCAACTCCACGCGCGAAATTTCAAGCGCAACCTCTCCAGCTCCCGGATTGCAGAAACAGCCCGTGCGCAGGGAAATATTGGATTTGTTCGCCTGCTCCTCGATATAACGATGATCGAGAGCGTTGTCGTCTTTATCGTAGAAATTAACGGTGATCGCCCCGCCTCTTCCCACCATTACGGTTGGTCCGTAAACCCGGACCAAGCCCGCCCCATTGGCGTGTTTCAGGCTGGTCAGGTTTTCGAGCAACCAGCTGGTCAGGCAATGGACGCGTTCGTGAATCACCTCGTAGCCGATGGATTCGATGTGCTTGAGCCCGATCTCGATGGCGGGGATGTTGAGGTAGTCAATCGTGCCATCCTCGAACGCGGACGAGCCGTCTGCCATGTAAAATTTATCGCCCTGCACCGATGCGACGGTGATCGTGCCGCCCGCGAACCACGGACGATGCAACTTTGCCAGCGCCGATTTACGCGCGATCAACGCGCCCAGCCCGGTGGGATAGCCAAACATTTTATAAAATGAAATCGGTACAAAATCGGGATGCGCCGCGCCAAGGTCGAGCCGGCTGGTGGGCACGAACGCGGCGGCGTCGAGCAGAACGTCCCAGCCGTGTTTGTGCGCTTCCTCGATCCACTCAAGCGGATGTTGCACGGAGGAAAAGTTCGATTGCGCCGGGTAGGCAAAAAGGTTGTGTCCGTTCTCCGATGGGCGAGACAGTTCGAGGCTGAGTTGCGAAGCGTCCGCGCTCATATCGGGTAACGCAACCGGGATATACGTCACCTCGGCGCCGCGCGCGTGGGCAAATTCCCGAATCCCGTTGACCGAGTTGTGATTATCGAAGGTGAGGAGATAACGTCCCTTTGCAAATGGGTATGACTCACCGACCAGTTTCAGCGCGCCGCTGGCATTGGATGTGAAGATGGCGAGGTATTCATCTGGGTCCGCGTTGAAAAAATGCAGAACATATTCACGCGCGTGTTCAATCAGTTGCGTGGCAGCAAGCGAGGTGGGATTGGTGGAGTGCGGGTTGCCAAAGACATGCTCGGTGAGGAGTTTGTTATGGCGTCGTAATTGTGAATCGGCATACAGCCCGCCCCCGGTGTAATCGAGGTAGACGTGCCCGCCCAGATCGAGACGCGAATAGTCGGTGGCGCGCAGATCGTCGATGATCTTTGTGGTGGGATACGTGGGATATGCTTTCAGGAAATTGACGAACTCAATATCGGGTTTTTCCATGTGATTTCCTCGCGGCAATTATAATACCCTCATGCCTCGCATTTGCATTTTCCCCCGCGTCGAGGGACTCGGCGGCGTCACATCGTTCCGACTCAAATTTGAAAGCGGACTCCGCGCTCGCAATGTGGATGTGACGTACGATCTGGATCAGCCAGCGGATGCCGTCCTCGTTCTCGCCGGGACGAAGAACCTGACTCGCCTGCGCCGGGCTCGCTCAAAGGGAGGGCGAATCGTCCAGCGGCTGGACGGCTTGAACTGGGTGCACCGCGTCCGCTGGGCGGGACTGCGCTACACCAGCCGCGCGATCTACGGCAATTGGAATCTCTCGTTCATCCGAAAACATTTTGCGGACAAAGTGATCTATCAAAGTCAATTTGTCAAAGGCTGGTGGGAGGATTGGTATGGCGCGACGAACGTTCCCTCTTCCGTGATTCTCAACGGCGTGGATTTGAATCAATATTCGCCAAATGGATTGCATGAACGCCCAACGGATTTTTATCGTCTGCTCGTGGTGGAAGGAAGCCTCGCAGGCGGATTAGATTCGGGATTGTTCTACGCAGTTGACTTGGCAAAGCAGTTAGCGAAGAAACACAGAATCGAATTGGTCATCGTCGGGCGCATGGATGCGAGCGCGAAAAAGAAATTGGGAGAACAAAAAGATTTCCGAATCCGTTTTGTTGACTCGATGCCGCGCGAGGAGATCCCATTTCTCGAACGCTCGTCGCATCTTCTATTTTCCGCGGAGGTGAATCCGCCGTGCCCAAATTCGGTCATCGAAGCGCTGGCGTGCGGATTGCCCGTGGTCGGCTTTGATACCGGCTCGCTTTCCGAACTCGTACAGGGAGACGCCGGTCGGCTCGCGGCTCACGGGGCAAACCCGTGGAAGTTGGAGCGACCAGACATCCCGTCGCTGGCGGAGGCGGCGGAAGAAATCTTGCGCGACAATGAACGCTTCCGCACATCCGCGCGCGAGAGGGCAGAGGCTGTGTTCGGGTTGGATACAATGGTGGATGAGTATTTGAAGGTGTTGTTGGATTTCTCGTAAGTCACGGTTGTGACGTATGTGATGTCTAGAATGAAGTTGCTGACAAGGTAAAAATGACAATCAAACGAATATTGTTGCTTTGCTTGGGAATAACAATAGTTGCGGCAGTTCTTTTTCTGCTTTGGAAACTTAGAGAACCTACTCCTGCTGAGCTTTTACAGGCAGAGCAAGAAATATACGCGCTTCTGCTTGAAGAACAGAAATATGCTTACAGTGACTTACCGGATGCTATCCAAGTAGTAGAACTTACAAATTCTGATGAATTTCAACCGGGCGTTCCATCCAGCGGGCTAGGTCTCTTTCGAGAAAGTCTTGAGCTGAAATATTTTTCCAGCCTGGAAGAAGGAACACTGCTTGATTATCAGGCGAAAAATGCTAAGCCGTATCCCATCAAGAATTACCTATCCGATTCTGCAAATATCATATTAGTCAATCCCGCAGATGGCAAACAATTGAATTGGTGGGTGTCGTTTTCTCGGATAGGTTTCAACTCGTCAATGACACAGGCGCTTGTCTTAGAAGGTGATTGCCGTGGCGAAGCATGTTACGACAACGCCAGTGTTTACATCTACAGCATGGGCGAATATATAGTGTTGAACAGAATAGGCGGCAAGTGGATAATCAAGGAGCGACAGAGTGCTTGGATTGTAGAGTCACCGGCTCCATAATTTACTGGCGCGATCAATACAAGGAGATACCAATGTCCGAAGAAATCACTACGCCGAAGGATAATACTTGCAACAAGATTTCTTTTGAAACTGGTGGTTTCGATACGGGCTCGCTGTCGCTCGCCCTACTCAACCACCGAGGTAACTTGAAAAGGAGTTCACATGTCCGATGAAATCATCTCTTTCCTGAAAAAACATTTGCAATCCATTCAAGAGAACGACACAAAAACCTACAACGAAACCACTGCCGAAGAGTTGACTCTTTACGAATGGTGGATCACGCCGCATCGCATTGACGGGCTTCCTTTTCATGAGTTTATGATGTCGTCCAATGCCGAGCGCGGCACGGTCTTCGGCGCGGACGCGAGGGGAAAATCTAAAACGCGGTTCGATCTCTCGAATGTGCATATTCAAAATTATGGCGAGACTGCGATTGCGAGTTACACATTGCTCATCAGTACAGCATCTGCGGAGGGCGTGAAGGTCGCCTCGCACAACGAAAGCCGCGTGATGGTAAAAGTCAACGGCGCGTGGAAAATTGTCCACGTTCATAAATCTCCCGCGTGGCAGGCTCCGCACATCCCATCATGAATCGATTCAATGGCAGGCTCGCCCTGCAACAACGTGTGCTCCCCAACTATCGCGCTCCCTTCTTTGACCGGCTCGCCTCGGCTTGCGAAGGCGGGATGAGTCTCTTCACCGGCGTGCCGCGCCCAAGCGAGGGAATTACAACGACCGACGAGTTACGAGTTACGAGATACGAGTTAGGAAAAAACATTCATTTGCTCGGAGGCGCTCTTTACCTTTGTTACCAGCAGGGATTGACAAACTGGCTGAAAGAATGGAATCCCGACGCGCTGATCGTGGAAGCCAACCCGCGCTATCTTTCTACATCCTCCGCTGTGAATTGGATGCGCGAAGAGAACAAACCGGTGATTGGTTGGGGACTCGGCGCGCCGCCGGTCAGCGGATGGCGTGAACGAAGAAGGAGCGCCTTCCTCAGTCAATTCGACGCGCTGATCGCATACAGTCAACGCGGCGCAGATGAGTACGCCGACTTGGGTTTTCCGCTCGATCATATTTTCGTCGCGCATAATTCCGTTTCCCCGTCGCCGACATGGGATATGCCGCAACGACCTTCAACCTTCAACCTTCAACCCACAATCCTTTTCGTGGGACGTTTACAACTCCGCAAAAATATAGATTTGCTGTTGGGCGCGTGCGCGGAAATCCAAAACGCGCGGCTGGTCATCGTCGGCGACGGACCGGCGCGCGAGGCGTTCGAGGAACTCGCCGCGGAAATTTATCCGTCCGCGGAATTTGTGGGGGCAAAGCATGGGGAGGAGTTAAAGGCTCACTTTGCCGAAGCAGACCTCTTCGTCCTGCCGGGAACCGGGGGCTTGGCTGTGCAAGAGGCAATGAGTTACGGTCTGCCGGTTATCGTGGCGCAGGGAGACGGCACGCAAGATGATCTCGTGAGAAAAGAAAACGGCTGGCAAATTCCGCCCGACGATTTCGACGCGCTGGTGGCTACAATGAAAGACGCGCTGTCGGATGCGGCGCGCCTGCGAAGGATGGGAGAAGAGTCGTTTCGGATCGTGAAAGAGGAGATCAACATCGAGAAGATGGCGGATGTGTTTGTAACCGCGCTACAAACGGTGAAGTGATAATCCCGTTCAACGCACCTTCATTTTCGCCTACGTGAATGAGTCGAGCGCCTCTCCCAGGTTATTAAAGACCAGTATATTTTGCACGAAGCCGGTAATGTTGAGGATATAGTAGATCTGCGGGTTGGAGCAGATCATTTTGAAATATGGGGATTTGTACTGTTCTGTTTCGCGCCGGTTGATCGTTTCGACATCGCGCGGCGGGGTAAACAGTTTGAACGCGGCTTGAATACCGCGTAAGCCCGCGCTGGACAACACATCCAAGCCGGAGGTGTCTAGTACAAGATGTCTTGCCCCGTCTTCATGCGCCTGACGCGCCGCATCCAGTAACTGATGTTCGGTCGCGCCGTGCAGATGACCGGCAAGGTTCAAAATCGTAACCGAAACATCCCCCTGCACTTGCGATGTTTTGATCGTCAGTTCGCTCATGGTTCATTCTCCTTGATTTCTCTCCACATTCACCCACATTTGCTCACCGTTCGTGGTGATCTCGATCCAACCGTTTTGGTCGGTGCGCAGCAACTCATGATCCTTGACCGCGTCGAGCGTTTCATCGTCCGGCATCCCGTTTTCGTCGCCGGCGGCAACGTTTAGCACGATCAACTCCGGGTTAAGATTCACGATCCATTCCGGCGGGTTGGAGGGCGCGTATCCCGAGTCGGCGAGCGACAGCACGCTCACCGGTCCAACCGACAGACCGTCGCGCAGTTCAGCCATGGCTTCAAAACTCATGCCGATGGGCAATACCGCGCGGAAGTTCTGCCACTCAATTAATAACACCGAACCGCGCGCGCCCGTTGTGAGCGTTCGCAGTGTGGCGCCATCGCCGAGGTCGAGGGTTTGATTTGTTTCCGCGAACGTCACGGGAATGGCTTGCAGGGTGAGATACTCGTACAACACTTGCGAGGAAAACGATCCCTGCCGGTTGCCGCTCCACAACACGTTATCGGGCGTGTAACGTTCGAGCGCGCGCGGCAGCGATGCCACCTGTTCCTCGTCCGTGTTGGCGATAATCAACCAGTCGAGCGAACGGTTGAAGGCAGAGACGCGCCTGCCAAGTTCGTCTGAAAGGATGGTTACGCTGGGTCCGCCGTTGACGAGGATGTTCTTGCCCGATGGCGTTTTGATGAAGACGGCATCCGCCGAGCCGACATCGAGGAAGGTGACGTGCAGGAGTCTGTCCGGGAGGGAGGAAGCCGCGCGCCAGATGAGGAGCAGGGCAATGGTCAACAGGACGACCGCGCTTCCCGCGCCGAGTGTGCCTGCCTTCGCCCGTAGGGAGTGGATCCGCTCCCGAAGGGCAGACCAGCCGAACGTCAGCGAAAGAAGCGCCGCGTAGAAAAGGACGACGAATCCGAAAGAGAAGTCGCCCAAGAAGATCGTCCCATGCGGCACGCGGTCGAACAGTTCGACGATGCGAATCGTGTACAACGTGAAAGGATATGCCACCCACGCCGCGAGTTGACCGAGCGGAATCCAAATGAGGCTGAGAATCACAGCAAGACCACCAAGGATCATTACCGCCGGTTGCGCCGGCAAGATGAACGGGTTGGCGATGAACGAGACGAGCGAGATGCGCTGAAAATGATATGCCATGATCGGGATGGTGGTGAGTTGCGCGGCGAAGGTGAGGAGGACAAAGTCGGAAAGCGGTTGGATGATCTTTTGGGCAGTGGAAACTGGAAAGTAGCGGATAAGGAGGTTGGATACGAAATTCGAGAACGGCTCGGCGTAGAGGATGAGACCCAGCGTTGCGAAGAATGATAGTTGAAAACCGACATCCCAAATATACAACGGATTCCACGCGCACATCAACATTGCCACGGCAAGCAATGTGTTCAGCGCGAATTGTCTCCGCCCGATCTGCCTGGCGAACAGGGCAAACGTTCCCATAATTGCGGCGCGCACAACTGCCGCGTCGCCGCCGACGAGTAGGGTGTAAAAGACGATTCCCAGCACGGCAAGCGCCGAGCCCCAGCGCGGACCAAAGAAGCGGCTGAACATCGTAAAGAAGATCCCGGCGATGATGCTGATGTTGAAGCCCGAAATGGCGATGATGTGCGCAGTGCCGGTGTTTTTGAAGGCGCCTTGCAATTCTTTGGTGAGTCCCGTATCCACACCGAGGAGGATACCCGCCAGCAGGGATGATTCGGGGTCGGGGAAGATGCGGTAGATGTTGGCGAGCGATTTCTCTTTAAGGGTGTAGAGCGCGGCAGAGAAGATATTGCCGCCGTTGCCGGGTAATACCGTCACCTCCGCGCTAGACATGTACGAGTGGATGTTTTGCGCGGCGAGGTAGTCGCGGTATGAGAAGTCTTCGTTTTCAGGCGGGGTTTTGAGCTTGCCGCGCAAGCGGAGGATCTCGCCGTATCGATAGATTTGGTTGTTCGAGACGCGCACGAGGAGCAAGCCTTCGGCTGGGAGATCGCCGTCGCCGGTGTCTACGGCTGTCACTTTTAGGCGGAGGTTGGTGTAGGAGTCGCGATAATCGGGAGGTTCAATCAGGTAACCCGTGATTAGTAAATCATAATTACGATCGTTGTAGAAGGCGATGTGGAACGCGTCGAAGTTGGGAACGGAGAATTGGTAACGGGCTGAGCCGAGGAAGAGGGAGAATAGGAGGATAAAAGGAAAAGGGCGAAGGATAAAAAAGAAAGAGGAAAGAGGAAAGATGCGAACGAGGATGGCAAGGAGAATAAAGAGAACGGCAAGCGCCACCCAAACCCAAACCGGCAGAGAGAAATAACTGGCAAGCACAATCCCCGCGAGGAAGGCGAGCGAAACCCATACCAGCGGGAGGTACGTTGACAAATGCCCTTGAACACGACTCAGTGCTGAAGTTTGCATTCTGTTTGCATCATAGCATAATTTGAAAGAGGGAGGATACAATTTAGAAATGGCCGTGAAGCGCGCTTTGCTTTATCTTCTTATTATTGTCATCCTGCTGGGCATGATGCTGGCGGTGGCGTTGTATATCCCCTCAGCCCTGCCCGCCCGGTCGGACTTTAGCGCGCTCTACAACACGACGCTCGCGCTGGTGAACGGTGTGCCGATCTACGATCTCGACGCGGTGCAGGCGGTGGCGATGCGCGCGTCAAATGTGCCGTCGGATAAATTTTTTCTGGCGCGATTCCCATACCCGCCCTGGTATGCGTTATCCGTGTTCTATCTTGGCTATCTGCCGGCGCAGAACGCGGCAACGCTCTGGTTCGAATTGAACCTCGTAATGCTATTCACGTCGGTTTGGCTGTTGACCGACGGGTGGGATGGCAGAGCACGGCTGGTTGCCTTCCCCCTGGGGTTATTCTTTTTACCGGTGTTGGGGGCGTTATCTGTCGGGCAGTACGATTTCCCGGCTTTGTTAGGCGCGTCGTTGCTGATTTATTCCCTGCGCAGAGAAAACACCGCCCTGACCGTGTTCGGCATGGTTCTGCTCACATTCAAGCCGCACATCGGCACATTGATCTTGCTCGCCGCGCTGGGCTGGTTGATCGGGCGGCGGAACGACTTCGGTCGGCGCGCCTTGCGAGGCGTTTTGATCGCATGCGCCCTGCTTTGCATCCTCGGGTTCCTCGCAGATTCCAAATGGATTCTCAGTTATCCTGCTTTGTTGTTGAACTATCAAGGGGAGGGCAATGTGGCATCCTGCTCGGAGTGCGCAAGTTTACCGGTCTTCCTCTCGCGCTGGTTGCTCGATGGATCGCTGGCGTCTGCGGCGAGGATCGCCCTGGGGATATTGCTGGCGTTGATCGGGATCTTCATTTGGAGTCGCAACAGGTTGACGAAATCTCCCGAATCCGTTCTGACGTTCGGCCTGCTTGCCACCCTGCAGGTCAGCCCCTACTTGTACAATTACGATTTCCTGCTATTGCTCATACCATTCGTCGTGCTCGCCGCAGGGAAGATGTTCTTTCAACGCGCTGTGGTGATTCTCTCGTACGCGATCCCAACAGCCGCGCTGTTGATCTTGGGCAGAGATGGGAATGTGTTTCTTATTTTAGCGGCGATGGCATTACTGTGGGGGATAGTCGGTAGATCACAAAAATTCTGCGTAGGATGCGCTCTCTAGCGCAAATTTGACGTTAGAGAACGTCAATTACGCGCTTTCGTGAAGTACTGATAGTAAAAAAACAAAATATGAGTTACGCAGTTGAACGTGTTTCGCCGCAGGTGCGCCAACTGCGTAAGTCCTAACGAAATAAAAAACTTCCGAGGCTTAAACCCGGAAGTTTTCAACTATCGAACTATTCAACTTTCCAACTATCCCCATCTCCATGTCGTTCCATCCTTGCTGTCTTCAATGGTCACGCCCATGGCTTTGAGCTGGTCGCGGAGTTCGTCTGAGCGCGCCCATTGTTTTTGTTTGCGGGCTTCGGTGCGTTCGGCGATGAGCGCGATAACTTTCGCTTCGTCCTCGCTGGAGCCGGTCTTTTCTTTGAGTTGCAAGCCGAACACGCCGGTCAATTCGCGCAACATTTTTTGCGCGGGTTCGAGTTGAGAATCGTTTGCGCCGTTGTCGCGGGCGGTGTTAATCGCTTTGACGAGTTCGTATAACGCGGCAAGCGCGAGCGGGGAGTTGAAGTCGTCGTCCATCGCGTCGGCAAAGGATTGCTTGATAGCTTCGGCTTGCGCGGCGAGCTCGGAGGCGGTCCCGGCGGAGAGTCCGCTTGACGAGGGCGAGGCAGGTCGAAGCGCGGACTTGAGGCGGTCGAGCGATTTTTCGGCGGCGTCTTGAGTCTCGTCGTTGAAGATCAATGGCGCGCGGTACGATCCCATCAACACGAGCATCCGCATCACGTCGGCGTCGCGTGTTTTCAAAAAATCTTTGATGCTGACGATGTTGCCGAGCGACTTGGACATCTTCTCGCCGCCGAGTTGTAACATGCCGTTGTGGATCCAATAGCGCGAAAATTGTTTGCCCGTGTATGACTCGGTTTGCGCGATCTCGTTTTCGTGATGAGGAAAGATCAGGTCGTTGCCGCCGCCGTGAATGTCAATTTGTTCGCCGAGTTCGGCGAGGTTCATCGCGGAACATTCGATGTGCCAGCCGGGGCGCCCCTTGCCCCACGGACTGTCCCATGAAATTTCACCGGGTTTCGCGGCTTTCCACAACGCGAAATCCATTGGGTGATTCTTCGCTTCGCCCACTTCGATGCGCGCGCCTGCCTGCATGTCGTCGAGTTTGCGCCCGGACAGTTTGCCGTAATCTTTATCGTCGGTGACGCTGAAATACACGTCGCCGTTCGACGCGGCATACGCGGCTTCTTTGTGGATCAGCCCTTGAATGAATTCGATGATGAGCGGCATGGTCTTGCTCACCTGCGGATTCGATGTGGCAGGAAGCACATTTAAATTCTTGAGATCGTTAGCATAATCTTCGATATAACGCTGTGACAATTTGAGCGGGTCTTCGCCGAGCGCGTTGGCGCGGTTGATGATCTTATCGTCCACGTCGGTGTAATTCATCACGTGCCGCACGTTGTAGCCGCGATATTCGAGATAACGGCGGATGATGTCGAACACGATGGCAGACATGGCGTGACCCACATGCGCATCGTTGTACACTGTCACACCGCAGACGTACATCTTGACGACGTTCGGCTCGAGGGTTTGGAAGTCTTCTTTTTTGCGAGTGAGGGTGTTGTAGAGTCGGATCATCACATTCTCTTTTCTAAACACAAAGGACACGAAGTACACAAAGGATTTAAAAAGAAAACCTTAGTGACCTTCGTGTCCTTCGTGGTTAAATTTTACTTTCTTTTCTTCCCATTATCCTCTTCCACCCGCGCGAAGATCATGCGACCCGCCGCAGTCTGGAGGACTTTCGTGACAACCACTTCTTTATATTCGCCGATGTAATCGTGACCGTTCTCCACCACCACCATCGTGCCATCGTCCATATAGCCCACGCCCTGACCGTGTTCCTTGCCTTCCTGGAAGATGTTCAAGGTCATGCGCTCGGCAGGCAGAACAACGGACTTGACCGCGTTCGCCAACTCATTGATGTTGAGGATCGTCACGCCTTGCAGTTCGGCGACCTTGTTCAAGTTGTAATCGTTGGTGAGGATTGGACATTTCAATTGCTTGGCAAGAACGACGAGTTTATCGTCCACTTCGCGCACGCCCTCGGCGTTGATGTCGCTGATACGCACGAGGATGTTCGGAAGTTTTTGCAGTTCAGCCAGCGCGTCCATGCCGCGCCGCCCGCGTTGACGGCGCAAACCGTCCGGTGAGTCGGCGATGTATTGCAGTTCATTCAACACGAAACGCGGGATGAGAAGCGTGCCGGGTAAAAATCCCGTTCGGGCAATATCCGTCACCCGCCCGTCAATGATCACGCTCGTATCCAGTAAGATGGTGCGGTTAAGATTCGTCCATGAAGACGAAGAGCCGCCCTCGCCGCCGCGTCCGCTCAACGTGCTGAGCAGACCCATAATATCTCCCTGCCGCATCACGAACAGCGAAATACCGAGCCACGCGAACGCGATCACGCCGACCAGCGGCATGATCTGACCGAACGGTTTAGGCAGTAACGAGAGCGGAAAGGCAAGCAGAGCGGCGGTCAATAGACCTATGATCAAGCCGAGCAGACCGGCGAAAAGAGTCTCCGCCGAGAGCCGCCCCAAGCGGACGCGCACCGCGCGAGCCGGGCGCGTCGTCACATACGGCGTCAGCACCAACCCTGTCAACGCGCCGAGCAACCCGATGATCGCGGTATAACGGATGGATTCATATTCGTTTCCGCCCAACCCGTACCCCCAGATGCCCGCGACGATCCCGATAAAGATCATGCCAACAATACGCAGAATAAATTCAACGCTGACGTTCATAAAAAACTCCTTGATAAAGTACGAATAATGACGGATGATAGCACGGCAGAGATGGCTAGTCAAATAGACCTTCGGTGGAATTGTTATAATCGGTAAATCACGAAAATACTGCGTAACTTGCGCTCTCTAGCGCAAATACGGCGGTAGAGACCGCCAAATACGCGCTTTCGTGAAGTACTGATAATCGGTAGATCACGAACGCGTAGTAACGACTTCAGTCGTTCGATGAAAGAGCGACTAAAGTCGCAACTACGAAGCCTTTCGTGAAGTTTGATAAGGACAGACGCCTCTTTCCACGGGCAAGCTTGCCTCTAACCCTCAACCATGAACCTCACTGACGCCTTAAACCGCCCCCTGCGCGACCTGCGCATTTCAGTCACCGACCGCTGCAACTTCCGGTGTGTCTATTGCATGCCGAGAGAGATCTTCGGCTCCGATTATCCCTACCTGCCGCACAGCGAAGTGCTCACCTTCGAGGAGATCGCGCGTCTGGCGCGCATATTCGTCGGACATGGCGTGCGAAAGATTCGCCTGACCGGCGGCGAGCCTCTCGTCCGCAAAGATGCGCATCTGCTTGTAAAAATGCTCGCGGAGATTCCCGGTCTCGACCTCACGCTCACGACGAACGGCGCGTTATTGGCGAGGCAGGCTCAAGCGTTGAAAGACGCGGGCTTGAAACGCGTCACCGTGAGTTTGGATTCGCTCGACGATGAAACTTTCAAAGCGTTGAACGACGCGGATTTCCCGGTGGCGAAAGTGCTCGAAGGGATGGACACAGCCGCACTCGTCGGGTTGGAACCGATCAAAGTCAACATGGTGGTCAAGCGCGGGGTGAATGAGTCCAGCATTTTGCCGATGGCGCGATTCTTCCGCGAGAAGGGATACATCCTGCGCTTCATCGAATACATGGATGTGGGGCACACCAACGGCTGGCGCATGGACGATGTTGTGTCGTCGGCGGAGATCGTCAAAATTATTTCCGCTGAAATGCCGCTCGAACCGATTGACCCGAATTATCGCGGCGAGGTTGCCGAGCGTTGGCGCTACACAGACGGGGGCGGCGAGATCGGAGTCATTTCATCGGTGACGCACGCCTTCTGCCGCGATTGCAACCGCGCGCGCATTTCCGCGGAGGGAAAATTGTATACCTGCCTGTTCGCCGTGAATGGACACGACTTGAAATCGCTCATCCGAAACGGCGCATCGGATGAGGAGATCTCGCAACTGATCGCGCGCATCTGGGGCAAACGCGACGACCGATACTCGGAACTTCGCTCTGAAAATACGATCGACCTGCCCAAAGTGGAAATGTCTCACATCGGCGGGTAAATTTACTGGGTACAAGTTGCAGGTTGCAAGTTGACAAGTTCAATCTTCCAACCTTCAAATTTTTCCTTTCAACCTTTCAACATTCAACATTCAACCATATGAATATCAAAGCCATCTTCTTCGACCTCGACGGAACGCTCCGTCACAACCTCCCCGGTGGAGGGGAAATTTTTTCCGAACACGTCCGTTCGCTGGGACTCGAACTCAGCGACGATGACCTGCAACGCGCCATGCGCTGGGAATTCGCGTACTGGGCAAACTCCGCCGACCTGCTTAATGATTTCAAAAAGCACGAGGGCGAGAACGAAAAGTTTTGGGTCAATTACAGTTACCGCCGCCTCACTGCATTGGGTATCGCTGCTAAAAGATCAAGATCGCTCGCGCCGAAAGTTTCCGCGTACATGCAAGAGTTTTACACGCCCAAAAGCATCGTCCCCGATGATGTGAAGAAAACCCTGAGTGACTTGAAACAACGCAGATACGTCATGGCGGTTATCTCGAACCGCGATAAACCGTTCGGTGAAGAACTCGAATCGCACGGCATCAACGGCTTTTTCGATTTCTCGCTCGCCGGCGGCGAAGTGGATTCGTTCAAGCCTGAGCCTGAAATTTTTCATCACGCCCTCAAACGTATCGCGGGACTTTCCGCGCGCGAAACGATCTACGTCGGCGACAATTACTACGCGGATGTGATCGGTTCGCGCCGCGCGGGACTTCAACCTGTCCTCTACGACCCCGGCGGATTCTTCCCCGAAGCCGATTGCACCGTCATCAAATCGTTCGATGAATTGATACCGGCGATCAAAAATTTATGAACTTGTAGGGGCGGGGTCCGCGCTGAGCGGAGGTCTGAGCGAAGCGATAGCGGAGACGAAGACCGAAGTCGAAGCGCCGCCCCTACATTAGACCTCTTGCATAAGTCTGTAATGTAAAGACTCAATCAAATTCTTAGCTACGGATTACACGAATTCACACGGATTTTTTAGATAAATTAGTGAAAATCCGTGAAATCTGTGGCAAAAAATACTTTTGCAAAAGGTCTATTATTTATCCGCGATCAATTCCTTCAACGTAATCCCCAGCCTCGAAATTCCCTGGCGGATCGTCTCCGGCGAGGGATACGAAAAATTGAGCCGCATCGTGTTCTTGCCTCCGCCGATGGGATGGAATGCTTCGCCCGGCACGAACGCGACCTTCTTTTCTATGGCGCGCTTCAACACTTCCGCCGAGTCCATGCCTTCGGGCAAAATGCTCCACAGGAACATTCCGCCTTTCGGCTTTCGCCACGTCACGCCGGCAGGGAACATCTCCTCCATCATCTCGACCATTACATCGCGGCGTTCCTTGTATGTGGCGCGGATCATTTTCACGTGCTCATCGAGGAATCCGCCCTTTGCCGCCTCGAACGCGACGTATTGATTGAACGAAGACGTGTGCAGGTCTGCCGCTTGTTTGCTCATCACCAGTTTCTGGATCACCTCCGAGGGCGCGATCACCCATCCCAGCCGCAGACCCGGCGCGAGCAATTTCGAAAACGTGCTGAGATAGATCACATTGCCGCTGTAATGCCCGCCGTTCGGACCGCGATACTCGCTGTCCAACGCCACAATGGATGGAATGTGCTCGCCTTCATAACGCAACTGACCGTACGGGTCATCTTCGATGATCGGCACGCCGTATTTGTCCGCGATCCTCACAAGCTGTTCCCTCCGCTCGAGGCTCAGGGTGGATCCGCCGGGGTTTTGAAAATTTGGAAGAACGTAGATAAATTTAGGTCCGACGCGAAGCGCCGCTTCTAATTCATCCACGATCATCCCGTGCTCATCCGTTCTCACGGGGATATATTGCGCGCCATAGGTATTCCACGCCTGCAGGGCGCCGAGATACGTCGGCGATTCGACCACGATAAAGTCGCCGCGATTGACGAACAGCCGTCCAATAAAATCCAACGCTTGTTGTGAACCGGAGGTGATGAGGATGTTATCCAATCCCACTTCCGAACTGAAGCGCGAGATGTGCCGCGCGATCATCTCTCGCAAGGGACGGTGTCCTTCGGTTGTGCTGTATTGAAGCGACTGCGGTCCAAAATTCTCCAGCACAGTATTGCTTGCCTCGCGGAACCGCTCCAGCGGGAAAACCTCCGGCGCCGGCAGACCGCCGGCAAACGAAATGATCTCCGGCTGTTCGGTTAACTTCAACAATTCGCGGATGACCGAACTCGACATTTGTTGGGTGCGAAAAGCATAGCGATATTCCCAGGGTGTTTGCATTCAGGCTCCTTTGTAGAAACAAAAAAGCCCGCCAGGTACATTTGTACCCGTCAGGCTTTGGCTTGGCATTGCGTGGATGATCCAAAGATAAAATATTCGAATATGTCTCATCTCAACCCAATCTTAGCACGGATTTCTCCGCTGGCAATGGACAAATGAAACTTCCATAAGATGACAAGCGGACATTCTAGGGTAATCGCATTTGAAAATCTTGATGCCCAACCTTTGGTTATTTTGTTTCAGAATCCGCTAATCTTTCTGAAAAATTCGCGTAGATTGGCGCAGATTAGCGGATAAAAAATCTAAATGCGATAGCCCTAGCGGACATTCATCGTCGTAACTTTCGACTGCGTTACAATGGGGCAATGCCCCGCGCCTCTCGCCTCCCCTCCGGTCTGCTCCCCTTCCAACAGGGCGGTCTCGACTCGCTGTGCGGGCTGTACAGCATCATCAACGCGGAACGGATCATCAACCTCTCCTCCGATGAAGAAACCCAACAACTATTCAACGACCTGATCCGCTTCTTATCGCGGCGGCGGCTGTTGCGCAAACTTCTCATCAACGGGATCATCCACACGGAAATGCTGTTGATCCTCGACAAAGTCGTCGGCAAGCAGAGGATCTCCAGCGTCGAAATCCCGTGGCGCGGCGTGCCAAACCCCGACCTCACCACCTTTTGGAAATCCATGCAAACGTTTCTCGATGGCACACCCGGACGCGCCATCATCCTCGGCTTGCAGGGCTATCACGACCATTGGACAGTCATCGAAGCCATCACCAACCGCTCCATACTTTTATACGACTCGTCGAAGATCAAACGCCTGCCGCGCCCGCATTGCACCACCGTCTACGCCACGTGGACGCGCAAACACCTGCTCCTGCCCGCGCAAACCTATTTCCTTTCCAACGAGAACGACGATGAAGAGTGAACTCGCCCACGAAGAATATTGCTACCTCACCACCACGGGTCGCGTCACCGGCAACCCGCACGAGATCGAGATCTGGTTTGGGATGAAAGGCGACACGCTCTACATCCTCTCCGGCGGCGGAAACAAATCGGATTGGGTGAAGAACCTGATGAAGAATCCAAACGTCGCTCTGCGGATCGGACAAAACCGCTTCACCGCGACGGGCAGGCTGGTGCAACACGCGGAGGAGGAATCCGCCGCCCGGACCCTCCTCGCCGACAAATACAACGAACGCGAATCCGACGGCTCGCTGAGCGAGTGGGCGCAGTCCGCGCTGGTGGTGGGGATTGATCTGACGGTCGTCCCATAGTATCCGCTTGAAGGATAACTGAATCAACTCACCCGTAGGGCGAAGCGGACGGGAAAACGCGCATGCTATAATCTCGCAAGTGAATCCGATGTCCGAATCCAAAATCTTTTTTGAAACTGAACAAGTAAAGATCATCCACGATGACGTGATCATCACGGATTGCGTCGCCGATTCCAGTGTGGACCTAATCATCACCTCGCCGCCGTACAACGTGGACATCGCGTACAACTCGCACAAAGACGATATTTCATACGCGGAATATCTTGAGTTCAGCCAAAAATGGATGACGCGTTGTTATGAGTGGCTGAAGGACGACGGGCGTTTCTGCTTGAACATTCCGCTCGATAAAAACAAGGGCGGGCAACAAAGCGTCGGCGCGGATTTGACCACGCTCGCAAAACAGATCGGCTTCGGCTATCACTCCACCATCATTTGGAATGAGGGGAACATTTCGCGTCGCACCGCGTGGGGCTCGTGGATGAGCGCCAGCGCGCCGTTCGTCATCGCCCCGGTGGAATTGATCCTTGTGTTGTACAAAAAACAATGGAAGAAAAACGGCGGGAGCAAAATCTCGGACGTGACGCGCGACGAATTCATGGAATGGACCAACGGCGTGTGGACGTTCAACGGCGAAAGCAAAAAGAAGATCGGTCATCCCGCGCCGTTTCCGCTCGAATTGCCGCGCCGCTGCGTGAAGTTGTTCAGTTACGTTGGCGACACTGTCCTTGACCCATTCAGCGGAAGCGGCTCGACCATCCTTGCCGCCGCTTCGAATGGACGCAAAGCCATCGGCATCGAAGTGGACGCAAAGTATTGCGAGTTGTCGAGGAAGAGGGTGGCGTCGGCAATGGAGGCGGAGAAATCATGAAAGTTAAAATGGAACATTCATTATGGGCGTCATGATGCAAGCCTTTTACTGGGATTGTCCGCGAGCGGAAAACAAAGATTTCCAATGGTGGAATTACATCCGCGAACAAGTCCCCGCGTTAGCCAAAGTGGGATTCACCGCGTTGTGGCTTCCGCCGGTACATAAAGCCGCAAATTTGGCGGGACCTTCGATGGGCTATGACCCGTATGATTATTATGACCTCGGCGAGTTCGACCAGAAGGGAAGCATCCCAACGTGGTTTGGGACGCGCGCAGAGTTGAAGTCGCTCATCGAAACTGCACACAGTTATCGGCTGGGAGTGATCGCGGATATCGTCTTCAATCACAATAGCGGGGCAGACGCGCAGGAATTGAATCCGCTTATCAATCAATTGCGTTGGACGAAGTTCGATCCCAAAAGTGGAAAGTTCGCGCGCAATTGGGAATGTTTTCATCCGTGCATGTACGAAAGTTGGGACAACATGACCTTCGGCGACATGCCCGATCTCGCGCATCGCAATCCGTATGTGTATGCCGAACTGCTCAAGCTGGCTCGCTGGCTCATCGAGGATGTCGGCTTCGACGGGTTTCGATACGATTTTGTAAAAGGCTACGGGGCAGATACCATCACCGCGATCCAAGAATATCGCTATCAGCGCAACGGTCAACAATTTATCCCGTATGGCGTGGCGGAATTTTGGGATAACGCGCACGCCATCGAAAACTGGGTAGACCTTGCTAACTTCTCCAACACGAATCCTGTGGAGGCGTTCGATTTTCCTCAGCGCGAAATGCTCAAGGCATTGTGCGACTCGTACGGTTTTAGTTTGAAGAATCTCACCACATGGGACACTGTCGTTCGGCGCGAGGAACAGAACGCGGTTTCATTCGTTGAAAATCACGATCTGCGCGACGAGGGACGTCCCATCATCAACGATAAATTGCTCGCATATAGTTACATCCTCACGCACGAGGGCTATCCCTGCGTGTTCTGGCATGACTATTTCAATTTGAATCTCGCGCTCAGCGATTCGCCCAACGGCATCGTCGCGCTGGTAGACGCGCACGAAAAATACGCGGGTGGCGACACCGAAATTTTATACGTGGACGACAACCTCTACATCATGCAGCGCGTGGGATATGCTGATCAGCCCGGGCTGATCTACGTTCTCAACAATCGCGGCGACAACTGGAACGGGCGCCTCGTCGCCACCAAGTGGACGAACGCTTCATTCGCCCCTGTGGCTTGGTGGAGCCGTAGCGACATGGCGCGCCCCATCAACCAATCCACCGACCGCGACGGGCGCGCCCAGTTCTACGCTCCTCCGCGCGGGTACGCGGTGTATGCGATCAAGTAAAAAGTGACTGTCACCTTAAAGGTGACAGTCACTTCGCTGCAATATTCTATGACCAACATCCACGAACAACTTCGCGCGTTGCTCGACAAAGAAGGCGCGGTCTATCGCGTGATCGAACACGAACCCGAAGGGCGGACGGAGTTCATCGCGAAGATTCGCGGAAACCGAATCGAACAATCCATCAAATCAATGACGTTGCAGGTGCGTTTGACGCGCAAGGAAAATATCTATTGCCTCGCCAATGTGCCCGGCGATTGCCGCATTGACTTTGACGGAGTCAAACGCCACTTCAACGCGGATAGCGTCGCGTTCGCGTCGCGCGAAAAGGCTCAAGAGTTGACCGGATGCGTCATCGGGGCGATTCCCCCGTTCACGTTTAGCGACCAACTCCAAGTGTTGGCTGATCCGCTCATCCAAGAGAATGAAGAGGTAGTGTTCAACGCCGGTCGCTTGGATCGCTCCATCTTTATGAAACTGGACGATTACATCCGCATCGCCAAGCCCGAACTGGTACCAATCGCCCAACGCGGATAATTTGTTTCCCTTGTAAAATGATGTCTTCATGTCATGCTGAGGGGCGTTCGTTGCCCCGAAGCATCTCTGATACGCCAAGCAGAGACCCTTCGTCGCTAACGGCGCTCCTCAGGGTGACACACAAAAGTTTTTTAGCGCTCAACAACTTGCATATCTCAGCATAACGGAGCCTCATCATGGACAACTACGAAAAGAACGTGGACAAAGTGTACAACGCGGTGGAGAAAGCAGGCAGGGTTGGTAATCGCTTACAGATCGGTTGTTGGATCGTCTTTTCTAATTTGTTCCTTGGTGGATTTTGTTTGTGGGGAGCCTACGCGGGATATGTCAGTTGGCAATTGGAGCAGAACGGCGAAAGGACAACAGGCATCGTGACCAGTCTCGAAGAAAGCAGCGACAGCGACGGCGGCTGCTGCGTGTACAGTCCTGTCATCGAATTCAAAGCGAACGGTCAAACCTATTCTTTCGAGAGCAACAATGCTTCCTATCCGCCCGCGTATGATGTGGGCGAGGAAGTTTCGATATTGTACGACCCCGCCGACCCGAACACCGCGCAGATCAACAAATGGACCGAACGCTGGCTGATGCCGGTCATCCTCATCCCTGCCATGATCTTCACCGCGCTGATCCTCAATTTCTTTCTGATCCGTTCCTTTTGGCGGAATGATGTGATCGATTGATCACAAATGGACTCTTGTGAGAAAATCTGCATAACGGTATAAATCAGCCGAGGCAATATGTACGAGCATCATCACCAGCCGCTTGCCAGCCGAAAAGTTTTTGCCAGCCGCCTCATGCGGAATGGACTCATCGGGCTAACACTGCTCGCCGTTTCGCTGGTCATTGGAATACTGGGCTACCATTTCCTCGAAAACCTCTCATGGATCGATGCCCTGCTCAATGCGTCCATGATCCTCGGCGGCATGGGTCCCGTTAACCCTGTCAGAACGAACGCGGGGAAAATATTTGCCTCGTTCTATGCGTTGTATTCGGGGGTCGTCTTGCTCGCCTCGGTCGGCGTGCTTGCCGCCCCGATCTTCCACCGCTTCCTGCATCGCTTCCATCTTGCCGATGAGAAGTGAAATGGATCTCACTCCCCTCCACTTCCTCGACCAACCCATCGAACCCATCTTCGACGCGCCTCCCGCGCTGGAGAAGAGTCCCTCTTGCCCAAGCGGATTCATCTGGGAGGACAAAACCTACCGTGTGACCGAAATGCTCTCGGCGTGGACGGACTTCAAGCGGCGCGGCAAGATGGCGCGCAACATGCAACCCGAACACGCGGCGGTCGCATCCAATCGCGGATCGTTGAACGTGGAAAGATTTTATTTCCGCGTGCGCGTTGCAGTTGTTCGTTCGGCAGTTGAACTGCCGAACGAACCAGCCTTGTCCAGCAGTTCAACTGCTGGACAATCGCTTATACAGATCTTCGATATTTATTACGACCGCGCCATGAAGAACGTGGACGACCGCAAAGGTCAATGGGTTATTTATCGAGAACTAGGAGAAGGCTGAATGGAAGAGAATCAAGTTAAAATCCCGCAAGAAGCGCGGAATTATTCTGTCCCATGGTCGATCATAGATACATGGTTGGGCGTCGCCCTGTTGATATTGATCAGCATCGGTATGCTGGTGGTCGCGTTCCTGTTTCAAGAGGAAGCGAAGCAATTCGCGCAAGGCGCGGGGATCATGTTTGCTGAAATGATCTATCTTCTGCCAGTGCTGATCATTTTCGCGTGGAAGCGCATCCGCCCCGGGCTTCTCGGCTTCGTCAAATTCGATTCGCTCACGATGGGTTTGGGGTGCGGATTATTGATCGTCGCGTACGGTATCGTCATGGCGCACAATTTGCTCCTGACATTTCTCGGTGTGGATACGCAAGGCGAGGCGGTGATGAAGGCGTTTTCCGAACTCAAATCGCCCGTTTGGTTGTTTCTCACCGGCGTGATCGTTGCCCCGCTGGTGGAGGAGACCTTCTTTAGGGGATTTTTATTTCAAGGATTTCGACAGCGCTACGGCTGGATCGCGGCGCTCGTGCTGAGTTCTGGAATTTTCGCCGCCGCGCACCTCGACCCCGTCTCGTTCATCCCGACGTTCGTGCTGGGCGCAGTGTTAGGATACGTGTATCACCGTTCCAATTCGCTGTGGCCCAGCATCATCCTGCACTTCCTCAACAACGGGTTTGCCATGTGCCTCATGCTCGCCGCCATGCGATTCCCAGACATGTTTCCGTCGTGATCACACGTTGCTGTCGCAGTTGAACTGCGACAGCAATCAACATTCAACATCAATACCTCGTGATCAACCTCACCTGATTATCGTAAAAGAAATAATCCCACGCCCAATTGATCATCACCACGAGTCGGTTGCGAAACCCGATGATGCGATAAATGTGCAAGCCCACCCAGATCACCCACGCGATGAACCCGCTGAACGAGAGTCCCCAAATGCGCGCGACCGCCGCGTTACGTCCGATGGTGGCGAGCAAGCCCGGGTCCTTGTAATGAAACGGACGTTGCGCCTGTCCTTGAATCGCGCGCCGAATATTATCCGCGGCAACTTTCCCCTGTTGGATCGCCACCGTCGAAAGCATCGGCAGCGGCTGATGATTTTCATCTTCGAGATACGCCGCATCGCCGATGATGTACGCTTCGGGATGATTCAACAACTGCAGTGTCATCTCGGTTCTCACCCGACCTGAACCTGCCCGCGCCGCGTCAAGCGACTCGACCACCTCAGCCGTTTTCACACCCGCCGTCCAGATCAGCGTATTCGTTTCAATTTCCGTTCCATCGGCAAGCGAAACTTTTTGTCCGTTGAAATCGGTTAATCTTGCATTGAAAATCACTTCCACATTTTTCTTTTGCAACAGACGGCGCGTCGCCTTTCGCAACTCATCGGGGTAACTTGCGATCAACGCGTCTCCTGCTTCAAGCAGCAGTACACGCGCCTCGCGCACGTCGAGTTCGGGATATTCCTTCCTCATCACGTGTGAGATCAACTCTGCCAACGCGCCAGCAACTTCAACGCCCGTCGGTCCGCCGCCGACAATGACGAAGGTCAGCATGGCGCGGCGTTTCTCGGCATCCGCTTCATGGCTGGCGCGCTCGAACATGGAGAGAAGATGATTCCGCGTGCGGATCGCGCTTTCAATGTTCTTGATGTACAACGCATTCTGCTCAGCCGATTCGATGCCGAAGAAATTCATCCGCCCGCCCGCCGCGACGATGAGATGATCATACGCGATGACCGAGCCATCCAGTTTTACAAACTTTTCATCAAGGTTGATCTCGTTCACTTCGCCCATTTGAAACGTGAGATTTTTCTGATTGCGGAAGATCGTCCGCACAGGGAAAGCGACCTGCGACGGAACCAGCGCGGCAATCGCCACCTGATACAGCAACGGCTGGAACAGGTGATAGTTGTTCCTGTCAATCAGTGTGATTCGCACAGGCGCGTTCTTCAACTTCTTGGCGGCGGTCAGCCCGCCGAACCCTGCGCCGAGAATGACGATGTGGGGGAGTTTTTGGGTGTTCATATCACACTCCTTTATTGTGATAATTTTCACAATTATAACTAAAAAGGTCGAATTTGTAAAGTACCTCCCTGTTTTTCATTCACCCTTCTAATTCAAGCGCCGTGGCGGTTAACCCTCGTATCCGTTCGGGTGCGACTTGTGCCAAACCCATGCGCTGGAAATGATCTCGCGCAAATTATCGTGCTGGGGCTTCCAACCGAGTTCGCGTTTGATCTTTTCGGACGAGGCGACCAGCCGCGCAGAGTCGCCGGGGCGGCGCGGACGCTCGATGGTTGGGATCAGGTGTCCCGTCGTCTGACGCGCGGTGTCGATCACTTCGCGCACCGAGTAGCCGTGTCCGCTTCCCAGGTTGTAGATCAGACGGTCGCGTTCAGCGAGTCCGCCTAACGCAAGGATGTGCGCGTCGGCGAGGTCGGCGATGTGTACGTAATCGCGGATGCATGTGCCGTCGGGTGTTGGATAATCTGCGCCGAAAATTTGGATCGCTTCACTTTGCCCAAGCGCCACACGCAACACCAGTGGGATGAGGTGCGACTCGGGCTGGTGCGCCTCCCCGCGATTCGGCATGGCGCCGCAGGCATTGAAGTAGCGGAGCGCGGCAAAATGCAAACCGTGAATTTCTCGATACCAATCGAGCGCTTGCTCGACCATAAGTTTAGTATGCCCATACACGTTCGTGGGACCAAGCGGCGAATCTTCGTTGAGCGGTTCTTCACTGGATTTGAACACCGCCGCCGTAGACGATAACACGAACCGCTTCACTCCCGCCCGTACGGCTGTTTCTATCAGTGTGAGCGCGTTCGTGAAGTTGTTTTGATAAAAGCGACCGGGGTCTTTCATGCTTTCGCCGGCTTCGATGAATGCCGCGAAGTGCATAACTGCGTCAAATTTATTTTTGGTGAACGTTTCAATGAGTGTGTGACTATCCGCCAGATCGGCTTCGATGAAGTTTACGCCGTCTGGCACGGCTTTGCGATGACCGGTGACAAGGGAATCGTACACACTGACGGAATGTCCCTCTTTGATCAATGCTTCTGCGGTAACTGAGCCGATGTAGCCCGCTCCGCCGGTAACAAGGATGTTCATGTGATCTCCTGATTATTGATTATTCCACTGCTCCGCGTACCAGTGGATGTATTCCTCCACATGGGCGGACCAGTATTCTTCGGTATGTTCGCCGGTGTAGATGTGCCATTCGTGAGGAACATCGAATTGGGTGAAAATGGCTTCGATCTGGGTGGCGGAGGCAAGTTCCTGATCGTTGTCGCCGATATCCATATAAATACTGGGGCGCGAGGCGAGGGGCATGGACTGAATCCATCCCGCCACTTTGGAGGCGTCGCGTTGAAAGACGGCGAGGGAATGCAAGCCGATAATATTGAATAGTTCGGGATGGGTTAGTCCAAGATTCAACGCCCAGCCCGCGCCGCGCGACATTCCGCCAATGGCGCGGTAGCGAGGATCGGGGATGGTGCGGTAGGTTTCGTCGATGAAGGGAATCAAATCGTCGGTGAGGCGCGCGCCGAAGGTCGTCCCTGCGGGGGTATACCAATAGTGGTCGTCGGGGAATACAACAATGAAGGGCATTGTTTCGCCACTCATGATGAGGCTATCGAGAGCCTTTGTCGCGCCAAGGCGAATCCATTGATCGGCCGTGTAGGTTTGCCCATGCAGGAGGTAGAGGACGGGGTAGTGTTTGTCGGCGCGTTCATCGTAGCATGGAGGCAGGTAAACGATAAACTCCTGCGGAGGGTCGGAGGATTCAAGGATTGAATTTTCCAGCCTGCCGGGTTTGGCAAGACAAACAATGGGCGTGGATGTCGGAGTAGCCGTGGAGGGGGCGAAGGTTGGGAGCGGCGTGAGGGTTGAAGTTGCCGTCGCTGGAACGATTGTGGAGGTTGGCAGCGCTTGGGTGGTGGAGCAGGCAGAAAGGAAGGAAAGAAACGCGAAGGGAATCGCTATCCGTTTTATTGCTTGACGGCTGTTCATCCGACGCATTATACTCGCCGCACTTGATCCATTTCGGGGCGTGGCGCAGTCCGGTTAGCGCGCTTGCTTTGGGAGCAAGAGGCCGTAGGTTCGAATCCTATCGCCCCGACACACGCAAGTTTGTCCAGCAGTTGAACTGCTGGACAAACTTATTGACTTGATATAAACCTGACAGGTTTCAAGGACCTGTCAGGTTTTTTGTTCGATTGTTTAATGCTACAATACGCATGGAGTTGAAACTATGGCAAAGAAACAAGATGGCGTGATCGAAGCGGTCCGTTATAAGAACGGGCAAATTGTAGCCGTGCGCGCCTATGAACGGCGCGGGTCTTCGTATTCAGATCGTGTGTTGATCGACCGCAAAGACCTGCTGGAACGAATCAAAAAAGGGAAATTGCTGGTGGTCGGTACGCGCAAGGAATTGTTGGCGAGCACGTTCGAAGCCGGTAAATCACTGCGCATCGTTAGCCGGGATGGAAAAGAATTTATTGCGACGCTGGATTCGGCAGATCGCGATCTTCTGGAACAAGCGCCAGTCTTTTAACCCCAATGAAGATCATTGACCAAACTCCCCTGATCGACGAAAAAGGCAACATCGGGTTCAGTCAGCGGATTCAAGGCATGTTGAAGTTTGGCTTTAACTGGCCCACAGAATTGCTGGCTCAGAAAGCGATCATCACTTACTTCGACCGAAACCTTGAGAAGGGATATACCCTGATCCGCAACCAGACCCTGGGGCAAAGCGGCATCATGATTCCGCTGATCTTGATCGGACCGGCTGGGATGTTCGCCATTAACATTGCGTACCTAAAAGGTAGGTATGAGGCGAAAGGCGACGCGTGGAATGTGGAATCGGGAAACCGCTTCAAGCCCGCGCCGGTTAACTTAATCCAGTCCACGGCGCGTATGGGACGCGCGCTAACGATGTTCATTGAACGACAGGGAACCAGGCTGCCGGAACCGGTCGAATCGGTATTGATCGCGGCAGACCCGGGCTTGCACGTGGAATCGGACAAACCCGCCATCCGCGTGTTAATGGTAGACGGGATCAAACCGTTCGTGATAGGACTTTCCAACAGTATGCCCATCTTGCGATCCGATTTGGCGCTCGACATGGTGGAGCGTATCACCAACCCACGCCCTCCCAAGCAAAAGACGAATCTTCCCCAGCCCGCGCCGGCTATGCCCCGCCAGGAACCTGCGCAGACGGCTCCGGTCAAACCTCCGCCGCCGCAGGAAAATATTTCGCGCGCGCGCGCTATCTTCAGCGCGGCGGACGAAGAGAAACCCATCAACCCCGCCGATTTCGACTTTGCCCTGGCGGAGGATGCGGCGGCTGTGAAAGCATTACAACAGGCGCGCGGCGGAGCAGACTCCACGTCGGGAATGAAACGGGGTTCGCGTCGCTTTCTGGGTATGAGCATGAAACAGATCGCCCTGCTTGCCGGGCTGGGAATCGCATTGATCTGCATCCTGGCGGTGTTCGGATATATACTCTTCGGCATGTCTTGAGCGCTCCTTGTCCATTTTTTTATCCATCGTCATCCCCGCATACAACGAAGAAAGCCGCCTGCCCGATACATTGGAGCAGGTTTTTCGATTCATCGAGAAACAAAAATTTTTAGCCGAAGTGATCGTGGTGGAAAACGGAAGCGCCGACCGCACCTTTGAGGTCGCGCGATCGTTCGCAGACGCGCATGAAAATTTTCGCGTGCTCCAAACCGAACGCGGCAAAGGCGCGGCAGTGAAACGCGGGATGCTCGAGGCGAAAGGCGAATACCGCTTCATGTGCGACGCCGACCTTTCAATGCCGGTGGAGGAGATTTCAAAATTCCTCCCGCCCGCGTTAACCGATTTCGATGTCGCCATCGCATCGCGCGAGGTGAAAGGTTCGACGCGCTATAACGAACCGCGCTATCGTCACTTCGGCGGGCGCGGCATTAACTTCATTATTCAACTCCTCGCCCTGCCCGGCTTGAACGACACGCAATGCGGGTTCAAATGTTTTCGCGCCGACGTGGTGAACGCGATCTTCCCGCTGCAACGGATGCGCTTCTGGTCGTTCGATGTCGAATTACTTTTTATCGCCCGCCGCCTCGGGTATCGCGTGCGCGAGATTCCGATTGATTGGTATTATCACCCCGAGACCAAAGTGAACGCCCTGCGCGACGCATTGCGCATGATCGGCGACATCTTCCGCATTCGCATCAACACATGGCGCGGCAGATATGAAACGCGCTAAACCAAATCTCAAATTCGAAACGGACTTGTGGGACAGCGGCTTGCGATTCATCGCCGGGCTGGATGAAGCCGGGCGCGGCGCTCTCGCGGGACCGGTCGCAGTGGGCGCGGTGATTCTGCCTAACGACAAACCGCTTCTTTCGCGGACGTTGAGCCGGGTGCGCGATTCCAAGCAGTTGACGCCGCTTCAGCGCTTCTCAATCGCGCCGGCGATCAAAGACATCGCGCTGGCATGGAGCGTGGGATTCGCCGACGCAGACGAAATCGATTCACAGGGAATTGTTCGCGCCACGCGGCTCGCCGCCATCCGCGCCTTGCATCAGTTTTCGATCACGCCGCAATATTTGCTCACCGATTTTCGACTTGAACTCCCCCAGTTGGACATTTCACAAACTTCTATCGTCAAAGGCGACGCGCATTGTTTGAGCATCGCTTGCGCGTCCATCCTTGCCAAGACCGAACGCGACGCGTTGATGCGCGAACTCGACGAGCGGCATCCCGGCTACGGTCTTGCGAAACACAAGGGGTACGGCACGCAGGCCCACCGATCCGCGCTGAGGCGGTTGGGAATGTCGAGTGTTCATCGAAGGTCGTTCCGAGTCAAATAGTACGGCAAAGTTCACTTTGCATTTTCCAAAAGGCAAGGTGAACCTTGCCGTACAAAAAATACGCAGTACGGACTACGTAGTCCGTACTGCGTATTGCGTACTGCGTAGTATGTCGATCAAGCCCGTTTGCCAGCCCGCAAAAAGAATTTTGTGATCTCTTCCGCAACTGCCGGGAGGAGCGCCAGCACGAGCACCACTTCCCATTCGCGGGCGGTGAGGAAATGCGTATTGAAGATCGGCTGAAGGAAGGGGACGTTGATGACCAGCAACAACAGCACGATGGAAAGTCCCACCGCGTATTGCATCGTGCGATTTGAAAAGACGCCGATGCTGAACAACGACGCGCGTTCCGAACGGACGGTGTAGGCGCGGAACAACTCGCACAGCGACAGCGTGACGAACGCCATTGTTTCAGCGGATTGCACGTCCACGCCGCGCCAATCGTGCTGGAGAATGTAAGTGATGGGGTTGCCCACAAGCGTTGCGCCCGCTTCAAGATGCCACAACAAGCCCATGCCAAACGCAGTTAAGACCGCGGCTGTCTGCGCGATGGTTTGCACGACCAGACCGATCGTCATCGTCCGGTTCACGATGGGTTCGTTCTTCGCGCGCGGTTTTTGGAGCATGATGTCCGGGTCGCCTTTTTCCACGGCGAGGGCGAGGGCTGGGGCGCCGTCGGTGATGAGGTTCAGCCAGAGCAGTTGAATGGCGGTGAGAGGCGCGGGGAGTCCAGCGAGGGTAGCGAGGAAGATGATCATGATCTCCGCGATGTTCGAGGACAAGAGGAAAAACACGAACTTGCGGATGTTCGCGTAAATGACGCGCCCCTGCTCGACCGCATGGACGATGCTCGCGTAGTTGTCATCGGTCAACACCATGTCGGCGGTTTCTTTCGCCACGTCGGTGCCGGTGATGCCCATCGCCACACCGATGTCAGCGCGTTTGATGGCGGGCGCGTCGTTCACGCCGTCGCCGGTCATCGCCACAATTTCGCCGTTGGCTTGCAGAGCGTCTACGATCCTCAATTTATGTTCAGGGGATACGCGCGCAAAGACATCCGTATCTTCAATGATGTCTTTGAGGTCGCGGTCGCTCATGGCATCCAGTTGCGCGCCGGTCATCACCTTTCTCCCCGGGCGGAGCAGACCGATGGTTTCAGCGATCGCTTGTGCCGTGTTGGGGTAATCGCCGGTGATCATCACCGTGCGGATGCCCGCAATGCGCGCCTCCTCCAGCGCGGGTCTGACTTCGGTGCGAGCGGGGTCGATCATGCCCAACAAGCCGACAAAGACGAGGTCGTGCTCAAGTTCGTTCGTGATGATCTGCGCCGGGTTATCCGGCACATCGCGGACGAGCCGATACGCCACGCCCAGCACGCGCAAAGCGTCTTTCGTCATCGCGTCGTTGGCAGCAAGGATGCGGTCGCGCAGGGCAGGACCCAACGGCACAGACTCGTCGTCCATGTTTTGGTATTGCGTGCAAAGGTCAAGCACCACGTCCGGCGCGCCTTTGACGGCGATCACATCCCACGATTTATGGCTTTCATCGGTGAATGGCGAGGGGTCGCCCGGTCGCGGCGCGAACACGTCATGGATCGTGATCATACGCTTGCGATCCGAATCGAACGGCACTTCATTCTCGCGCGGGTACGCCTCGCGGATATCCATGTGAATCGCGCCGGCTTTCATCGCGGCGACCAGCAATGAGCCCTCCGTAGGGTCGCCGACCACGCGATACGTTTTTTGTTTTTCATCCTCGCCTGTCGTTTCGAGCAAGGCATCGTTATTCAACAAACCCAGCCACAATGCGGTGAGCGCGGCGGGATAGTCTGAAATATTCCTCTTTGTCCCTTCCACCAAAAAATCGCCGAACGGCGAGTACCCCGTTCCGGTAATGTGGATAAATTGCCCGTCCACCCACATGCGCGTAACGGTCATTTCGTTTTGCGTGAGCGTGCCGGTCTTATCGGAGCAGATGACGGTGGCAGAGCCGAGCGTTTCCACTGAGGACAGTTTGCGAATCAACGCGTGACGCTTGATCATCTCGCGCATCCCCAACGCCAGCGAGATCGTCACCACGGCGGGGAGACCCTCCGGCACGGCGGCGATCGCAAGGCTGATGGCAATGATGAAAACATCGGTGACCTGCTCGGCATAGTCGCTGAAATACGCGAGCGGACCCGTAAACAGTTCATTGATATTCGTCTGGTTGATGAGCGCGACAATAAAAACGATCGCAACGAGGAAGAGCGCGGCGATACTCAACGACTTGCCTAATTGATCGAGCCTCCGCTGAAGAGGCGTTTCCTCCGCTTCCACGTTCTGGAGCATCGAGGCGATCAACCCCAACTGCGTGCGCATCCCTGTGCTGGTGACCACGCCGCGTCCGCGTCCAAACGAGATAAGCGTGCCCATAAACGCCGTGTTCTTGCGATCTCCCAAAGGGACGTTTTTATCGAGGATTGTTGCCGCGTTCTTTTGGACGGGCAGCGATTCGCCGGTGAGCGAAGCTTCCTCCACTCGCAGATTGACCGCCTCCAACAAGCGGATATCCGCCGGCACAAAATTCCCTGTCTCCAAAAAGACAATATCGCCCGGCACAAGTTCATACGAAGGGATGGAAACCCGCTTCCCATCGCGGACGATCTGCGCATCCGGCGCGGCGAGTTTTTTCAACGCGGCGAGCGCTTCCTCCGCGCGCCGCTCCTGGACGATTCCCAGCACGGCGTTCAACACCACGATCGCCATGATCGCCGCCGCCTCCACATAATCGCCCAGCAAACCGGAGACCAGCGAGGCAACGATCAACAGGATGACCACAAAATTATTCAACTGTTCCCACAACATTTGAAGGAAGGTGGGACGCGGCGCTTCTTTCAACTGGTTCGGACCGTATTGTTCAAGCCGCCGTTTTGCCTCCGCCGAGGTCAACCCCCGGTCTTCCACTTTCAGATGGCTCAATACCTCTTCGGCTTTTAGCGCGTGCCACTCGCTGTTTTGGATCGTGTCGTCGTGTGCCATAGAAATTCTCTCCTGAGAATACGCTCTGCGATGTTCAAAATTAAAACGAGACCATCACACCAAATTTGTGATGGTCTCGCCAAACGTCATACCCGCACGTTTCGGGTCGCCGATGGCGCGATGCGCGTCAATGTCATGACGACGACCCGGTGACATTTCCGCTTTCGCGGAACGTCATGGCTACTCCCCAACCAACGCAAGTGTATTCCCCTGTTAAGGGGATGTCAAGCAGAATTGTTTTATAGGTGTGTTAGAGTTTTTGCAGAATCTCGTTTCGGCGCGATGTGGGTCTTGCGTGAAATATCTGACCTGCCTTGCTACACATTCACCCATTAAAACCCTAAACCCGAAAAGAGAAACGCCCGTCATGCAATGGCGGGCGTTGGTATAATGCCTGTGCCGAAGGAGGGAATCGAACCCTCATTCCCGGAGGGAACACGATTTTGAGTCGTGCGCGTCTGCCTATTCCGCCACTTCGGCTGGTTGCGTCCGCAAGTATACCACTCATAACAAGTAGTGCAAGATAAAATCTCTCGTGGAGCGGGATGGTATCCCGCTGGTAAGGCGGATTGACAATCCGCCCCACGAAAAAGGAAAAGATGAAACTCGGAATTATCGGACTGCCCCAATCAGGAAAGACAACCATCTTCAACGCAGTGACGCGAGGAGATGCGCCAACCACCGCCTCTGCCGGACGTTTCGAAGTGCACACCTCGGTGGTGGATGTGCCAGACCCGCGCGTGGACGTGCTCTCGAAGATGTTCAACCCCAAGAAAACGATCTATGCCAAGATGACGTACGCGGATATTGCCGGACTTGAAACTGGGTCTGCCAAAAGCGGCATCTCTGGGCAACTGTTGAATCAACTCGCGCAGATGGACGGCTTCCTGCTCGTCGTCCGCGCGTTTGAAAGCGACCTCGTGATGCACCCCAACGGAAGCGTAGACGCCAAGCGCGACGCGGACTCCATGCTGAGCGAATTATTGCTCAACGATCTCATTGCCGTTGAAAGAAAATTGGAACGCTTGGTTGACGAACGAAAAAAAGGTGGAACCGATAAAGCCTTGAACGAAAAACAAACCGTGTTGTTCACTCGTCTGCATGAAGCGTTGAACAACGGAACGCCACTCCGCAAATTGGACTATTCTCACGAGGATGTCAAAGAACTTTCATCGTTCGGCTTGCTCTCGCGGAAACCTGTGTTGGTCGTGTTCAACCTGAGCGAGGGACAGTCCGCGCCGCAGATGGAATTGGATATGCCTTCAGTGGCATTGATGGGCAAGCTCGAAATGGAGATCGCGCAACTTTCGGCGGAAGATGCCGAAATGTTCATGCAGGAATATGGCATCAAGGAACTCAGCCTGAACAAAATGATCCGCCTGTCGTATGACCTGCTTCAAGTGCAATCGTTCTTCACGGTCGGCGAGGACGAGGTCCGCGCGTGGGAGACGAAACGCGGCGCGACGGCGCAAGAGTCGGCGGGCGAGATCCACACCGATCTGGCGAAGGGATTCGTCCGGGCGGAGGTGGTGGCGTACGATGACCTCACCAGCCTCGGGTCCATGAATGAAGCGAAGTTGAAGGGGAAGTTGAGACTCGAAGGCAAGGAATATCCCGTCAAGGATGGCGATATCGTTCACATCCGATCCAGTTTGTGAATTGAAATCCGTAGGGGCACAGCGAATCCTTTCAGGATTTCGACGAGAGATCGTTTCGCCGTGCCCCTACAAAACACATCTCTCGCATCTTCAAAACAAATTCAAAATGTGGTAAAAATTTTCAAGGAGACATTGACCCATGGCTTACAAAATCAAAAAATGGAATTTGGACGAACTCTTCACGGGCTTCGACAGCCCCGAATTGAACGCCGCGTTCGATAACGTGGAGGAACAGGTCGCGTCGTTCGAGGGCGCGCGCAACAAACTCAAACCCGATATTGACCCCGAGACATTTCTCGATGTGGTACGCGCCTCCGAAGCGACGTCGAAGATCGTGAACCGCATCTATGCGTTTGCGGGACTGTCGTTTGCGGAAGATACGCAAAACCAGAATGCGCAAAGCCTGATGGGGCGCGTGCAACAATTTGTGGCGGAGATGCAGAACCGCATCCTCTTTTTCAATTTATGGTGGAAGGACGTGGACGATACAAATGCCGAACGCTTAATGAACGCGTCGGGCGCGTATCGTTATTATCTCGAAGAGATGCGCCACTTCAAGCCGCACACGTTGACCGAGCCAGAGGAAAAAGTTGTCAACCTCAAAGATGTGACAGGCTCGAACGCGCTGATCAACTTGTATGACGCGATCACGAATCGTTATGTTTTCAAACTCAAATTGAATGGCAAAGTCCAAGAATTGACGCGCGCGCAATTGCAACCGTATATCCAAGGCTCCGATCCGAAACTGCGCGCGGCGGCATATCAGGAAATGTATCGCGTCTACGGTGAGGACGGTCCGATCTTGGGACAGATGTATCAAACCCGCGCGCGCGATTGGCACAACGAAAATATCAACATGCGCAAGTTCAAGAGCGCGATGTCGGTGCGGAATTTGGCGAACGATGTTCCCGATGAAGCGGTGAACGCTCTGCTCGAAGTGACGAAGAAAAACGCGAAAGTCTTCCAACGCTATTTCAAGATGAAGGCGAAACACCTCGGCGTGAGCAAGCTCCGCCGCTACGATATTTATGCGCCCGTCGCCAAGTCGGATAAAGCTTTCGATTTCAACGCTGCCGCGAACATGGTCATCGAATCGTTCAGCGCGTTCGACCCGAAGATCGGCGAACTTGCCCGCCGCGTGTTCGACAAAGACCATCTCGATAGCGAAGTCCGCAAGGGCAAGCAGGGCGGAGCGTTCTGCGCTTCGATCAACCCCGAAGACACGCCGTTCGTGCTGATGAATTACACGGGTCGCGCGCGCGACGTGGCGACTCTGGCGCACGAACTCGGTCACGCCATCCACGCGATGCTTGCCTCGCATCACACCACGTTTACCTTCCACTCGTCTCTTCCGCTGGCTGAAACCGCCTCCACCTTCGGCGAGATGATGCTTACCGAAAAACTGCTCTCGGAGGAAAAAGACGAGTCGGTGCGACGGGACATTCTGTTCAAGCAAATGGACGACGCGTTCGCCACCATCCTGCGCCAGATCTATTTCGCCCTCTTCGAACGTGAAGCACATGAGATGGTGCAAAAGAACGCCTCGGTGGACGAACTCTCTGCCGCGTATCTAGCGAACCTCAAAGAACAATTCGGCGATTCACTCGAACTCAGCGACGACTTCAAATGGGAATGGGTTTCGATTCCCCATATCTATCACACTCCGTTTTATGTCTACGCCTACGCATTCGGTCAATTGCTCGTCTTCTCGCTCTATGAGCAATACAAAGCGGAAGGCGAATCGTTCAAGCCGAAGTATCTCAAGATCCTGTCCGCTGGCGGATCGGAAGCCCCCGCAAAGATCCTTGCCGACGCAGGCGTGAACATCCGCGATGCAAAATTCTGGCAGGGCGGATTCGATGTGCTGAGCCGCATGGTGGATGAGTTGGAGAAATTGCCGGTGGAGAAAGCAAAGAAAGCAGTTACGAAGAAGAAAGTTGCGAAGGCGAAGCCAGTCAAGAAGAAGACAAAATCAGCAAAGAAAAAATCAAAGAAGTAAGCTAAACATCGAATGAAACAGTCGCTGAAAGGCGGCTGTTTTCTTGGATTACTTCCTGAATTTAATAGTTCAAACCTTGACCCTCTTGTTACAGGAGGAAGTAGAATACAATGCGGATATGGAAGGTAATATCATTCGATGAAAGCAACATTTGCCCTACTTGCGGACAATCAAACTCACAACCTCGTCCGCAAACTCGCATGGGACATCCACCAGAAATATCGCACAGGCATTGATGTGTGCCGCCTGCCTCCGCACATCTCCCTCAAACAGCCCTTCGATATTTCGGATTTGGATTCGCTGTCGGAATACATGACCGAACTGGCGCGAAGTATCGAACTTTTTCCAACGCTTCTGACCCATCTCGAACTTATCGAAATGACGATGGACGGACTCCATACTGGCATTTTGTGGCTGAACGTGCAAGAGACGGAATTCCTCCGCCAGTTACATGAACGAGTGAACCGCGATCTCACGGCGCGCTTCGGGAACGTTCCCGCCGAGTTCGACGGATCAGACTATCACTTTCACATGACTGTCGCCATAGGAGGTCAGCCCATCGGGACCTATCAGAAGATTTTGGATGAATTTAAAGATCGGCTTGTGAATCTTCCATGCACGATTCAGGAAATGGTCATGTTCGTCTATGACGAGCGCACTGCGGTCAATGCAGGATATATGACTTATAGGATTCTCCCGCTTGGCGCAAACCATAGTTTGTAACACTTAGCATGAGAAGCCAGCACTCTTCTGTTGCCAGAGGGAGTAGACATATACTGGCTTACAGTCACTATCGATGTGCTGAGCCGCATGGTGGATGAGTTGGAGAGGTTGCCAGTGAAGAAGTCAAAGCCAACGGCGAAGAAGGCAGTTACGAAGAAGAAAGTTGCGAAGGCAAAGTCAAAAAAGAAGTCGAAGAAATAAACGAGAATCAAAAGGACAGCCGCAAGGTTGTCCTTTTGATTTATCGAAACGACGCGCCTGCAACGTTCCTGCAAGGCTCGCCTATGAATAAAATGACTGGATTGTTAGGCGCTGGAAAAGTCCCTGTAAACTACCGTTAGTCGGCTTGGTGATAAATTATGTTCATGCGTTTGATTTATTTTTATTCTTTTCGGATTTGGAGAGTTTTGTATGAAGAAGCATTTGTCTCTTTTTTGGCGCGGGACGATCTCGGTCTTTCTCGCGCTTCTGCTCGTGGCGGTCCCCGCCCAGCAGGCAGTCTACGCGATCTGTTCCCCGTCAGCCACATCCGGCAATAACACCATCACCTGCGATGGCGCCGACGACACGGTGGATGGACTCGCGGGCAACGACAACGTCAACGGCGGAGGCGGGAACGATTCGCTGGTCGGCGGCGCGGGCAACGACACCCTCACCGGCAGCACGGGCAACGATTCTCTCGCTGGGGGAACCGGTAACGACACCTACGCCTTCGACACCGATTCAGCCCTCGGAACTGACGGGGTCACCGAAGCATCCGGCGGCGGGACTGATCGTCTCACCTTCTCCGGCTCGAACAACGATGTAAGCGTCAACCTCTCTACCACCGGCAATCAAACAGTCAATTCCAATCTGACACTCAACCTCACTACCACGCAGGTTGAGAACGTCACCGGCGGGAACGGGAACGATACCATCACCGGCAACACGTTGAACAACTCGCTCTCCGGCGGGAACGGAAACGATGCCTTGAACGGCGATGCGGGGAATGACACCTTGGCGGGCGGCAATGGGAACGACACTCTCTCCGGCGGCGCGGGCAACGATTCTCTGTCAGGCAACGCGGGAAACGATTCGCTCACCGGGGACGCCGGCAACGATACGTACGCTTTCAACACCAACACCGCGCTAGGCACGGATACAGTCACCGAAGCCTCAGGCGGCGGCACAGATATTCTCAATTTCTCCGGCTCCAACAACGTGGTGACAGTTGATCTTTCAACAACCGGAAATCAAACGGTCAATTCCAACCTAACGCTCAATCTGGTCGCATCGCAAGTCGAGAATGTGACCGGCGGAAACAACGGCGACACCATCACCGGCAACACGCTGAACAACTCGCTCTCCGGCGGAAATGGAAACGATACGTTGAACGGCGCCTTAGGGAACGATACGCTGACGGGTGGTGCGGGCAACGACACGCTAACCGGGGGAACTGGTAACGACAGTTATGCTTTTGACACCGATTCAGCTCTGGGAACGGATACCGTTACCGAAGCCTCGGGCGGCGGAACAGATACGCTTAATTTCACCGGCTCCACCAACGTCGTGACAGTCGATCTCGCGACGACCGGAAATCAGACGGTCAATTCCAACCTGACGCTCAACCTGACATCCGCGCAAGTGGAAAATGTGACCGGCGGCAACAGCAATGACACCATCACTGGAAACACATCGAACAACTCGCTCTCCGGCGGGAATGGAAACGACACTCTGGAAGGCGGCGCGGGCAACGACACATTGATAGGCGGCGCAGGCAATGATGTCTATTCCTTCAACACCAATTCGGCTCAGGGCGCCGACACGCTCACCGAAGCCGTGGGCGCAGGGACAGACACAGTCACATTCACCGGCTCCACGAACGATGTGGCGATCAATCTGGCGTTGACCGGAAATCAGACGGTCAACGCCAACCTGACGCTTAACATGACCTCCGCGCAAGTGGACAACGTCACCGGCGGGGATGGCAACGATACGTTGACCGGCAACAACCTGAATAACACGATCACCGGTGGAGACGGAAACGATACCCTCGATGGCGGCGCGGGCAACGATACGCTCACCGGCGGAGCAGGGAATGACACGCTCAAGACCGGGTCCGGCGTGGACACGCTTGACGCTGGAGCGGGTGACGACACGATCGTTATCACAGGAACCAATGAAACCGGTGATTCCGCCGATGGCGGCACGGGCGTCAATATCTTTCGGTTCGATGTTGGCGCTACCGGCGTCCTGAGCATCACGTCCAATGGCGAAGACACTCTCGATTTCAGCTTGTTTGGCAATTCCGTTACCATTGACT
>JAEURC010000100.1 GCA_016789025.1 Anaerolineales bacterium
ATCTTCCCGTCTTCGAAGCGAAAAATGTCCACGCCGGAAAAAGTCACACAGCGGTTGGCGGGCGGAAATCCGCGAAACGAACCGGCTTGGGTGGCTGTAAACTCCACCTGCGCCACAACCTTGTCTTTCTCGGCGATCAGATCCTCGATTCTGGCTTGGATATCCGGGAAAATTCGCAGCATGACGGTGTACAACGTTTTGAAATTCTCCAACCCAGACCCCCGCGCGGCATGATCGTCAAAATTTTCAAGGATCATTTCGTTGGCAAGTTCGATCTTCCTTTTGTTGACCAACTCCTCATAGAAGCGACGGATCGTCGCCTTGTTCTGTTCAGACATAGATTCTCCGAATTCAAGATTTAATTCCTACATCTTCAATGCTACCATATCAGAGTTTTTTGTCGGAATCTCTATGCTCTAAGGGTGGCAAAATCAGTGTTTAAAAGTTTCTTTGCCAAGAGATCACGGAGACCATTTAGAGAAAATCTCGGCGTGCTCTGCCATCTCGCCGCCTTCGTGCTCGGGGTACGAACGGCGTGGCTTCACACACCACCGGCGCCCCTCCCCGCGATCTCCGTAGCTGACAACTTCTCCCACTCCCATGTCGTCGTCTCCGTCTCTCATTTTCTGTCTTCAAAACCTCATTACGGTATAATTCCGACCATGCAAACACAAATTATCGGCGTCCGCTTTACCAAAGTGGGCAAAATCTACCATTTCGACACCTCCACCGTGCCCAATGTGCAGATTGGCGAACACGTGATCGTGGATACCGCCCGGGGTAGGCATCTCGGCGAAGTCATTCGCGTGGAAAAAGAAGCGCCCCCCAAACCAGAAGGCGGCTGGAGGTCAGTGGAGAGGCGCGCCACTCCGCGAGATCTGCTCCTGCTCCAATCGTGGCAATCCAAACAGACCGAAGCCATGATCAACTGCCGGGCGCGCACATCCGAGCTGCAACTGGACGGGGTTAAGATCGTCGCCGCCGAATACAACTACGACGGCTCGCGTCTTGCCTTTTTGTTCAGCACCGAGAGCGAAGAAAAGGTTGACCTCAAATCGCTGAAAAAAGATATGAACGCGCTTTACCCCAATACATTTATCGAACTACGGCAGATCGGTCCGCGCGATGTGGCGAAGATCATCGGCGGTATGGGCGCGTGTGGGATCGAAACACGCTGTTGCTCGAAATTCCTCACCGAATTCTCGCCCATCTCGATCAAGATGGCGAAAGACCAGGGCATCTCGCTCACACCCGAAGAAATCACAGGCATGTGCGGGCGTTTGCGCTGTTGCCTCATTTACGAATACGAACAATACGTCGAGGCGCGGAAACAACTTCCCAAACGCAACAAGCGAGTCGTTACGCCCAAAGGCGAAGGCAAGGTCATAGATGTGCTACCCATGAGTAACAAAGTGATGGTGTTGCTCGAAACCGAAGAAGGCAAGCGATTTACCGAAACCTTCGATCATACCGAGTTGCAGCCCTGGGACGAACTCGAAGCTCTGCGCCGCAAATCGAACGCGCCCTGCGACCGCCACAACTCCGGCGGATGCACATGCGGCAAATCCAGCCCGCTCAAGAAAAATGGCAAACCAAACTAACACGTGGGAAACCCCCCAAAAAATTCTGGTAATTCTGGCTCATCCCGATGACCCAGAATTTTTTTGCGGCGCGTCGCTCGCCAAATGGGCACGTGCCGGACACGAAATTACGTACGTTCTTTTGACGTGCGGCGACAAAGGATTCAATCCCACCACGCAAGCGGACATGACGACGGAAAAGCTTTGCGCGCTCCGCCATGTGGAACAACGCAACGCGGCAAACGTGATCGGCGCAAAAGCGGTTCATTTTCTGGACGTGGAGGATGGGTACCTCATCCCCAGCCTTGATCTACGCCGCGACATTGTGCGCGAGATCCGCCGCCACAAGCCTGACATCCTCGTCACGTGCGACCCGCAGAATTTGTTCGCCATGTACGGACTCAACCACCCAGACCATCGCGCCTGCGGACAAGTCGTGCTGGATGCTGTCTTCCCTGCGGTGGGCAGCCCGGTATTTTTCCCTGAACTGCTCGGCGAGGGCTTCGAACCCCACATGCCGAAAGAAGTGTGGTGCTCGCTGACACAACAACCCAACACGATTCTCGATGTCACTGACACATGGGAAATCAAACTGAAAGCCCTGCTCGAACACAAAACCCAAATTCAAGACCCCGACAAACTCACCGAACGCATGAAATCCCGCCGAGCCGAAGACAGCACGGAAGAGAATCCGCGCTATGAAGAAAAGTTTAGAGTTGTGAAATACAGTTAGAAAGTTGAAAGTTAAAGGTCGAAAGTTGCAAGTTGACAAACTCAACGAATCTTTTAACTTTCAAACCTTGAACTTGCAACTTGAAACGGAGATATCATGCCCAACTTCCTCCAGCACGCCGAAGAACTATTCCCCTACACTCAAGCCCTGCGCCGTGATTTTCATAAACATCCCGAACTCGGGTTCAACGAGATCCGCACCGGCGGGATCGTCGCCAAAGAACTCGAAGCCCTCGGACTCGAAGTGACCAAAGGCGTCGGCAAGACCGGCGTGGTCGGCTATCTTGAAGGTTCGCGCCCGGGTCCGACGATCCTCCTCCGCTTCGACATGGATGCGCTCCCTATCACCGAAGAGACCGGCGCGGAATATTCATCCACCAATCCCGGCGTGATGCACGCCTGCGGACACGACGGTCACACCGCCATCGGGCTCACCGTTGCGAAAATGCTCCACGCGCACCGCGATGAATTGGCGGGCAGTATCAAGTTTTGTTTCCAACCCTCCGAGGAAGGAACGAACGGCGAAGAGGTCGGCGGCGCGTTGATGATGATGCGCGATGGCGTGTTGGAATCGCCAAAGGTGGAAAAAACCCTTTCTTTGCACCTTTGGAATTATTATCCTTTTGGCTGGATTCATGTAGCAAAGGGACCAGTCATGGCGGGCGGGGAATTGTTCATCGTCAAACTAACGGGTAAAGGTGGTCATGGTGCAATTCCAGAATCAGCGGTTGATCCTGTTGTGGCAGCCGCGCAAATCATCACTGCCATACAAACCATTGTCTCGCGCAATGCTTCGCCGTTACGACCCGCGGTGGTCAGTGTGACATCCATTCATTCAGGGACTGCCTTCAACATCATTCCGCAAACTGCCGAACTTAATGGCACAATCCGCACCTTCGATCCCGAAGTCCGCAAAATTGTCCTTGAGCGTTTCGAACAGATCGTGCGCGGTGTTGCAGTTTCAATGGGCTGCGATGTGGAAATAATTATCAAACAAGTAACTACGCCGGTGGTCAACAACGATTATGTTGCAGAAAGCGTCTTGAACTCCGCTCAAACGCTCTTCCCCGAAGCGACTATAGATACATCTGCCTACCTCACGACAGGCGCAGAAGACATGGGCTACATGCAAGAAAAAGCTGATGGATGTTATTTCTTCGTGGGTTCTGCCAATCCAGAAAAACACCTCGACTACATTCACCACCACCCCAAGTTCGATTTCGACGAGCGCGCCCTCGTCACCGGCGCGGCGTTGATGGCAACGGCGGCGGCGGATTTGCTGAAGTAAAATGCGCCCGACCTTGCAGAAAGGCGCAATCAATGCTCCTCCCTAACATCGGCGTTAGCGCCGCTTTATTCGTTGCGGGGGCGCTCTGTTTCCTCGGGGGAATCATCGCTCTTCAAACTCGCAACAACGCGGCAGGCGCCTCGTCTTTAATAACCCTGATGATCAGTTTATGCTGGTGGGACATTACCTACGGGTTATTTTTAACGAACACACCCGCGCTGTACTCCAATTTTTGGCTGCATATCGTTTATATCGGGGTCGTTTTTACTCCGCCATCCGTCTTGTGGTTCGTCATGCAAATCTTGGGGTTGACAACCTGGTCGAGACCTCCGTTCGTCATAAGTTTATACGCCATCTCCGCTCTGGTATTGACGTTAGTGATAACCGACTCGCGTCACGGCTTATTTTTTGGGGGGCGCGAAATCACCAATGCTGAAATGATTCTAAGCGGGGGTCCGATCTTCTGGGCAAACCTCGCTTATTCCTACACGCTCATGTTGATCAGCTTGTTCATCCTGATAAGCCGCTTTAGAAAAACGACGGGAATTTACCGAAAACAATTGGGCATTATCTTGCTCGGCGTCGGCATTCCATGGATCAGCAACCTGATTTTCGTCTCCGGGCTAAGCCCGCTTCCAAACATAGACAATACTCCGCTGTCCTTTACCGTCACAGGAATGATCTTCACGTACGCGCTGTTGCGTTTTCGCTTGCTGGAGATCATCCCGATCGCGCGAGATGTTTTAATCGAGAACATGAGCGATGGCGTCATTGTTTTAGATTCGCAAAACCGCCTGGTGGATTTCAACCCCGCCGTGCTTCAAAGCCTCGGGCTGGAGCAACCGCCTCAAATGGGTCAACCCGCCAGCGAGATATTCGCCAAATGGGCTGAACTCGCGCAAAACTTCTCGAGCGTCAACGATATACGCGTCGAATTGTCGTTCGACCAGCCTGCCCGCGCCTTCCTCGACTTGAAAATCTCTTCGTTGTACGATCATCATGCCAATTTCCTTGGGCGGCTCATCGTTTGGAGAGATATTACCCCGCTCAAAAATGCGCAAGTCGAACTGCAAGAACAAGCCATCCGCGACCCGTTGACCGGGTTGTATAACCGCCGTTACCTGAGCGAGGTGCTCGCGCGCGAACTGGCGCGCGCCGCTCGTGAATATTATCCGATCAGCCTGGCGCTCATTGACATTGACGACTTCAAGCGCGTGAATGACGAATACGGTCACCCCGCCGGGGATTCCGTACTACAAGGCTTCGCAAAGCAACTCCTCGATCAAACACGAGTCGAGGATACGGTCTACCGGTATGGCGGCGAGGAATTTCTCGTTCTCCTGCCAAACTGCGCGGGCGCAAACGCCATGAAAATTGCGGATAAATGGAGACGTTCCTTTCACGAGACGAACACATCCTATGCAATTGGAACAACGGGGATGACGATTTCCTGCGGTATTGCGGAATTTCCAACCGACGGGAGAACCGGCGATGAACTCATCGCCACAGCAGACCAATTCCTCTACCACGCGAAAGCGACGGGAAAGAATCGCGTTGTCGCGCGCGCAAAAGGCTAGACTCCGTCAGAAATAAAACCAATATGCGGAAAACCGCCGATGTACGCTAATCAAAAGGGCAGGAATCTCTGTTGTTTTTTGGATACGTCTAACGATTGATGTGTCCGCAGTTCAACTGCGGATGCAACAGCATTAACTATCAAACCCAAGACCGAACAAGTCCATGGCTTTGAGCCAGAGGTTTTCTTTGCCTTGATTTTTATCGGCTTGGGCGAGTGACCAGCGCGAGAGGTTGATGCCGATGGAGCGCAACGGTTCGGGAGGAAATGGGCGCGGCTTGGATTTGACGAATTCGAGTTCAGTCCGTTTGGATTTTTTATTATCCAAAATATCGAGCATGACTCGCGCGCCAAAACGCGTCGAACCGACGCCGTTGCCTGTGTATCCCATCACGTAAACGGTCTTGCCGTTATGCGCGGTCCCCCAAAACGGACTGAAGCGCGCGCACGTGTCAATCGCTCCGCCCCAGGCGTGGGTGAAGCGAATCCCCTCAAGGGCGGGGAAGGCTTGGGAGAAGTGCTCAGCTAAAAGGGCGAATGAAGCGGGTCGGTTTTCGAGGCGAGTGCCGAATCCGTTATTCCAATGATAGACGGCGTCGAATCCACCCCAGAGAATCCGCCCGTCTGCTGTGGTGCGGAAATAATGGAATTGATTGTTGGCGTCGCTGAGTCCTTCGCGCCCGCGCCATCCAATGGAGTCGCGTTGCGAGGGCGTGAGCGGTTCGGTCATCAGCGCGTAATCGTAGACGGGGACGACGTATTGCTTGATCTCTTTGAGCAGAGGCGGGAAGGCGTTGGTGGCAAGCGCGGCTTTGTTCGCTGTGATTTTTGCATGCGGCGTGTGCGCGATGATCTTATTGTTTTCTTCGTTGAGGTTTGTGACGGGCGTGTGTTCGTACAATCGCACGCCGAGAATCAAACACGCTTTGCGCAGTCCCCACGCGAGTTGCGCGGGATTGACGAGGGATGAGTCTTGTCGTCGAAGCCCGCCGATGTAGATGGGCGATCTAATAACGCTTTGAATTTGGTCGCGGTCGAGGTATTGGAATTGAATGTTGTAAGGCTTGGCGAGTTCGATGATCTCTTTGAAGTCATCGAGCATGTAGAGTTCGGTGGCGAGGTCAACTTCGCCTGAGTTTTGATAATCACATTCGATGCCGAGCCGCTGGATGGTTGATTCTATCTCTGCAAGATTTTGAACGCCGAGCGCGTACAGCTTTGAAATTTCTTCGCGCCAGCGCGAATAGCCGTTGAGAAATCCATGCGTGAGCGACGCGTCCATGAATCCGCCGTTGCGTCCGCTTGCGCCGATGGCGGATTCGCCTGCTTCGAGGATGACCACATCGCGATTCGGGTTTTCCTCTTTGGCTTGGAGGGCGGTCCACAAACCTGTAAAACCCGCGCCGATAATGAGCAGGTCGGTGGAAATATTTTGAGTTAGGGGCGGTTCGGGGTTGGGTTTGGCTGGGTCGTCGAGCCAGAAAGGGATGTGCGAAACGTCGGCAACGGCTTGCTTTGCTTTGGAACTAGGGGTGGAGGAGTAGATCATGCTCTCATGGTTGTTTTATACCTCAGGGGTAGTTTTGCGCCCTCACCCTGCCTCTCCCGAAGGGAGAGGGGGATTCGGTGCTACTTTCGATTATACCTTGCGTAGAAAGGGTTGAATAGTTTGCCTTGAAAATGTGATCGAACGTTGCAAGGCAAAACAAAAGGAGAAAAAATGATCGCAAATCAAAAGAAGGCTCTGCGGCGTTCGCGGAGCAACCGAATGTTGGCGGGAGTGTGCGGCGGGCTGGCGGAATTCTTCGGGATCAGTTCGTTCTGGTTCCGACTGGGAATCCTGATCGCCTTCGTCCCTGGCGGAGTGCCTGGGATTTTGATCTACTTGCTGTTGTGGTTGATGATTCCGAGCGAGTAAACGAAGTGACTGTCACCTGCAAGGTGACAGTCACTTTTTATACCATGTTGAATTCTTTTTGAACCACTTCAATGTTCGCTGCGTTTAGGAAGTTCATGGCGTTTTCGTCGGTTCGATAAGACACGCTGTATACGATGCGCGAAATGCCTGCGTTGATGAGCGCTTTCGTGCAGTTGATGCACGGAAGGTGAGTCACGTAGCACGTCGCGCCTTTGGTGGAGACCCCGTGTAACGCGGCTTGGATGATAGCGTTCGTTTCCGCGTGTATCGTGCGGACGCAATGCCCGTCCACCATGAGGTGACCGATCTCGTCGCAGTGACCTTGTCCCTTGGGTGAGCCGTTGAATCCCGTCGTGAGGATGCGTTTGTCTGTCACAAGCACACAACCAACGAAGGCGCGGTCACAGGTGCTTCGTTCTGAAACGGCGTAGGCGATCTTCATGAAATACGAGTCCCAATCGGGGCGCATAGATTCTCCGTAACTAAGTGACAGTCACCTCGTAGGTGACTGTCACTTTTATTTTATTCCACAGTCACGCTCTTTGCCAAGTTTCTCGGCTGGTCTACATCCAGTCCGCGCAGGGCGGCGATGTGATACGCAAGTAATTGTAGCGGAATGACCGTCACGATGGGGGAGAGCATCCACGGCGATTCAGGCACCCACAGGACGTGATCCGCCATTCCGTGAATCAATTCGTCGCCGTCGGTGGCGATCGCGATGACCATTCCGCCGCGCGCTTTTGCCTGTTGAATTTGCGAGATCATCTTTTCGTGCCACGGGTCTTTCGGCGCGAGGCACAGAACGGGCATGTGTTCATCAATCAACGCGATGGGACCGTGTTTCATCTCACCCGCGGGGTAGCCTTCCGCGTGGATGTAGGAAATCTCTTTCAACTTCAACGCGCCTTCGTAAGCAATGGGCATGTTGATGCCGCGTCCGAGATACAAACAATTGCGGATATCTTTTAGCGTTTGAGCGATCTTTTCGACTTCGCTTTCGCGGTCGAGCGCGCGGCTGACGAGATCGGGAACGAGCCTCAGATCCGCGACGAGTTCTTTGCGTTGTTTTTCGTTGATCGTGCCGCGCAAATCTGCGAGAAGGATCGCGAGCATGTACTGGTCAACGAGAGGGGCGGTGAAGGCTTTCGTAGAAGCGACGCCGATCTCAGGTCCCGTTTGCATCGAGATGAATCCATCTGACACGCGCATGGCTTGCGAACCGATGGCGTTGACAATGCTCCAGATCACCGCGCCTTTGCGGCGTCCCTCTTCCATCGCGGCGAGCGTATCCGCTGTTTCGCCCGATTGCGAGATGGCAAGCACAACTGTTTTGTCGTTCAAAATGGGATCGCTGTAACGAAACTCGGACGCGATGACAACTTCCACAGGCACGCGGGCGATCTTTTCGATGAGATACTTGCCGACTAAACCAGCATACGCGGCAGTGCCGCAAGCGGTGATGTAAATCTTTTCGATCTTCTTTGCGAGTTCTTCGTTCAACTTCAGATCGGGCAAACGGATTTTCCCGTTGGCAAAATCCACGCGGCCCGCGAGTGTATCGGTCAGCGCGCGCACTTGTTCGTGGATTTCCTTTTGCATGAAGTGACGGTATTCGCCCTTCTCCGCCGCAACAGGATCCCACGACACGTTATGCACTTGCGGTTTTACTTTTGCGCCGTCGAGCGTCTCGATGGTCACCGTGTCGCGCGTCACCACAGCCATTTGCCGCGACTCCAAAAAGATGACATTGCGCGTGTGATCCATGATCGCAGGCGTGTCGCTGGCGACAAAATTTTCGCCCTCGCCCATGCCGATCACCACGCCGCCCGCGTTGCCGATGCGAGCCGTCACGATCTTGTCGGGTTCATCGGCAGAGATCAACACCACCACGTTCGCGCCGCGGATCTGATTGAACGTTTTGCGCGCGGCTTCCACCAATCCGATCCCCGTCGCGAGATAATGCTCCACGAGATGCACGATGGTCTCGGTGTCGGTCTCCGATTGAAATTCCACGCCCTCGGCGGTCAGTTCATCTTTGAGTTCGAGAAAATTTTCGACGATGCCGTTCTGCACGACGACGACGCGCTTCGTCTGCCCGAGATGCGGATGCGCATTCCGCGCGTTCGGCGCGCCGTGAGTCGCCCAGCGCGTGTGACCAACGCCCGGCGCCCCCGCGATGGGGGATTTCTCGACGAGATCAATTAATTGGGATAACTTGCCCGCGTCTTTTCGGACTTCGAGCTGGTCGCCGTTGATGACAGCGACTCCAGCCGAATCATACCCGCGGTATTCGAGTCGTTTCAAGCCATTGAGGATGATCGGCGTCGCATCACGCGTGCCGATGTATCCGACGATTCCACACATAGGGGAGTCCTCCGAATTTAAGAGACTAGAGAATTAGAGAGTAGAGACTTCGTCAGTCTCTGGTCTCCAGTCTTGTGATGCGCCACTCTTTGCATTTCTGCCCTCGCAGTTGCCCACGTGGTGTTGTTGCAAAGTTAATTGTTTTCGGAGGGAAAGAGAAAATGGGTGATGGCACACCCAAAGGGCTTCCGCTGAACTTTCGATTTTTTCTTTTACCCTCACCCTGTCCTTCGGACATCCCTCTCCCGTGGGGAGAGGGGCAGGGGTGAGGGAAAGATTGGCTCCACCTCGCGATGGAGAACCCTTATCCTCGTCAACTCTAGTTTTGGTAGTTTTTTAGTCTCGTAGTTTTGCAGTTAAACCGTCGCCCAAAGAGGCAACTATTCGACTAACCGACTAATAGACTATCAGACTAAAGTCCATGCGCTGTCTTTCCCGATTGAATTGTCTAGCGAGCCTCCTTTCAGTAAGTGGCGGCATTATATCGCAAAACAAACCCGCCGATTGTGAAAATCAATCGGCGGGCTGTTTCTATATTATCTTGGGCGCATCGCTAGCAGTCGAAGCATTGTGTTGGCGTCGGTGTTTCAACAGGGACCGTTGGCGTAGGCGTCCGAGTTTGCGTGCGTGTGGCAGTAGGCGTGGATGTCGGAGTCCGCGTGCGTGTAACAGTAGACGTAGGCGTCGTAGTCCGCGTTTGTGTGACGGTAGGCGTACGCGTGCGTGTCGGTGATGGCACTGTGAGCGTTACAGTTGGCGTACTTGTGCGCGTCGGCGACGGCACTGTGAGCGTTACAGTTGGCGTGCGCGTGATGGTAGCCGTAGGCGTACGCGTGCGTGTCGGTGTGCGCGTTGAGGTTACGGTCGGCGTGAATGTGACGGTCGGTGTGCGCGTGATGGTCGGTGTGCGCGTGATGGTTGGGGTCGGTGTGCGAGTCGGTGTGAGTGTTGGTGTGCGCGTGATAGTCGGTGTGCGCGTAATAGTCGGTGTCCGCGTAATGGTTGGCGTGCGCGTGATGGTCGCCGTGCCGGTGGCAGTGCGAGTAGCCGTGATCGTGGGAGTTGCCTGGGATGTCACAGTGATCGTACAACCGTTATCGAGGTTCACGATCAATCCAAAGGAATTAGCAGGCACAATACCGGGCCAGGCGCCGTCGCCGTTCAAATACGTAAACCTAAGTTGGCGGCTCGTGCCGGCATTAAGGTTGGCAGTCGGTCCTGAACCGGGGTACGTCCAGTTTGTTGGCGAGTCCCCATCGTTCGTATCGTCGATTGTCACGTTGTTAAAGGACCACCTATCCAGGGTCTGCCCCGGGTTCGCGGCATCGTAGGCGGTCCAGACGAACGTCAGGCTTTGAATCGCGGCGTTGGATGTACTGCTATTGATGAGGTTGATTTGTACGCGTGGGTATCCACTGCCTGAGGTCGTCGTGCTGAAATTGCCGGCGGTGAATAAATTACAACTTGGCGTCGGTGTATATGTTGGCGTTCTTGTTAGGGTGACAGTAGACGTAACCGTCGGCGTATTTGTTGGCGTGGAAGTAGCGGTGGATGTCGGCGTTGTCGTAACGGTGGGGGTATCCGTCGGCAATGGGGTATTTGTGACAGTCGGAGTATTTGACGGCGTGAACGTAAAGGCGGGCACCTCCCAGCCGAGCGGAGTGTTGATGGCGCGCACAGCGCGGAAGGATTCGACGTATCCCATGCGATATGATGCAAGATGAACCATGGAAGGTTCGATGCCAAACGCCGGCATAACGATGAATCGGAAATTATAGTCTGCCGCTACGTAAACGCGATAGCCCGGAGAGCCGGCGAATTCTTTTGTCACACCGGGGTTGCTTGTTTCTTCGCAGTTGGCATAGATCGGCTCGCTCATGACCGGAGGCGTGAAATCATATCCTTCTTCCTTTGAAGCGCAGACTGTCACGTTGAAAAATAGATCCTCGGTATTTGAAACCGTTTCAAAGCGGGCGTTTTTGAGGAAGTAACCGATCACGATGCGGGTGGTTTCATCCTTGATCGAAGGGATGCGGGCGGCATCGGTTTCCGTGTCTGTGTCGCAGACACCGCCGTCGTATCCCTGACAATAGGTGGAATCGAATGTCCCAGCGGTGGCGTAACGAATTCCAAAACGGGTGGAGTTTTCGATGATCAGCCAGGCAAAGAGCAGGCGCGAAGTTTCAAGGATCCCGATCAGCACGAGTAATAAGATCGGCAGAACCAGGGCGAATTCAATCACCGCTTGCGCCTTTGGCTTGCTGGAAGATCGGTTGGTTTTCGGTCGATAGTTGTTCATACGAGTACCCGTTATTTTATCATCTTTCAAGCGAACATCCTTGTCGCGGAAGAGGGCATGCTATTTGGCGATCTTGGTAAAGATGTCATTAGCGATCTTTTCGAAGATTTCGGCAAGATCGTCGCTATCTGGCGCATGAAAATATAGCCCGTGACTTGCAGAGCCTCCGCCGGCATTCAGAGCGATATATTCCAATAATTTCTCCGCTTCATCCGGGTCGCCCGGAGGAGGTCCATTTTGTATCAAGCCGCCAAGGCCGATCGTATAGATGGTGATTCCGCCTCCGTTGTCTGGGTCTGCCACGGCGTCAGCGCTGTCTCTGGCAAAATCATCGGCATCGTAATCGGAAGATCCTTGGGCGTTTCGGTTCGAAGCGTCACCGTCGCGGCAAGGGGGAGAGACGGACGGGCAAAAACCAAAGGGGTGGAAAGATGGCTCAGGAGTCCAGCCCAACGGAGGTTTCGGGTCACCTACATCAGATTGAGGAACATCTGTGGCGTTTGCGGGACCGCCTGCGAGCATAATTGTCACCCAGACCGCTTCGGGGCGCACAGTGCCGACAGTAAATTCCGACCATGCCCTTGTTAGGGCGCCGCCGATGTTACTGGAGTTGCAGGAGGAAAGGTCTTGGTTCATAGAATGACGGAACCGGGCGCACTCAAAACCTTTGAATATCCCGGAACCGTCAAGGTTTCTGCACAATCCCTCGGTTGGAGTATCAGGGTCCGGAAGATTCCCATCACGCACACAATCGGGGGGGCGGAATACTTTCAAACTTTGGATTGCATTTTCCACGTCGGATTGAGTGTCGGAAAGAGGAAGCACCGTATAGTGCTGGCGGGTTGCACTCCCGTCCTGAGCTTGCTCGGTAAACGCTACAACGGCAACGCGGTCATATGGGAAGTACATGGTCTGCAGAAAATCCAGCGCCACGTTCTTAACATCCTCAAGCGGCTGGCAGGGGGTGTCAACCGAAATGTTGCATACCGCCGGGTCTTCATCGTCTACGGGGTTACCAACAGTGTTATCTATGCCGTCGGTATAATCTAATGTCGGGTCCGCGTTTGGGCCCGTGTAGGTGTCATACGCCATGGAGGCGGAGGTATCGATCACCAGCACCAGATCGATCGAGCCGGCTTCACCAACGGATGTGGCGGATATTTCCCTCGAGTTTATGCCCAAAATTCGTAGAAAGCCGAAGTTTACCGTGCGCGTGGCTTCCACGCGCACCAGTTTGCGGCGCGGGGTTGTGCAAAGGTCTGCATCGTGAAGCGTGCCATCCTCCACGCCTTCTTCATCCAACTTACAGCGGTAGATGAGGATTTCAGTTGCGTCAGATTCGTTGAGCACCAGAAAGTTTCTTGCCGCGGCGGCTAAATCTGCCCCATTAAACCCTCGGCGAAATTGCTGAGATGCGGCAACGGCGGCGGCGTCGATGCCGCGCTTCAATTTGCCGTACTCGATCAATAAAACGCCGCCGTCGGTCATGAGACCCACGAAAGCGACCAACCCGACCATGGCGAAAGCAATGATCAGGATCGCCTGGCCGCGTTCTGTGTTACGGAACCATTTGTTAAATCGTTTCATAGTTATCACATCTCTTGAAAAGTCGCTTGACCTATTAAGGGTCCGCGGCGGGGAGCGGCATGATCGTATATGCCCTTAACTCCATGGGGAATAACGGCGCGAGCCACGGCAGGTTCATGACTGCATTGTAGGTGAAATGGACTTCCACGATGAGCAGACCGGCGTCCGGCGTGTTATTCTCAAAAAGACCCCCCACCTCTTCGTTGGTGAACAACGATTCGGTGTCGCTCGCGTAGAGGCGAAACGACCCGGCGGCTGGGTAGCTAAGGACGCCGCTATTCGATTTCGAGTATACGGTGATGATGACTTCATCTGTCGTCGAATTCAGCGGTATGATTCTCCCGATGTATGGCTCATCTTTAAACTCTGGATCCTGGGTTGGGTCAAGGTTGTTTATTACCATCCCGGCCGCGCCCTCGTAAAAGAGGGAGTTGTCTCCAACGATGTTTCTGTTGCTGTCGTAGAGAAATGGATCGAATTTGCTGTAATAACGAGCGGATTCTCTCGTGGCATCGAGCAGGGAAAGATAATAGTTCAGCGCAAAACCGTATTCCACCACGCCAGACAGCAATATTAAAAGTATCGGCAGGGCGATCGCAAATTCTGTCAGGCTCTGCGCTTTGGGTTTACGCGGCAATACGGCGAGTGCGCGCCGGGAGATTTTCTTTAGCAAGTTTCGGATGTGATTTTTCATCTGTCCTTCGCGTTCCTGAAACGATAGACCACGAAAACATTATACTACCCATGTCAGATCTGAAATAGAAACTTACGCTCCTGTAACGATTACATCTTTGTTAGAAAAGCGACCAGGTAGGGTGGTTTAAGCGAGCCGGGAGCAAGTTTGAGTAAGTATAATTCCGGGGTTGTATAGTCCAATGCGACATTCGTACTACGGACGAAACAGCATGTATGCCGCTCCGGCGATCAAGTAAGGACCATAGGGGATGAAGGTCATTAATGAGTTGTTTGTGTAGCGTTTCTGAACGATGAGCGCGAGCAGGAGCGCCAAACTGACCACGCCGCCGATCAAAATCCCAACGACCAAGCCATACATGATGAAGCGCGAGCCGAGCATCAGCCCGAGCACGCCGGCTAGATAGACATCCCCGCCGCCGAGCGCCTCTTCTTCGTCGTCTACGAGCCCGTCGGTTGCCATTTTCTTTGCGCGATAACGCGCGACGATCGTGCCTACTTGATACAGCGCGAACATCACAGCAAACCCGATTAAGCCGCCGAGTAAAGAAATGCCGATCGCCGAAAGTAAAGGTTTTTGAAACCCGCTGTAATAAAGAAAGGTGCCGCTAAACAGTCCCAACAACGCGCCGAATACGCTGGTTGGAAACAAGATCAAACGGTGTTCAAGATCGATGACCGTGATGACCGCGAAGTACAGAAGCACGATCAAGCCGAGGGGTAGACCAAGCGACTTGGGTGGATTCAGCCACACGTAGAGGAAAGAAGCGATGAGGATGAACTGCGTCAGCCACGTCCGCAGACTGCGAACGATCCCGCAGTTTTGGCATCTGCGCAGGGTCAAATAATCGAGCCATGCTATGCGAGATTCGCAGTTGCGGCATACCGGCGGGCTGAAGCGTCGCGTGCGCGGCAGGGTATCCGACAAGTAATTAACAAGCAAGCCGCCAAGCCAAGCCAGCGCGACCGGAATCAACAGAACGATATTCATGATGTAAATTATAGTCGATGGATAAATTCAAAAAGACGACATTTTGTTGTGTAAGTCAACTGTAATGTCGCTTTGATGAATAGAGCGCTTCTTGTCGATGCCGATAATCTGACTTACAATCTTTGAGAAATGTCCAGGAGATAAAATGGAAAAATTTTTGATCGAAGGCGACGTCCCGTTGCGCGGCGAGATAACGCCGTCGGGAAATAAGAACGCCGCATTACCCTTGCTTGCCGCCTGTATTTTGACCGATGAGCCGGTGATCCTGCGGAACATTCCCCGCATACAAGATGTGCTGATCATGAAGCAGTTGATCGAGAGCATCGGCGCGCGGGTGGAAGAGCTGGATGAAAAAACATGGCGGATCACAGCGCGGGATATTCGCCCTGCTTCGATTGACCCCGACCTCTGCCGCCGCATCCGCGCCTCCATTTTGGTTGCTGGTCCCATCGCCGCGCGAGTCGGCGCTTTGAAGCTTCCCCCGCCGGGCGGAGACGTGATCGGGCGGCGCAGGCTCGATACGCACATCCTTTCGCTTCGCGCCCTTGGGGTGGATGTGCAATATGATCGCGGTTTTACATTTCAAGCAGACGGGTTGCGCGGGGCGAGCATCTTGATGGATGAAGCCAGCGTTACCGCCACCGAGAATGCCATCATGGCGGCGGTAACGGCAAAAGGGAAAACGGTCATTCACAATGCCGCGTCTGAGCCGCATGTGCAGGAGTTGTGTTATTTTCTCAACGCGCTTGGCGCAAACATCGAAGAGATCGGCTCGAACACGCTTCACATCAACGGCGTGAAAAACCTTCACGGAGGCGAATTTACCATCGGTCCCGATTATCTTGAGGTGTTGAGTTTCGTGGGCGCGGCGGCGGTGACGAAGGGTAGCATCCGCGTGAAAAATGCCGGCGTTGACAACCTCAAAATGATCGCCCACGTCTTTGAGCGCATGGGTGTCCGCTGGCAGGTAGATGGGAATGATCTGGTCGTGCCGGAGAGTCAAGAGTTGGCGATCGCTCCCGATCTGGATGGCGCGATTCCCGAAATCAAAACCAATGTGTGGCCCGCTTTCCCCACAGACTTGATCAGCATCGCCATCACGGTAGCGACCCAGGCAACCGGCTCGATCATGTTCCATGATTGGATGTTCTCCGGGCGCATGTATTTCACCGATAAGCTGGTTGGGATGGGCGCGAAGATCATCTTGTGCGATCCGTATCGTTGCCTTATTCAGGGACCGAATCAGTTATATGGCGAGAACCTCGAAAGCCCGGATATCCGCGCGGGCATGTCCATCTTGCTTGCCGCATTAGCCGCAAAGGGACAGTCCACGATTCGCAACATCAGCCAGATCGAACGCGGTTACGAGAACGTAGATGGCAAACTTCGCGCGCTTGGCGCGAACATTGAGCGTGTGGAGGATTGAGCGGGCAGACCTGACGCTCGCAAAATCTTGCGGTAACGCTTAACCGAAGGGAGTGGCGATTATGGCGTATGGAGCCACAGAGTGCGCAGGGATTTTGAGATTTTCTCTCGAGGGTCTCGGTGTTTTCCGTGACAAAGAGGACTTTTACGCGCTTATTTTGCCACTTCCTAACCGAATTGAAACTCAAACATTTCTCTTACGATGTTACAATTTAGGCTGGTAACATATTCTGAAACCAAGCCGTCTGAATCGCGATGAAATATCTCAAGTGAGGAATAAAGTTAGCGCATGTCTTTAAACGAAAACGAAAAACACGTAAAAGTATTGGTTTTGGGATCGGGCCCCACCGGGTATTCTGCCGCGTTGTACGCCGCGCGAGCGGAACTAGAGCCGGTGGTGTTGACCGGCTTGCAGTTGGGCGGGCAAGCCGCGCTGACGTATACCATTGAAAATTATCCCGGCTTCCCGGATGGAGTTGGTGGGGCGCAGTTGGGCGAGCTGTTCCAGAAACAGGCCGAGCACTTTGGCGCGACAACCGAGTTTGCTTCGGCGAATTCGGTGGATTTATCCCAGCGTCCATTCAAAGTGGAAGCGGATAGCGGGGATTATCTGGCTGATGTGTTGATCGTCGGCACGGGCGCCAGCCCGAATCATCTCAACATCCCCGGCGAAGTGGAGTTGACCGGTCGCGGCGTTTCGTATTGCGCCACTTGCGATGGCTGGTTCTTCAAAGACAAGAAAGTGGTGATTGTGGGCGGCGGCGATAGCGCGTTGGAGGAAGGCTTGTTTATCACGCGTTACGCATCGTCGGTGACGATCATTCACCGCCGCGAGGAGTTTCGCGCCAGTTCGATTTTGCAGAAACGGGCGAAGGAACATCCCAAGGTCGATTTTATTTTGAATACCATCGTGACCGAGGTGGTTGGCAAGGAGAAGATGGAAGCGTTGAAACTCAAGAACGTGGTCACTGGCGAGGAAACGATCTACGCCGCCGATGGCTTGTTCATCTTCATCGGTCACACGCCGAACACCGAAATGTTCAAAGGTCAATTGGAGATGAGCGATCTCGGCTACATCAAGATCAACGACAAAATGGAGACGAGCGTGCCGGGTGTGTTTGCCGCAGGGGAGGCGGCGGACCCGCATTTCAGGCAGGTGGTCACCTCCGCGGGGATGGGTGCGGCGGCGGCAATTCAAGCGACGCGATTCCTCGAGGCGGAAGAATCAAGCGTACTTGTGGAATGAAGCGAACGGGACTTCCGAAGGTTGGAAGTCCTGTTTTTTGTCGTGTGATGTTTGCGCGTAAATGACATGTAATAATCCGAAAATTTCGGATAAAATTCATTTCTATAAAAATTCTGGAGGAACCAAATGAATAAAGTTTCCATCATCGGCGCGGGGATGACAGGCTCGACCACCGCGCACTGGCTGGCGGAACGTGAGTTTGCCGATGTTGTGCTGGTGGATGTTGTGGAGGGGATGCCGCAAGGTAAAGGGTTGGACCTGCTTGAAGCGTTGCCGATCATCGGCAAGGATGTTTCTGTTGTGGGCACGAACGATTACGGGGCAACGAAAGATTCGGATATTATCATCATCACGGCCGGCATTGCCCGCAAACCCGGCATGAGCCGCGACGATTTGTTGAAGACCAATGCGGAAATTGTGGGAAACGCCGCGACTGAAACGCTCAAATATTCTCCCAATGCAATTTTCATTATCTTAACCAACCCGCTCGATACAATGGCATATCTGGCGATGAAGAAGACGGGCTTGCCGCGCGAACGCGTGATCGGTCAGGCGGGGGTGCTGGACTCGGCGCGTATGCGCGCGTTCGTCGCTTTGGAGACCGGCGTGAGCGTGGAAAATATCAATTGCTATGTGATGGGCGGTCACGGCGATGAGATGGTTCCGCTCACGCGGCATTCGAACGTTGCGGGAATTCCGCTCCGGGATTACATTCCCGCCGACCGGCTGGATTCCATCGTTGAACGCACGCGCAAGGGCGGCATGGAAGTGATCAATCTCTTGAAGACCGGTTCCGCGTACTACGCGCCTGCCGCGGCGTGCGCTCAAATGGCGGAGGCGATTCTCAAAGACAAGAATCTCATTGTCCCATGCGCGGCATATATGAACGGCGAATATGGATTGAACGATATGTATTTCGGCGCTCCCGTGCAACTGGGGCGCGGCGGCATGGTTCGCATTGTGGAGTACGCGCTGGATGCGGATGAGAAGGTCATGCTCGATAAATCTGCCGCGGCGGTGCGCGAAACGCACGATGCGTTGAAGAAATTAGTGGCTCTATAAATTTTGAACGGGGACACGCCGGCTTTTCGTCCCCGCACCTTTTGGAGGAAACATGATTATTTACGAAAAGATCGAAGCGCAATTGCCCTCGTGGCGCGAGCGCATCCGCGCGCTGGCGAAGGAACATGCGGAAGTTGTGGTGGATACGGTGACCATCAGCGAGATTGTAGGTGGGATGCGCGACATTAAGGGACTGTACACGGATATTTCCTCAGTGGACCCGGCGGAGGGGATTCGCCTGCGGGGCTTGACCGTCAAAGAAACGTTGAAAGTATTACCCAAGGGACGCGGTAATAAGATTCCGCTTGTTGGCGGGCTGTATTACTTGCTCATGGTTGGCGAAGTTCCCACAAAAGAGCAGGCTCTTGAAGTGGAAGCCGAATGGGCAAAACGCGCCCATGTGCCCGCGCATGTGTTCAAGGTATTGCGCGCCATGCCCAAGGATGCCCATCCGATGACGTTGCTTTCACAGGCTGTGCTTGCCATGCAAAACGAGTCGGTGTTCGTTAAAAAATATCACGAGATGAAGAAGGATCAGTATTGGATTTCTGCTCTCGAGGATTCGCTCGACCTGACGGCGCGGCTGCCGTTAGTCGCGGCGTTCATCTATCGGATGAAATATTTCAATGAAACAAAGATTCCGCGTTATAACCCGAAACTGGATTACGGCGCGAACTTTGCGCGTATGATGAAAGTGGACGATAAAAAAGGCTATGCGGAATTGATGCGCATGTACTTTATCATTCACTCCGACCACGAATCGGGGAATGCCTCGGCTCATGCGATGCATCTGGCAGGTTCCACTCTTTCAGACGCCTATCTCTCATTCTCCGCATGTTTAAACGCGCTGGCGGGTCCGTTACACGGTTTGGCGAATCAAGAAAGCCTGGGCTGGCTGTTGGAAGTGCGTAAGAAATTCGGAGGTTTGCCCGCTCGCGATGATCTATATAAATTTGCGTGGGATACCCTCAATGCGGGTCATGTCATACCAGGATATGGTCATGGCGTGTTGCGCGTGATCGATCCGCGTTTCACTGCTCAATTGGAATTTGCGGGCGCGCGCTTCCCGGACTTTGAATTGCTCAAATTGGCGGAAATGGTGTTGGACGTTGTCCCGGCTGTGCTCAAGGAACAGGGAAAAGCCAAAAGCCCCGCGCCAAACGTAGACGCGATCTCCGGCACATTGCAGTATTACTATGGCGTGCGCGAATTCGAGATCTATACCGTGTTGTTCGGCGTCGGCCGCGCGTTGGGAGTGACGTCTAATTACGTGTGGGCGCGCGCGTTGGGGCAACCTATCGAGAGACCCAAATCCCTGACGACCAAAATGCTTGAGGAACTTGCGGCGCAACAGTCACAACCTCAGCAGGCTTAACTGGAATCAAAAGCGACGCTTCAACAGCGTCGCTTTTTTGTTTGTTAAAAATCCTTTTTCACATGCGGCTTTGAGGAGCCGAACTTTTCCAGTTTCACCACCCGCGCTTTGTCGCGGATCTGCCAGGGGACGATCTGTCGGGCGTGCTCGCGGTTATCGGTTTCGATGATCGCCCACCCGGTGTGGGCGCCGTCGTGACAGCCCCACTCGAAGTAATGCAAATATCCCGCGGCGTTGATCTCCTTGATGATGGCGTCGCAGTCGTGCGCCTCGTGATGTGATTCGACAAGATAGCGGTCCATGAATTTCTCCGTTCTATTACTGAATTTCGGCTCGCCCGTAATTAACGGGAAAGAGCCTTGATTTCAAGGGTTTTCCTTTGTGACCGTCGTGTCGCTTCGTCAGGCTCAGCGCAAGCCTTTGTGTTTGAAAAGCGTTGTTACGTAAAAAACGCATGAGATCTATTATACGCTTTTTCACCCGGCGGCAAGCTGGTCGATTAGGAAGGCGTACTCGAGCGCGATCTCTTTCAGATGGTCGTATCGTCCGCTGGAGCCGGCATGCCCCGCGCTGTAATTGGTTTTGAGCGCGAGTAAGTTGTCGTCGGTCTTGTTGGCGCGCAGGCGGGCGGCAAATTTGGCAGGTTCCCAATATGCCACACGCGGGTCGTTCAGGCCGGTAGTAAGTAACATACGCGGATATTCGGCTGCGCGAATGTTGTCGTATGGCGAATAGGAGATCATATACTCGAACTCCTCTTTAATTTCGGGGTTGCCCCATTCGTTCCATTCGAGGGTGGTCAATGGGATGGTAGGATCGCTCATCGACGTGACCACATCGGTGAATGCCACTTTGGCTACTACGGCTTTGAACAAGTCCGGGCGCATGGTCAGGCTGGCGGTAACGAGCAACCCCCCGGCGGATACGCCCATAATGCCTAATTTTTCTTTCGAAGTGTAGCCCTCTTTAATGAGATGTTCCGCGCAGGCGATGAAATCGGTGAAGGAGTTTTTTTTGTTAAAAACGCGCCCGCCTTCGTACCAGGCGCGACCCATATCCAGCCCGCCGCGAATGTGTCCGATGGCGAACACAAACCCACGGTCCAGAAGAGAGAGGCGGCTGGGAGCAAACTCCGCATCGATGATGGCGCCGTATGCGCCGTATCCATGCAGGAGGGTCGGATTCTGTCCGTCTCGCGCCAGTCCCTTTTTGTACACGATGGAGATGGGCACGCGCGCTCCGTCTGGGGCGGCGGCATGGATGCGCTCGGAAACGTAATCTTCTTTGTTGTAGCCGCTGGGAATTTCGATCACTTTTTTCACATCCCATGCGCCGGTGTTCATGTCGACGTCGACGATCGTGGTTGGCGTGATGAAGGATGAGTAATTGATGCGAAGCAGGCGGGTGTCGAATTCGGGGTTATTCTCGAACTCGACGGAATACGCGGGTTCAGGGAATTGCACCAGGCGCGAGTCGTTCATGTCGCCTGGGTTGCAAATGCGGATTTGCCTCAACCCGCCTGTGCGTTCGCGCAACACGATATGATCTTGAAATGCCGACACGCCTTCGAGCAATACATCCTCGCGATGAGAGACAACGTCCACCCAGTTCTCTTTCCCGGGGCGTTCCACAGGCGCAATGCTTAGTTTGAAATTCTTCGCGCCGTCATTATTGACGATGTAGAATTTTCCGTTGTGGTGCGCGGCGTAATACTCAAGCCCGGTAATACGCTCCTGCACGATGCGAAGCCTGCTTTGGGAATCGTCCGCGGAGAGGAAGCGCATTTCGCGCGTGATGGTGCTGTGATGATACGTCATAATGTATTTGTCGTCGCGCGTTTTGTGCATCCACAAAAAATACGACTGGTCGGCTTCGTGAAAAAGCAGTTCGTCGCGAGACGGGTCGGTTCCGATCTTGTGACGATAAAGCGTATCGGGACGCAAAGCGGCATCGAGCGTGATGTAATAGATCGTTTCGCTGTCGTTGCCCCATTCCACGCCGCCGAGTTCGTAGACGCTGCCTGACGTGTTGAGGATCGTTTCATCGAACAGTTTCCCGGTCGCCAGATCGCGGATGTGGATCGTATACGCCTCGTTGCCTTCGTAGTCCAGCGTATACGCAAGCGTGTTGCCATCCGGGCTGACCTCCACCGCGCCAACGCTGGAAAAGTCATGTCCCTCCGCCAGCGCATTGTGGTCGAGCAAAATTTCTTCGGGACTTTCGAGCGAGCCTTTCTTGCGGCAATAGATGGGATAGGATTTACCCTCTTCCATGCGCTGATAATAGAAGTAGCCGCCTCTCTTCTCAGGGACGCTTGAATCGGCTTCTTTGAGTCGTCCCTTCATTTCGGCGAAGAGCGTCTCTTGCAGGGGCTTGGTGTGACCTAGAACTTCTTCGAGGTAATCGTTTTCGGCGCGTAAATAATCCAGAACTTCGAGGTTTTCTTTTTCACGAAGCCAATAATATTCATCGTTACGGGTCTTTCCGTGCTGGGTGATATGGTGATCTCGTTTTGGGGCAATGGGGAAGGATGGCATGGGTTTCTCTTTAGGTATGATGTGAAACGTAACGTAACTGGTATACACAGGAAGGTACGGCAACGCTCAGGTTGCCGTACGGGACGATTTTCAATTTCTCTATCTTACCCGATGAGTGATGTGTGAAATTAGTTTTCTCGGCGGTGTGGTAATTGTAGCCGAAGAGCAGGTGAATTGCGTATCCTCTTCACATCGTTCTGGCTACGAAAAAAACCGCAGGCATCACCCTGCGGTTTTTGCTAGATTAGGTCAGCAACGCTTTCGTGTGCAGTAGCACTTATTCTTATGTTTACGTTTGTCGTAGTAGCAATACTTCCTTCGCTTTTCGCCTCTCCTTCCGCATAAACACCCAATGCTGTATCCCATCAGAGGACTCCCGTATAACACGATTTTCAAACCGATGGCAAGTGGAGCGCCTGCCGCGGATTCCAGTGAAGCTTTTGCCTGGTCATATAGCTTATCGAGGTACTCGATCGGTAGTGGGTGTGTTGATAGCGCGCCGCGAGTTTGTTCCTCCCACTCGCTTTCGCTGATTTCTTCGCTTTCGTTGTCCATTGCGCAGTCAAGCGATTCAAGGTATCCAAACCTCATGGTGTAAGGGAAGGTCGGAGAGTCGTCCGCGTCGCTATCCGGCATGTAGCCGATCTCCAGCCCGCAAAGGAGAAGATAATGATCTCCCTCTGCCAATTGACCTTTGATGCTCTCTTCCACTTCTTGGAAGATCTGGTAATGTTTATCGATCGGCACGGGAGGCGTTGTTATTTGGAATTGCCTATCCATGGTTTTATCCTTTCATCTATCTAGGTAGATCGATACGTTATAGAAGTGAGTTTGACATTTTACTTTTTCACCACCTCCTTGATGATTTCAGACACCGTATCTTTTGTGTCGGGAAGAGACTCGCCAAGTTCATTAAGTTCGTCTATGACAGTTTCTCGAAATTCATCATCCAGGTACGGCGTGAGGGTTTCGTAGGTGTGCCGGGCGTCTGCATACATGCCTTCCTCGAGTTGAAACATTCCCAGCACATGATAAGTAATGGGATTTTCAGGATCTTCAGCAATTGCGCTGGCAAAGTCGGCAAACGCGCCTTCCACATCGCCCCATTCTCTGCGAGCGATTGCGCGGAAAAAATAGCCTTCTGCCGGTGAGAGTTCGATGGCGGCCGCCAGATCGCTTTCTGCCGCATCGCGCGTTGGTTGAAGGGCAGAGCGGTTGATGTAGGCAGTGGCAATAAAAGGCGAATCCTGATCCAGAATCAATTGCGTGTAATCTTCCATCGCCTTGTCATTCTCGCCGTTATTGCTGTGAAGGATTCCTAAATTGAGACGCGCGGCGTATTGTTGCCCGTTCAACTCCACAGACCGGGAATACGCCTGTATGGATTTTTGTTAATCTGAGTTGGGATTCTGTCCAATTTCTAATTCCGTGCCCGGATCAAACATAAGCCCTTGCAAGAAGTAGCCCTCCGAGAGATCCTTGGGTATGGTTGTTCCCAGATTTTCCCTTTCCGCGCGGACAATCGCTTCTTCGATCCGTTGTCGCGCCTCTTCCACCTCGCCTGCTTCGAACAGAACTTCGCTGAGAGTAAATTCTGTCAGATAGCCCAAATGCTTGGTTTCTAACTCTATGAAATTGAAATCGCCGGTTTCATCGGCGGGTAGATATGAAACCTCGCGGTTAATCCGATCCCAATTTGGTAATTCGATATGAACTTTGTATGCGATGTTGCGGCTGCCCCAAATGATCACGTCCGCCTTCGTTTTATCGGCAAGTTCTAATGCGTCCACCCGTAGTTTGATTGGATTGTTGACGCTTGAACGGCAGACCCTAAACTTCTGTTCATCGAGATTACTTATCAGGTGATCGTGTAAACTCTCCACGATTTCGATTGCTGGCAGGTTGTCCGATTGGGCAAATTCAGCAATGACCACAAATAAGGCGTTTTCTTTGCGTGAGCCGAAGCAATCCTGCAACCCAAGAAATTCATCCTGCATATCCCTGAAAGTTCGGATGGCGTTTATGATTGAAAAAACTAGAAGCCCAACAATGAGCAAAATTTCTATACGCCTGCGAAACAGCGGATATGTGTATGAGTAAAAGCTATGATTACGGAGAGGATCGATCGCGCGACTCCAAAACGGGATGGTTTTGCGCGGCTCGCCAACGACGATGATGTTGTTTGCAGGCGCGTCGTCTTTTCGGCGGGTAATTTGGGGCAGGCGCCCTGCGAGGAGCAGACTTCCGATGAGGAAAGCAAGCGTTCTCGTCGTAGTAGTATAAGGTTCTGGCCCAAGACCGAAAACCCAGGTAATAAAGGCAATTACGATAGGAACGTAAAGCCCCGTATCCTTGAGAACCTCGAGGATAGATTTTTGGAAAGAGTGGGTCTCGGAATTGCTCACGCCTGTTGCTCAACTCCCGAATGTCGATAACATACTGTACAACTTTTCAAACGAATTTACAACTATTTTCCAAAATTTGATATGAACAGATGGGATTAAAATTCCCCCATGTCCCGGCGACGCATCTTTTCACGGCGCGGCGGCGAATCCCGCTTTCGCCTACCGATTGGTCTGCTTCTGGTCATCCTGGCGGTCGGATTGTGCATCCTCATCCCAGCCAACCAGATCGATATTACGACGGTCAATGTTGAGAACCCCGATCTGCCCACCGCACTCCCCACGCGAACGCCGCCCCCGTTGCCGACCAAGCCAAACATCGGGCGAATCATTTTCACCTGCACGCGAGGCGACTTCAACCAGTTGTGCTGGGTCAATGCCGATGGCACGGGGTACCAGCAACTCACAAATGTCGAGGCGCATAATTATTATCCCGTCTATTCGCCGAAGGGCGGCTCCATCGTGTACGCCTCGAACCAGAACGGCGGCGCGTTCGACCTGTTCCTCTTCATCTTCGACGGGGCGCAGTTGATCCGCCTGACAGATTTTATCGGGAATGTGATCTCGCCCAGCTTTTCGCCGGATGGGAGGCGAATCCTATTTGCAAACCGCGCCGGCACAGGCCCCACTTCCTTGTGGGTGGTGGATAACAACGGTGAAAATGCCAGCCTGCTTTACACAGGGGCAGATACCATCGTGGCGGCGGATTGGTCGCCGGATGGGAATACGATTGCCTTTGCCATGGCAGTGAACAACCCGAACGAATATCAAATCTTTCTCATGGGGGCGGATGGTTCGAATGTCCGGCAGTTAACACTCAACCTCGCCGGAATTGGTGGTAGCCTTGATTGGTCACCCGATGGGCGATACTTGCTTATCTATGCGGGCCCCGATGGCGACAAAGATGTTTTTCGCATCGACGTTGCGGCGCAGACCGCGACACAACTCACTGACGGAGGTAATAATGCCGCCAGTTCCTATTCGCCCGATGGTCAGTGGATCGCCTTCAACTCGTTGCGAAATAACGATCAGGCTGATATATTTATCATGCGCGCCGACGGAACCGAGACGCGGCAAGTGACCACCAACCCCGAGCCCGATTGGCAACCGCAATGGGAGCCTTAATCGACCCGCCAGTTTCCGTAAATTCGCATAACTCCTTCTGTATGCTATTCATGAGGATTAGCAGACGAGATAGTTGAGACCTGACATCAAAGGTATTTTATGAAACGAATTATTGTCATCACTGCCATCATCTCCCTCCTTGCCGGTTGCGCCTCACTTCCGGAGTCTTTGGCATTTCTGCAACCCACGCAAACCAGCACCCAGGGTCCGACCCCAACCGCTTTCGGCTTGCCCGACACGTTCACTCCCGATCTGTTTGCCATCCACACAGCGGAAGCGACCACAACCCCGCCCACCGGAACCCCGCGTGTGACGGAAACGCCGCGCCCCACCTTCACGCCTACGGTTCGTTCCACCATTACGCTTGAGCCGCTCGACGTCAGCCTCTTCACGCCCGGTCCGCAGTTGTTTGTATCGGCCCAAAGGTCCACGAACCAACTCGTATGGGGGTATGGATGCGACGGCGCGCGGTCGGTCAAGTTGATCACCACCGTCATGAAGAAGCGCGGGTTGCGCTACGTGCTGCTCTTCGTCCGCTTGCAAGATAAATACACCGGGAAGAAAACGCCGTGGGGCGCGGGCGCCATCATGAACGATAACGACAGGGGAACGTATTTCTACACCCTGCACATCGACCAGATCGCCGACCACAAAGATTTTCAAGATGCATGGCTTCAATATCAATTCGTTGCCTCCACCGTAGGGCTGACGGTGTTGAGTCGCTCGATCGTCTCGCGCACCGATATTTCGCTCACCAGTTGCCGGGCAATGAACATGCCTTGATGACCATCGATTGCACAGAGGATTCTTCATGAAACGATTGTTCCCCATTCTGTTTGTCGCCGCATTTTTGATGAACGGTTGCGCGGGGCTGGCTCCGATTCTCGAAATGATCGCCACCCCCACGCCGATACCGCAGGATTCGCCCACGCCGCAACCGACCGTTACGTTGTTCCCAACTGCAGACCTGTTTGCCACACTCACACCCACACCGGTCACGTTTACCCCAACCGCCACGCCTCTTGTGCCAGATCAAACTGAAGCCGCCACGCCGTTTCCAACCCCCACGTTCAAGCCGCCATCCACGGTGGCTGGCGATTCATTTTTCACGCCGGTCAATAAAGGCTTCCTCACCATCCTGCTCTCCGGCGGCGCGGTCTATTGGAATTCCGGTCCTTGCTCGCCGCGCTCCATCAAGATCACTGCCTTTGTGTCGGATATCATCCACACCGATTATGTTTTGTTATTCATGCGCCCGCGCGAAAAATCGGATACCATGTTGCTGGGCGATTGGAGTTCTGTTGAAATGATACCAGGCACGAACGGAAACTTCACCTACGAAGTCGGCGCGAGAAACATCCGCAAGTATTACTGGTTCATCCAAGCCTGGGTCGAATACCAACTGGTTGCCTACGATAAAGACGGCGTGGAACTCTTCCGCTCGCAGGTATACGATAAGACGCTCTCCCTGATCATGTGCCGACCGATCAATCCGTGACGTTTCCTCCCGGGCTTATCTCGCTTCTTTCGCGGACACTTCGACGCGGCTCAGTGCAGGCGGGCAAACTGGTCGCGCTGACGGGAGCCGGCGTGTCGCAGGAAAGCGGACTACGCACCTTCCGTGATGCACAAACAGGCTTGTGGGCGAAACACAAACCTGAAGACCTCGCCTCACCTCAAGCCTTTCAACGCGACCCCAAACTCGTCTGGGATTGGTACGCATGGCGGCGCGAAGCCATCAAAGGGGCGAGACCCAACGCCGGACATTACGCGCTGGTTGAACTCGAATCGAAAATCCCGCAATTCACACTCATCACGCAAAACGTGGACGGTTTGCATCGCATGGCGGGGGCGCGCAACCTGCTCGAATTGCATGGCAACATCCAACGCGCGCGCTGTTCTGATTGTGGGACGTATGCTGAAACATGGGATGAAGATTCGGAATCCGTTCCGCGTTGTGAAGAATGTGACGGTTTGCTCCGCCCGGATGTCGTCTGGTTCGGAGAGTCGCTCCCGCGCGACCAACTCGAAAAGGCGGTCGAAGCGAGTCGCGCGTGCGATATCTTCTTATCTGTTGGAACATCAGGCGTCGTTCAACCTGCCGCGTCGCTGGCACATGCCGCGAAAAATAATGGGGCAGTGGTGGTGGAAGTCAATATGGAACCGACGCCGCTTACCCCCAAAGTGGATTTCTTCTTTCAAGGGAAATCAGGCGAAGTATTGCCTGCGTTGGTGAAAGCGATCCTCGACCATTAACGGCGATTCTATTTTTTCAGATGGACGATCACATTATCGAATTCAAATATTGCATGAAGGTTGGGCTGGCTGATCTCTATTACCATGCCGACATTGCCAGCCGCGAGCGTTTCGTCGAAGCATTCGACGGCAAATTCATCGTTGATGAAAAAGATGAAGTGATTCTCTTCCGCGATCATGGATAATTTGTTGGTTTCACCTTGTTGAAAGGCGGGCGATAGAGTCTCTTCGACTAATTGAGTCCACTCCTCGTTGTTGTAAAGCCATAAGATGAATTCTCCGTTGTTATCCATGCCGAAATAGTAATAATTGTCTTCTTGATCTTCCCTGAAGTAGATGCCATAATCAACATCGACAAGCGACTCTGGTTGGGTGATCTCCACGGAAAAGTAGAAATCCTTGATCGCCGATGCATTTGCGCGGATTCGTTGGACGAAACCCTGATGCGCGGTAGCGTCCCAAATGTACTTCCCATCCCTGACCTCGAAATTCGTAAGAGCGTATTCGTCGTCATCCTTGCCGACATGCCAGCCAAATTGGTTGCTGTCGAACGATTCTGTGAGTAGATTCGTCCATGCATCTGCCGCATGAACAGCTGTGCCCTCATATGCTTGCGCAGTCAGGTTGGGCGTGGGCGTGGGTGTAAGAGTCGGCGTTGGTGTAATGGTCGCGGTGGGTCTTGGCGTATTCGTGCGCGTCGCTGTAGGAGACGGAAAATATTGGTCGTACAACTCCTGCGCATCGGCGCGGAAAAAGAACAATCCAGCCGCAATCAGCAAGCCGCAACCCATCGCCGCGACTCCCAGCATCAACCATATCAGTCCGTGCCCGCCGCCCTCGCCTTCATCCATCGGGTTTGTAAATGATGGCTCATCCATGATTGCCTCGCTTTGACCGTATCCGTTACTTTAATGCCACCCCGCTTCGCGCAGGGATGGTTAGATTGAGCCGCCCATCCATTATTTTTATCTCGGATGGATTCCCAAAGACCACCTTGGGGACTTTCTGCGCTTCATGCGCGACGTGAATCTGCTCTGCCTTTTCGGACACGTTCAACGCCACCACGAACGTTTTCCCCTCGAATGAGCGTGAATAGGCATACACACCGTTAGCCGACCATAATCGTTTCATGTCGCCGCGCCTGAACGCGGGATTCTTTTTTCGCAATGCGATGATTGTTTTGAAATAACCTAATAAATCTTTATCCCATTGATGTTCATCCCACGGGAAGGACTTTCGACAAAAAGGATCGTGTTCCCCATCGAGACCGATCTCGTCGCCGTAATAAATGCTTGGCGCGCCGATGATGGTCATGATAAAAAGCCATGCGAGCTTGAGCGAATTTTTATCTCCGCTGGCAAACGATAAAAAGCGCGGCATGTCGTGACTGTCGAGCAGGTTCAGTTGCGAGCGCGTGATCTCAGGCTTGTACAAGCCCATCATGTGATCAATTCGGTTTGCGAACTCGTGCGCGTCAATGGCGTGATGAATGCTCTGAAAATTGGATTGCTGGTGCGCCACGCGCAGGTCAAGATGTTTGGCTGGGAAGAACGCCGCGCACGCGTTCGTGGCGATGTAATTCATCACTGCGTCGAACTGATCTCCCTGCAACCAGCGTTGCGACTCGTGCCATATCTCACCAACGATGTACGCATCAGAGTTGACCCCTCGCACGCGGCGGCGGAATTCCTGCCAGAACGCATCATCGTCAATTTCGGCGGGGACATCGAGCCTCCAACCATCCGCGCCGAACTTGATCCAGTATTCGGCGACATCGAACAGGAATTCGCGCACCGTTGGGTTGTTCGTGTTTAACTTTGGCAGGGCGGGCAAATTCCACCATGCGCGGTAGCCGATGGCGGTGAGACTGTCTTCGTGATGAAGTTGTTTCTGCTCATGCGGGCTTGGGTACGCGCCCCAATGTTTTTTGCCAGTCAATCTTTCTTCATCGAAGTAGAACCAATCCTTGTAAGGCGAGCCTGCTCCGTTCTCGAGCACATGATGGAATTGCCAGAAACCTCGCGAGGCGTGATTAAACACCCCGTCCAGAATGACGCGGACGTTTTTCTTGTGCGCGGCGTCGAGCAGGGTGCGCAGCGCGTCATTGCCGCCGAGGAGCGGGTCCACGTTGTAGTAATCGAACGTATGATAACGATGATTGGAAGCGGACGAGAAGATCGGGTTGAGATAAAGGGCGTTAATGCCCAGGTCTTTGAGATAGTCGAGCCGTTCGGCAACACCGTACAGATCGCCGCCTTTGAATCCGTGGTGGGTGGGAGGTGAATCCCACGCTTCGAAGGTCAGCGCGTCGTTGGGGTTTTTCGCGCTGCGGGCGAATCGGTCGGGAAAGATTTGGTAAAAGATCGCGTCTTGCACCCATTCTGGTGTGGTCATTGATTTGCCTCTGTGTTGGAATAAAGCAGGACAAGAGAGTATCTTGTCCTGCATGAGTGATTCTACTTCAAAGTAGACCTCTTGCATAAGAGTCTCTTGCTTAGCCACAGAGTCCACAGAGACCTTTGAGAAATTCTCTTTTTCTCTGTGATCTCTGTGGC
>JAEURC010000028.1 GCA_016789025.1 Anaerolineales bacterium
AATTTCAGGCGCAAGTGTAATCGCCAACTTGCCAACCTGCAACCTTCAACTTATAATGAAATTCCCGGGCGCTTAGCTCAGTTGGTTAGAGCACTTCTTTTACACAGAAGGGGTCGGGGGTTCGAGTCCCTCAGCGCCCACACGTTCAATCGGCGGGTTTGCCGCAAACTTGAAATCTCATGGAGTAACCCCCGATGAATACTTTGACTCGAAAGTTTCAATCTGCTATTACTATGCCTGATCTCAACCACTTTGTAACCGTAACCACTGCGGCAAAGAGCCTAAAATTTCATCCTGAAACTGTGCGGCGGCTTGTTCGTGATGGAATACTGACAGGTCAAAAATGGGGTAAGGAATGGCTTGTTCTGAAATCTTCCGTTGAAGAGTACATAAAAAAAACGGGCGACAATAAACATAACTCCCGCCGAAAGTAAAAAGCGACTTCTGAAACAGTCGCTTTTTTATTCCTTGACCATATTGTAGTATACAATATTGTAGTGTACAATATGGTCAATCGTACCTTTACAACTGAATACCCGTCTATCGTGCGCCCGTGTGATGAGCAAGGGTATTGATAGCGCGGCAACAAGTCCGCCTGAAAGGAGGTGATGAATTGTGAGCGACACAACAAAAGAGATTTTGCGAATCTACAACTTGCTCGATGCAAAAGGCAAAGCCGCAGTTTTACGAAAAGCGCGGCGATTACTTGCCCGTCAACAGAAACAAATTGCCGCCTCGCGTTGAGGCGGCAACTCGATCAGTGGCAAGGAAATAACCACTGAAAAACCAACGAGGATTTTAGCACACTATGACAAAGAAACTTCTCTTACTACTCGCGCCGATCTTCCTGCTGGCTTGTGGCTTGTCGCGTTCGGCTATTCTCATGCAAGCCGATCCGCTCCCCTCCCCCACTGCCGCGCAGGTCGAAATCGCTACCGCGTCCCCCACCCACCCACACCCCACCCAGCAAAGCGTTTGCACTGTTGTCGCGGAAAGTCTACACGTGCGCGAATCGGCTGGCGTTGGCGGCGTTGTAATCGGCTGGCTGAAAGCGGGACAGATTGTCACCATCCTGAACGATCAACCCGCTGGCAATTGGATTCACATTCAAGCGGGCGATCTCACAGGGTGGATAAATTCAAACTACTGCGAAGGATAATCACCATGAAAAAAGTTTTAGGTAAAGCGGCGGGCATTTTGTTTGCCGCGTTTGGTATTGCGATTCTGGGATTGCTTATGTCGCTGACGTTCGGCGCGTTGGGCAAACTGTTTCCCGATAATTTCACGAATCAAGTTTGGGGACTTGTGTTATTCGACATTGCCGCGATGATCTGGGGATTGACTTTCGTGTTCAAATGCGAATCAACGATGCAGTATGCGGTCGCGGCAATTGGTTTTGTCGCCGCGTTCGTTGGCACATTGGGAATGGTCGCGGTCGAAGTCCTGCTATCTGGGCAGGAGTATGTCGAAGTGCAATCATGGGTCGGGCAATGGATGGTCTACGGTTTTATCATCGTGACCGCGATCCATGCGGCGTTGCTGTATGCACATCACGCAAGCGCGCCCGACATCCACGAAAAGATCAACGTGGGAATCGCGCGCGGCGAGATCATGACGGCGGCGATCACGCAAGCGACGAACCGACTCGAGGTCGAAAAAGAATCGCTTGCGCGTTCGCTCCATGATGGCATTGTCGCGCAGGTCAAGCGCGATCTTGGAATCTCCACATCGAATCACGTGTTGGACTTGCCCGCGCTGCCAGTGAATGAGTCCATGCCCTACCCCGTGACGTTTGCGAAAGAGACGATCAGTCCGTCGTTATCGTGGGACTGGTTGCGCTCGAAATTCCCAAAGGCAAAGACCAACACGCCCGCGCCGATCACGGAGGATCAGCCCGCTTCGGGCGTCCCTTTTCGCGGCGAGAAAGACGATCCCGCATAACTGGAATTGGCATAGCGGGCGCAGATGCGACGCGCCCGATCTGGATCATCTTTTGCAACTCGTGCCGGTTGGAGGGCAGGACGTGGATACTTCCGCGAGACTGCCCGCACACGTGGAGCGCACCCAGAGACATGATCCGCCGCTGGTGGAGCAGGATCACGAACAGACCGCCAAAGTAAAGCCGCATAAGGTTTATACCTGGACGTGTCAATACTGCGGACAATCCTTCCCAAGCCGAAGTTATAACGCTCGTTACTGCTCGCCCACTCACAAGAAATATGCACAGCGAGAGCGAGAACGGGCGAAAGTGTCCACCCCCTGACCGGGGACAAGATCAACCCTACACGCGCCGAAAGTGGCGCGTGTAGGGTTATGCAAGGCTTGAAATTTTGCATTAGGGGGTATATGTGGCGGCAATTTCGCAACTCACACCACAAGACACAAGGTTGATTGCTCGCAAGTGTGCTATATTCTACGGTATGAAAAACTCGACTTTCGCACGATGTAACATTATCCAAGCCCGCCCGCGCTCGATCTCACAAACTCGATCCGTTTCTAGATAATTCTGTAACCATACGAGAGGAAACTATGAACGTGTACCAAACTCGAACCGTCGAAGGAATGACTCGAATCCCGATCCGAACGATTCAGGATTACGTCCGCGACTTCCGCGATCATTTCTCCGAGACTGCCCGTAAGCCCTCGAAGGGGAGACGCTTCACGGCGGCAGACGTGGACATCCTCCAAACGATTCAGCGATTGCGATCCGAGAGAGTCCAGGACGCGGAAATCCGCAAAGTGTTGACGGGCGAAACTCCGCTGAAACTCGCGCACCAATTCGATGAAGCCCAAATCAAAGACTTCGCCGCCAATGCCCTGGAATACTTCGAGGACGCTAACAACACGCTGGCAAAAGCGAATCAACTTATTCGAGAAGCCCGCGCTCAGATTGTCGAATTGAAGGACGAAAAGAAACTCTTGCAGAGCGACTACCGCGCCCTTCGTGACCGCGTGGATAAATTCAAAGAATGGCAAATCTTCGTGATGAAGGAATTTCCCGAATTGAATCCGTATGATGAATCGAAAGAAAAGCCTGGCAAAAAAATTCTGGGTATCTTTTGATAGAGAGGCAGGATGAAACCAAGAAGAAAAACTACCATCATTTTTCTGCTTGCAGTTTGCATGTTCTTTTCTGGTTGGCTCATAATCTCAAGCACCTGGGACGGTATAAAGTTTTACGCAAAACCAACGTGGGATTTTCTAATCTTTTTCGTCAATTACACATTCTCTAACGCAGAATCAATTATCAAATCCAATCCTGGCAAGTGTGTTCTTGGTCTATTACTTTGGATAACTGCGGGCATGTTGGCAAGGCTACGAATCACGCCCCAGGAGACAATCCAAGATTATATGATTGACGAAATAGTCAGAAGCCTAAACATCGAAACAGCCTCGTCTGATGAGAGTGCAGAAGCCGCCGTCGCCAATGAAAAAGAAGCCGCAAGAGAAATGCAACCATCACCTGGTAAGGGTTATGCCAGAACCAAAAAGAAACATGAACACATTTGGAGAATAATAAAACCAGCAGTAGAACGAGGGGGAAGTTATGATGATATGAGAAACGAACTAAAGAAGAGATTAGTAAAGGTCGTGCCAACAGACAACACATTGAGAAAAATCATAAAGGAGTTTGAAAAGTAAACTGATTTTGAATAAAAGAAACTGATTTTGAGTCTTCTTGGACTTTGCGCGGCTTTACCATAAGGTAAAGCCGTTTTTGTTTTGGAGGAACCATGCGAACAGATGTTTACATCTCAATAACACGAAATGACCATAGGTTGATTATTGATGGAGATTTTGATTTATTCAAAACTTTTATATCAATGCTTCCTAAAGATCATACGGCAATTGCAAAACCAACGATCTACAACCCCGCGCCCGATCTTGCTGGTGAAGTCGCGGCGAAGCCGTGACCATAAAAAACACAGACGCCCCGATTACGAGTCGGAGCGTCGCAACAAAGAAAGGAATCTTCAATGACCAAAAAGAATAATACACCCAAACAGAAACTATTGCAAGCCGCGCTCGAATATGCGGCGCGTGGCTGGTATGTTTTTCCCTGTATCGAAAAGGGAGGGAAAGCAAAACATCCCTACACCAAAAACGGATTCAAAGACGCAAGCACCGATCCGAAAATTATCCGCCAATGGTGGACGCGATTCCCTGATGCGCTTATCGGAATCGCTTGCGGCAAGTCAGGGTTATTCGTGGTTGATCTCGACGTGAAAGACGGGAGGGATGGCGTAATCAATTTCAACAAATTAGAGATTGATTACACTGGCGCATTGCAAAGCACCACGCCAAACGGAGGCTTGCACCTGGTCTTTTCAGGTAGCGGAAAAAATACCACAAACGAAGAACAAGGAATTGACACACGCGGCGCAGGTGGTTATTTCATTGCTCCGCCCTCCACGATCTTTGATTGTGGCTCATACGTTGCAGTGAATGACTGGACGAAAAAACTCTCCGTGATTCCCGTTGGCTTGCTCGAAGCCCTCGAATCTCTCCGCGCAAAGCCCGCGCCGAAAAGCGCACCGAAGCCACAACCCGCGCCGAAAGTGGATGACGTAGAGAAAGCGCGTCAAGCCCTCGAAAGACTCAATCAATGGCGATGCGATGAATATCAAGCCTGGCTTGAAGTAGGGATGACACTCTCCGAACTTGGCACGGCTGGACTCTCCCTGTGGGATTCATGGTCGCGCCGATCACAGAAATATCAAGAGGGAGTCTGCTCGAAGAAGTGGACATCGTTCAAGCCTGGTCAAGGACTCGCGTTAGGGAGTCTGATCCATTGGGCAGAGGAGGACGATCCGCGCCCGATGAGTAATTCATCTCCGATCAAGCCAGAGTCGGAATTACTTACACGGCGTATGCAGATTCAAGCCCTGGCGCGTAGGGTGAAGGGTGAAAAACAAAATATAAAACCTGCTGGTTTTGATGAACCCTATAAGCGTTACTGGCAAGCATTAGAAAACTCTGCCCCAGGGAAAGAACTCGAAACACTCAAAGCCATTGCAAGCAATGACGATCTAAAAAGGATTTTAGAAACCAAAACAGAATCAGCACATTATCCAAGCCTTGCAGAACTTGAAGATCAGATCAAGGATGTATCTTGGTATTGGGACTATCGAATACCAAATGGAAAAATGACTGTTCTTGGAGGGGAAAGCGGCGTGAGTAAATCCATGCTTGCACAATATATTTGCTACATGCAAATTCATGCGTCTAAATTCCCTGACGATTCACTGATTCACGATCCCGCCCGACCTGTTCTTTATGTTGACTGTGAAGGCTTCGCGTCAGGAATCAAGTCGCGTGCGAAAGCCTGGGCAATGGATATGTCAAAGTTTTTTCTATGGTCTGTTGATCTTGACAAAGACGGGTTTATCAACTTTTCAAACCAAGCCTTCCGAGACGAATTGATTGAACGTATAGATTACTGCAAACCCGCCCTGGTCGTCATTGACTCGTTTGGAAATGCAACGGCAGGAGGACAAGATAAGGTCGAAGACGTGCGCGAGTTAATGAATTTTCTGAATCAAGTCGCGTACAACTTCAACATTGCCCTGATCCTTGTGGCGCACACACGCAAGCCGCCTGCGATCTTCAACGGCAAAGGGGAAATCAATCAAGATGATATTCGAGGCAGTGGTCACGTGGTAGCGATGGCTCGATCAGTCATTGGAGTTTGGATCGTACAGACCAAAGCAGAACCCGATCCCAACGGGACTCGAATCATGGCGGTACTCAAATCAAGTTATGGGCGCAAGCCAAAACCAATTGGCTATGATGTGTTCAGCGATTCAAAGAGCGATAACCCTGTGATAGTTTTCAGCGAGGCACCGAAGCCATACAAAGAACCTACCCAGGCAGAGTTATGCGCGAACTGGATTATTGAATCACTGGAAGAAGCAGACGAACCAATCAAGCCAAAAGAACTTGAAGCCCTGGCGCAAAAAGTGGGATTCAAACGTGACACATTTTACGCGGCGCACAGAAAACTCGAACGCGAAAGGCGAGTCAAGGACACGCTAGGGAACAAGAATCCAGAGAACGCCTGGCAGTTATCGAACTAGAACGAATGTTCGAGAGTATGACTGTTGACTGTTTTAACGAAAAAATCGGATTGACATCCCTACCCATTGCTAAACTGTCAAACAGTCATACAGTCATACAGTTACAAGAACGCTTATAGAACCACTTACCCATCACCACGACCAAGCACAGGCTAGAAAATGCGTCCTGGCGTTTCCTGTGGGCAAACAGCGAATCTATACAGGCAGGTTGACCAATGGCAAGAACATCTCCGCAAATCAAAATTCAGGAAATCTTCGGCGACGACTCCGCAAGCCTCGCGGACGCGCAACGATCCGCCCGCGTGTTGATTGCTTTTGACCTGGCTAAGGTCATGCGTCAAATGCTCGATGCTGGCTTGCTGATTGTGCGTGATGGTCGCATTGTCCCGAACAGGTGAAACCCATGAGCGAATATATTTTCGATCCACCCGCAAGCCTTCCTCGAGGCAGTGACGTAATCGCCTACTTGCGCGATAGCGGCGGACCTCGCCAAGAAGATAGCATAGGACAACAAGAGCGCGTCATCACTGCGTACTGCAAACAGCACGGCTTGATCCTGACGCGAGTCTATGCAGATACAGCAAGCGGACGCAAAACAAAAAAGCGCGATCAATTTCTGGATATGTATCACACCATCGAATCCATGCACGAGGATCTCCGCCCGCGTGGTTTGTTGCTATGGGCTTATTCGCGCTTCTCGCGTGACATCGTGGATTTTAATTTTTACCTGTACGGCTTGCTCAAACATGGGCTGGCGATCCACTCGATCACCGAGGCGATTCCAGAAGGTCTAGCGGGTCAAATTCTGCTATCGCTGAAAGCATACAAGAACGCTGAATTTTCCGAAGAACTTGGAAAGCAAATCAAGCGCGGCATCTCTGATCGTGTTCACGCTGGCTACTGCAACGGCGGACAAGCCCCGCGAGGGTATCGCGTTGTTAGAGACTCGGAGGGAACGCGGCGCAACGGTCAACAGCGAATCGGCGTCAAGTGGGAGGTTGATCCCGAACTCGCTCCGCTTGTGCGCCTGGCGTGGGAACTTCGCGCCGAGGGCAAGAGTTACGGAGAGATCACCGAAGCGACAATGAGCAAAGTTTATTCAATCAAAAATTCATGGACGAGTCACTTTCGCAACGTGTCATATTTAGGAATCGGCAAGGCTGGCGGCGAGAAAGTCCCGAACCATCACGAAGCCATAATCACCCCCGAACTTTGGGACGCGGTAAAAAAGGTCGAGGAAGCAATGCCGCACTACGGCAGGCAAGGCGAACCGATGCACCCGCGCCGAATCAAACATCCGTCTTTGTTGTCTGGTTTGTCGTTTTGTGTTCACTGCGGAGCGGCGATGGTCTTACACACCGAGAAAGATTATCGGAGTTATGCTTGCGGCAAACGGGAACGACAACGAGGTTATAAAGACTGCCAGAACGCAAGGCGAGTCAATGCGCGAAAAGCAGACGCGGCGATCCTGGACGCTATACTGAATCAAATCCTATCCCCTGCTTTTGTTGGCGATCTTCTTGACGACATTCAAAAGCAAATGGTTGATACAAGCGCGTTAGATCATCAAATCGAAGATGCGTACACCTTGCTCGATCTCACGAACAAGGGAATCAATCGCCTGGTAAGACTCGCAAAAGAAACAGACGAACTAGCAGAAATAACCAGAGAGATCAACCAACAGAAAATGGATCGTTCACAATTGGAGGCGCGAATCAAAACACTGAAAGCCGAGCGCGATATAGATATTCCTGAAATCGCGCCCGAAGCCCTCGCCCTGGTCTTTTCGACTTGGCGGGAACAAATCCAAGCCTATTACCAGACAGGAGATATTTTGAACGCCAAAAAACTGATTTCGCGTTTTGTCCAAAAGATTGAACTTGGACGAGATACCGCTATAATCCACTACACACAACCCGCGATGATTCCCGCCGATAACGTCGAACTTTTCAGCGCCCACTGGCAAACCTCCGAGTTCTTTAAGAACTCGGAGGTTTGGTTTTGTGGAACGACTTGCTCTCCACTTCCGTTTACAGGATATTCTGACATGGGAGAGAAATTTTTATGACACTAAAACGGATGATATTGCTGGGCATTCCAATATTGCTATGTTGTTTCGCGGGCATTGTCCTAACTGTCATCTACCGACAGCCGCTCGGACCCAGCCTCAGCCTGCCTCAGCCGACCCAGCCTTCATCCACGCCCACGCGCCTCGTCCCTGTGGCGTTGTCGCCTACGGAGAGTCAGCCGCAATCGAGTCCTGAACCGAGCCTGTTATGCGGAGCGTCTCAACCGGTAATGAACATCCTCGCCGTCGGGTCAGACGCGCGCGGCGACCATTACCTCTACGGTCTGGCAGACATCATCCGCCTCGTGCGCGTGGACTTCGTCAACGCGCGCGTCACCATCCTCGAAGTGCCGCGCGATCTGTGGGTGGAGATCCCCGGCATCTCCGATCATTACAACATCACGCATGGAAAATTGAATCAAGCCTATTTATATGGGAACAAGGGATTTGGTTATTACGACGGCGACGATGAAGGACCCGGACTGCTCGCGCGCACGTTGAATCTCAACTTCGGCGTGCAACCCGATCATTACATTGCCGTCAACATGACTACCTTCGAAAACATCATAGATGCCGTCGGCGGCATTGACGTGTACCTGCCATACAATATTGATGTCCGAACGAAGGAGTATCCCGAAGCCTTTCATGTGGAAGAGGGACAGCATCACTTCGACGGCGAGACCGCGCTATGGGTGGCGCGTATCCGCCAGTATCACACGTTTGGTCGCGCCGAGAGTCAAAATATCGTCATGTGCGCCCTGCGAGAAAAGTTGTTAAGCCCCGCCATCGTCCCCGCCATCCCCAATCTCGTACAAACCTTTCAACGCAACGTGCAGACCGATCTCAGCCCCGAACAGATCAACCAACTTGCCTGCCTTGCAAATCAAATGAACGGTTCAGATATCGTCTTTGCCAGTTTCCCCATGGACTTGTTCAAGAATAAAAAGATCTACGACCCTCAACTCAAAGCGACAACACAAATACTCGATGTTGATTTCAATATCCTGCGCGACTACATCGGACAATTTCAACAAGGCGCATGGCCCGACCCGAATCTGATCATCGAGTCCACACCCTCGCCGGCAGAATCAGATAAAGAGTTTGCCTGTGAGGATTGAATCCCCTCTCCTTTTGGGAGAGGGTTAGGGTGAGGGCGAAGGAAGATTCAATCCAAAATGGAAGCGATCCTCAGCATCGGGTCGTATATCACGTTCAACATCATCCCCTCCTGATAATCAATCGGGCTAAATCGTGAGATCAACTTTTCTGTGGTTGCATTGACCGTGCCACCCATGGTGTTGATCTCCAGCGTGAACTGGATCTCGTCATACGTGCGGTTTACGCGAAGCCCGGTGTGCCTCATTTTGAGCACACGGGCGGTTGTCCGCTCGCCGCGTGATTCGGCGATCTTTTTCAACAGCCAGCTCACGATGGAGGAACCAAAGAGCAGCCCCATGGCGATAAACATCATGCCAATCGTCAGCCCAAGGAAAATGACCATGTTTCTCGGCAGTTCATCAAAACTGTAGGAACCTTCACCCGGCATGTTGAAGAACATCAAGGTGAAGGGAATCCACATACAGGCGAATACGATCCAGCCGACGATGCGCATGACGCGAGGGAGGATGCTCATGAAAGTCTCCTTTGAGGTAATTTTACTGATTGTATCCAGAATGAAATATCCCTGTGGCAGGTTTTCCACAGGGATATTATTTTGTAATTATCATCAACTCACGGGCGGCGAAGCCTTCGATGCACACGAGGTTTCACGTGGGCGTGTGCTAGCGGTCGGGACTGCTGAAAGAGGCGATGTTCCCATGTAAGGAAGATAGTCCATGCTTCCAATAGTTTGGATTTCCACATCAACAGGATTTCCCTGCGACGATAGCGGCGTTCCAGCGATCGCTCGATATCGTAATTTGTATGGAACGGTCCCGGCCTAAATGCCCTGATGCCCCTTACAGGGTAGTGAAAGAAAAACGGATTCATGGGCGCTCCTTTCCCAAAAAATGCAAAACGCCATTCCAAAGCGATTCGAATGATTTCGTCAAATCTGGTCCGGATAGCGCAAAAGAGATCCTCTAATCTTCCGCGGAAGCAGCCAATATCAAAATAACACAACCTCTGCCGATCTTCAATCCTGACATTCATCACTACTGCGCTACAGCGCTTGACCCTTCCCCTTTCCCGTTCTACAGTCGAACCGGCTTACAACTTCTATGAATGTGTCATGCTGAGTCAGGAGAAGAGTCAAGAAAACTGACAGGTCATTCGACCGGTCAGTTTTCTTTACCGTCTAAATTCGATCGAACCTAAAATCTGAATGGTCGGTCTTTTTCGACTAGCGCCAATCATTATCGAGTGTTAGTGTCACATTCTGTCCGATCATGACCCATTTGCCGAAGAACGCACCCGTCGCAGTCGAATGTTCGCGAATCCACAGCGTGCCGTTGGGTGTGTATACGTTGGCGAATATCGTGTTTCGCATGCCAAACTTCGCTGCCTTCGGAGTCGCACCGATGTTGCTGTTGTTTCCATTGACGCCCAGCACATAAATGAATATCTCATGCGCGGTCACGTTGGAGCCGTTTGCCGGTCCGACGAAGGCATCCGTGCCAATATCCAACTTACCTGCGATGCGGATCTCGGTCGGGGCGGCGAAGTACACCTTGACGTTGTCGCCGAGGGTCCATTCGCTGAAGTGATAGACACCACCGGTGAAGGTGATAATCGAACCCTTCTTGGCTTCCAGTTTGCCGTAGTTCCCGGCGTTGAGCGTCAGCGTGCCTTTGATGGGCAGATTGAAGTTCTGTGTACCGGGCGTGACCTGCGGCACTTCTGGGAACTGTGGTATGAGCGGCAAATTGAGCGGCGTGTGATGGTCGCCCAGTATTGTTCCTTGTCCCTTCAATTCGTTGGAGTATACGTCATGAACCTTGGAACCTTGCTTGAGATAGACAGTATCTCCCAGGACGCGTGACTCGGAGTTGATGAAGTGAACATGTTGTCCGATCGTGACTTCAGATTGATCGGTGAGGTAGGGTCCGCTGGCCGAGATGTTCGCAGCCACATCACCGCTGAGGATATCGCTGTTCTCCTTGATCCAGACGCCTTCATAGCCGAAGACAACGAATGGAGCGTATGGCGCCATAAGGGGATACATCACTGCGAATGGCGAAAAGCTGGTGACAGTTCCGCAGACAATGTTGTTGTTCACATCCGGGTATCCGGTATCTGTCACATCCACCCATACACCGTTTTCGAGGTGGAAGAGGCGGATCGCGTTCTCCTGCGCGGGCGTGAGACCCGAGTCATCGTACGTGAAGCAGACTTGGGCTGAGTCGAATGAGGCGCTGGTCCCTACATCGTATACCTGACCGAGTAGTTCGAGGTTCGGCGGCAGGTTGACGGGGGTGATGCCTGTTGCAAGGACGGTGGTTACTCCTTCCTCTGTTACTTCATCGAAATGGATGGTTAGATTGCTCTCTGGGGAGACGATGATGTTGCTTCCAACTGGTGTCGTTACGGGGCTGACGTTGTAACGCGTGAAGAGCGGGAAGATCGGCAACTCGTTTGTGAGAATTCCCTGCGCTTCGATCAGGTATGGAAGTTTTTCCGCATCGCTATTCGCCGATCTGGCATTTGAAATTGCCACATCGTACGCTGGGTTGATAAAGTGAGCATAGTTATACGGCGAACCGCTCATATACTCGCCGAGACAGGGCTCGTTGTCGAAGCAACCTGCCCAAGCAAACTCAGCGATGTCGAAATCACGCGAACTAATGATCTCGCCGATGGGAGATGACTCTATCGTGATGCGAATACCGACAGCTTCCATATTCTGACGGAATATTTCCGCAGATGCCTGCCGGAAGGATGCAGAATTGGTCTTGAACACAAATGACAATTCTATATCTTCGGCGTTCTCGCGGAAGCCGTCGCTGTCGCGGTCGATCCAACCGGCTGTCTCAAGAATCGTTCTGGCTTCAACCGGGTCGAACGCATAAAGTGTCAATTCGGAGGCTGACGCGCTCGCCCAGTGTTCAGGTGCAACGATGGAGTTGGATACCATGCCATAGATTCCATTCGGCAGGAATGCCTGATTCAAAATACGCTGGCGGTCTGTGCCGAGTGCAATTGCTTGGCGGACGGATAGGTCTTGCAGAAGTGGATTGTCTAGGTTGAAGGTGAAGTGTTCGATGGCTGGCGATGGTGTGATCGTAAAGTTGACATTTGTAAATTGTGCGCCGCCTGTTACGTGGATCGGCGTCGCATTGACATCCGTTGCTTCATCGTAATACTCCTGTGTATATGTGTTCCCATCGGTAAAAGCGACGATGCGGTAGTCACCGTCCGGTAAGGAGCAGGAGTAGACCCCATTTGAATCGGTGGTCGTTACAAAACGGGCTTCTCCACTGCTGTAGTCATCTATCTGAATCTTGGCAAATGCGACCGGCGTTACACCGTCGTGCTCGAAAACCGTGCCGGTGACTGTATCGCCGGGCTGGCATTGAGGGAACGAAATCTCCCATCCGATGTAAGTCCGGTCTCCATCCTCATCAACGACCGAGAGTACGCCGGCCGAGCCGTAGATGAGGTCTAGCACCGGATTTCCATCCTGCTCCACCGAAAAGTCAACGGACCAGTTTCCTGAGAAATCCGCGTTTGTAAAACGCTCGGGGCCATCATCGGATATTACATGGACTTCGGCCTCAGGCGTGGTCGTTCCGCTGATAGTGTCGGCCGTGACATCAAATGAGTCCACGACGATGTCTGCAATAATGGTTGATTTCGTCCTCGCTCCGTCTGTTACTGTAACCATATCACCTGGTTTGAGGTCATATCCATTCGTCACTGCTTCGAAGAAGGATCTGTTTGGATCCCAAGGCGCAGTGCCAACAACGGTGTTTACCGTATGGTCGGGATTCGCCGGCGTCGAAGGATCATCTATTTCGATGGTGACCGTTGCGCCCATTGACCAGTCCCAGCCGTTTATGTTATTTGACTCGAGCACCACTTCGAAGCCGGGGTTGGGCATAAACCAGCCCACCCAGGTTTCACCCTCTCCACTTGCTTCATAAGCTGTTATGTCGCGAAGTTCATCAACACTGAAATCGCAGGTCTCTTGTTCAAAATCTTCGTCGCCGGGGACGGAGAAGTCTTCCAGCCAGTTGCCATCTTCATCTGCAAACAAATGGCGCTGGCCGCATGAGGGCCAAAGTTCAAGATTGATCTCGCCCAACGGTTCAGCGATGCCGGAGACCGTGCTGGCAGCAAAATCAACATTGGTGATCGAAAGAGTCGTGACAACGTGAGAAACCGTGTGAGTACCATCCGTGATCGTAATGAGTTGCCCGGGCTGCACATCGAATTCGCCCCACAGGTCAAGCACGAAGCAGAAGCCCCACCACGTCTGGCAATTCCAGCCGCCGGTTTCAGTATCGACAACGCCGGTGCGCGTCAGGTCTACGCCGCCGCCATTTTCCGGGTCGTCTACAGTGATCGTTACATTTGTGCCTGGCCAGAAGTCTGTGGCGGCGATGACATCTTCATCGGGGTAGGCAACGACCCTGTAATCCGGTACCTGCCATTGGAGCATGGTCAAGTTTCCACCATCACTGTACTGACGGGTAGTGATCCATCTGCCTGGCTGAATGTCATCGAGTTGCTGCTCATTATTTCCCGGCCCCGGCGTTGAGAAGTCAACCATCCAGTTCCCGGACTGGTCAGCGACTACAGTACGACGGGCATGATGTGGGGCTTCGACCTGAACAGAACTGCCAGGATCAGCCTTGCCGAAGACGCGGTCGGTTGCGGTGTCTATAGCGGTGATGTCGAGATAGGCAACCGTTATTTCCATTGTGGTCGTTCCATCTGCCAACACCACGGTCGCGCTGGTCTCAAGCCTGAAATCACCCAATTGGAATTCGACATGCGTCCCGGCTGGGTTCCATTCATCTGGCTCTGGTGTCTGTACATCCTCATAGTCTGTCCCCATCCCGTTACCTGGATTGTCCACAGTTAGTGTTATGGAATTGCCAAGCGGCCAGTTATATCCGTCAACACCATGTCCTGGTCGGTTGATCGAGGCTTGTATATAAGGGACGCGCCACAACACACTGGTCTCATCGCCATCTTCATCTATTTCACCTGCCCCACTGCTTGTGCCAGGCTTGATGTCAAACAGAACTTGTTCGCTAGCATCCTCACCGGGGATGGAGAAATCGGACAGCCAGTTCCCCAGCCCGTCCGCTGTGACACGACGCCATGCGCAGGTATTCTGTTCACAGATGTACCCGACGGTTACGTGCGCTCCGGGTTGGGCAGTTCCGGAAACTGTATCAGCATCGAGATCAATGTCTGAGACGATGAGATTCGTGATCGTGTGGGTCTTGGTCATCAATCCATCGGTCAGCGTGACCGTCATGCCGGGTGCGAGCGTAATCGCCTCACCCAGTTCGAACAGGATATCTGTCTGACTAGAATCCCAGTTCGCCGGGGTCACGATCTTTGTTTCCGTGTAGTCGGGCGAGCCCGGAACATACGGGTCATCAATGGATAAAGTAACGGAGGCACCCAAACGCCAGCCATAACTTCGCACCTGGTTTTCCACAATCTGTGCCATGAAGGTGGGCAGACGCCAGTTGAACTGTGTTCCATCGCCTTCGCTATCCTGCTCGATGGCGAATCCTTGATCGTCCGGCTTGATATCGGACCTTCCTGCGAGATCGATTTGCCAGTGACCGGATAGATCGATTGTGAACGGTTCCCACCAGCCCGGACCCCATACCGCTCCATTTGCGTTTGGTGTACCAATTCCTGAAATCGTATCGGCAGTTGTGTCGATGGCGGTAACCTCGAAATTAGAGACGGTCACCTGTTTTGTGGTGCTGCCGTCGGTCACAGAGACTACAGACCCAACCTGGATGTTGTACTGGGCCTGGAAATTGAAATTGCCGTTCCCATCGGTAGTCCGAACAGTAGCGTAGTCAGGATTCTGGGGTGTGGATGGATCGTCGATGCTGATCTGGACGCTCGCATTTGCCGGCCATTCAACGATGTTGATCCAGTTGTTGGAGGCTGTGACTCCCCAAATGATGGGCTTAGGTACGCGCCAGTAGATTTGTGTGGAATCCCCATCTCCGTCAGTCTGGTTGGCACCGCCCTCCGTTTCGGGTTGAAGATCGAAGGTGGTCTGTTCTTCGGGTTCAGCCCCGGGTAGGGCAAAGTTTGCGGTCCAGTTTCCGGCTCCATCTGCGGTTTCGTGCCGGGTGGCACAGCCAGTGTCCCAGCAGGTAGCTATGTTAACGACGGAACCGGGAGTGGTAGTGCCCTGCACGATGTCGGTCGCTGCGTCTGCACTGTTTACAAGCAGGTTGATAATCGTATGTTCCTTGGTGAAGTGACCATCGTCAACAGTGACGATAAAGCCCGGTTGCAGGTGGATATAACGCCAGAGTTCATTGTGAGTAAAGTATCCCTGCTGGTCAGAATTGACCGTGACAGAGAAATCCGCGCCCGGACCGGTGGCGGGGTTATCAATGCTGACTTGGATGGGCGCATTAGGCCACCAATCCCAGCCAGTAATGTGATCCCAGGAAACCTGGACATCGAATCTCGGATTCGGGATACGCCAGTAATCACCGGTGCTATCGGCATCTGAGTCAAATTGCAGAATGCCTCCCTGTGAGCCGGGCTGCAAGTCGCATAGGCCCGTGAAATCGGCGCTCCAATGGCTGAATGAGTCAGGTTCAGCATCGATAGCCACGTATTGGGGGCAGAATATGTCAACTCGCACCGGTATATCCGTGCTGGCTGTGCCGGAAACAATATCCTCCTCAGGATCAAGATTTGTCACGGTCACATCTGTGACCAGATGGCGTTTGGTTACCCATCCCTGACTCACGGTAACCAGGAATCCCGCCTTCATCTCGAAGGCTCCATCAAGACTTAGGAAGAAGTAAGTGGAGTCAGGGTTCCATTCTACTGTACCCGGTACAGCTGTCCCAACAAAGTCAGGGTTCGTTGGGGTGGATGGATCATCAATAGAAACATTTACCGGAACATTGGGTTCCCAATAACGTCCGTCGACCCAATTGTCATCCACGTGAACATTAATCCTTGAACTGGGTGGGTAAAACCCTAAATTTACAAAATCACCATCCGCATCGTTCTGATTGATCTCAATTCTTGAAGTTTGAAGCCCTGTGATATCCTGTTCATCAGGTTCATCGCCAGGCACTGCAAAGTTGGATATCCAGTTTCCATCCACATTGACGATCTCATGCCGGAATACAAAGCCGGCAACTGTGATATCCACCACTGTCCCGGGGTTGCTGGTTCCATAAATGATATCGTTTTCCAAGTCAATATTGGTAACAGCCAGGTTGGGAATTACCAATTCCTTTATGAGGCCAGACCCGTCATCGAGCCTGACGATGAAGCCGGGATGCAGATCGAAATTTCCCGCCAACGAATACCAGATACCTCCAGTATATTGGACGTTGAGAAGGGTTGAGAAGTCTGCTCCCGGACCTGTATCCGGATTATCTATGGTCAGTTCAACCGACGAGTCCGGCACCCAGCCCTCGCCCACAAGCCGATTATCAATTAACCCTACAACAAAGTAGGCATCTGGCGCTTGAGCCTCCACATTTTTTCCAGGTACCCAAACTGTCCCCAACATAAACGCGAATACAAACAATACCCGAAAGACTTTATCAGCAAATTTTATATTCATGGTTCCCTCCCGGAACATAATTTGGTTGAAATCGGTTCACTTTCTCCGCTTGCGGATGTGAACCGTGACAGGTTTTGCATGGGGATGAAGCAGGGAACGCAAATGATCTTGCACATGCGATTCCAGCGAGAATATATATTCCACCCACTTGGTCAGGAATGCAGACGTTCTGATCTGGCGTTGATGGCGTTGGTAGCGACGTTCAAGGGCTTTTTCGATATCGTAGTGTATAAGTCTCGGCTTAAATGCAAACGCAGACAATGCCCCCCCCGATAAAGAAAGATGATCGGGTTCATGCAAAACCTCCATGAACATCATACAGACTCGCGAACACAAATTCAATGATGACGTTTGTCACCAACCATCGTTCGGGACTTGCCCCACTCGGCGATAACGTCTACAATTCGGGTTGCGCAACAAACCAAAAAATAACTCTCTCAAGGAGATACACAATGTCCGACTTTTTATTCCGCGGTTCGCTCGAAAAACTCGATAAAGATGTCTACGACTTAACTCAACTCGAACAGGAGCGGCAAGCCCGCAAGTTGATCCTCATCGCGTCCGAGTCAACAGCCCCAATGGCAGTGAGAGAGGCGTTGTCGTCCGCGTTCCAAAATATCTACGCCGAGGGCTATCCCGACGAAGAGACGCGCTGGATGGACGATGCGGAAATTCTCGATTACCCGATGCGTCTGGCGGAGTATCGCCGCAACAGCGACCCGCGCTACTACAAGGGAGTCGAATACGCGGACACGGTCGAAGCGTTAGCCCGCCGCCGCGCCGCGCAGACCTTCGCCGCGAACGGAATTTCCGCCGACCAGATTTATGTCAACGTGCAAGCCCTCTCCGGCGGACCCGCCAACAACGCCGTCTATCACGCGCTGATCGAGTTGGGTAGCACCGTGATGGGACTCAACCTGCTTCACGGCGGGCATTTGTCTCATGGCTCATCGGTAAATCGCAGCGGCAAGTGGTTCAAGGCGGTGCATTACACGATTGACCAAAACGAAAAGATTGACTATGAAGCCGTCCGCGCGTTGGCGAATGAACACAAACCGAAACTGATGATCGCGGGTTATTCATCCTATTCATGGATGCCCGATTGGAAAAAGTTCAGGGAGATTGCCGATGAAGTCGGCGCGTATTTCCTTGCGGACATTTCGCACATCGGCGGGTTGGTTGCGGCGGGGGTTGTCCCTTCGCCGATTGGGTACGCTCATGTGGTGATGTCCACGACGCACAAAAGCATTGACGGTCCGCGCGGCGCGGTGTTGATGACGACCGACGCGGCGATCGCAAAAAAACTCGACAAAGCCGTCTTCCCGGGCGAACAGGGCGGTCCGCACGTCAACGTCTTTGCGGCTCTCGCGCTGACGTTCAAATTGACCCAGACCAAACAATTCAAGAAGTTGCAGGAACAAACGCTCAAGAACGCCAAAGCGATGGCAGATCAATTCACCAAGCGCGGACTTCGCGTCCCGTTTGGCGGAACGAACACGCACCTTGTCAATGTGGATTGCACGAGCATCGTCGGCGAAGATGGCACAAAGTTGAGCGGCGATCAAGCCTCGCGCATTTTGGACATCGTTGGCGTCGTCGTCAATCGCAATACGATTCCAGGCGACAAGAACGCGCTCGATCCTTCCGGAATTCGGCTTGGCACGCCGTGGATAAGTCAACGCGGCTTCGACGAAAAGATGACGCGCGAACTCGCCGACATCATGGCGGATGTTTTGCTTGCGTGCGCTCCTCACTCGGTGGATACCGTCCGCAAGGGACGTCAACGCCGCGCGAAAGTGGATTTCAATGTATTGAACACTGCAAAACTGCGCGTTCGTAAGTTGACGGAGAAGGCTGGGATCGATTTCAAATATAAGAAGAGCGGATACCCACATTATTATTTTGTGGATGACAAATCTAAGACAGGCGTGTTCGAGTTGACGGGTTTCCGCGTGCGGCAGATGTTGGATTTCGCAGTCTCGTCCGATCTGAGCGCGTTGAAGCCCGGAGAATCGCAAGCGACAACGATCGCCACGCCAAAGGGCGTTGTCAAAGGCGCGCTTACCTGCGTGGACATGGGCGCGTACTATTTGCAAGTCCCCGCGGCGAAAGCGGGCGTGGTGGCAACATGGCTGCGCGATCTGTCGGATGGGTACACATCGTTCAACGTGGACGGCAAGAAAGATTTCAGCGCGGCGCGGATGCCCGGTCCAACGATCGTGATGGATTGGAAAAAGTCGAAGCCCGCGAAGGTGAGCGGAAAAGGCGTCAGCGTGGATAAGCCTTACTACGTGGGAGCAGGCTCAACGTCCGAGAAAGAAGCGTTACATCCGTTTGCGTGGAATGAATCCGAAGGCGACCTCAAGAAAACAGCATTGAATCAAACTCATCGCGATCTCGGCGGGCGGATGGTTCCGTTCGCGGGCTGGGAGATGCCGGTGGTGTACACGTCTATTTACGAGGAACATCTGGCGACGCGGCAGGCGGCGGGACTCTTCGATGTGAGTCACATGGGCGTCTATGATGTGCGCGGCGCGGATGCGGCTTCGTTCCTCGACGCGGTTTGCGGCAACGATTGCGGCGGACTTCAGCCGGGCGCGTCGTTGTACACGCATTTCCTCACGCCCGACGCGGATGTGCTGGATGACACGCTCGTCTATCGCCGCGGTTGGGATGATTATCTCGTGGTCGTGAACGCGTCGAACGATGATAAGGATCGCACGTGGCTCGAAAGTGTGCGAGATGGAAAAGTGCGGATCGATAACGCGCGTCCGTGGGCGCGGACGTTTGGTTATAACGCGGAGATCCGCAACTTGCGCGACGCGAAGGCAGGCGACGCGATGAGGGTTGACATTGCGTTGCAGGGTCCGAAATCGAAAGATATTTTGTTTGCGATGGGCGTGGACGAAGATACGAAGTTACGAGTTACGAAGTTGAAACGCACAGAATTATGCAACGCGGTCATCGGTGGATTCGATCTCATCGTTTCGCGCACGGGCTACACCGGCGAAAAGATGGCGTTCGAGTTGTTCGTGCATCCTGAACGATCCGTTGAGTTGTGGAATACGATTTTGAAAGTGGGCGAGTCGTTTGGCGTGAAGGCGATTGGTTTGGGCGCAAGAGATTCACTTCGCACCGAGGCGGGGCTTCCGTTGTATGGGCATGAGATGGGATTAGGTTCAGGTAAATTGGCAGATCGGGACTTGGGTGTCGCTGAAGGTGGATTCGGTTCATACGTGAAAATGTACAAGCCGTGGTTCATCGGGCGCGAGGCGTTCGTTGCGCGTGAGAAAGAACGCAAGGGCGTGGTGATTCGATTCACATTCGATGAACAACGCACGCGCATGGCACACAACGGCGATCCCGTCGTCAACGCGAATGGCGAGCGCATCGGCTTCGTCACCTCTTGCGCGATTGATGGACAGAGATTCATCACGGGTCAGGCATTCGTGGAGTCCGCGTATGCAAAAGAAGGCACGCCCATTGGCATCCATCAAGGCGGAGTCGTGGATCGTCCCGCGGGGATGGCGAAGGTGGTGAGCAGGTTTGCGAAGTTATAAAACTAGCCTATGCGTACTGTTGAATTTCGTCGCTTATTGGATTACGACAATGCTTTGCGCGTGATGTTCGAGTCTGAACACGGCCAAATCCTTCGGTTTGTTGTGCAGTTGGAATGTCAATTTTTGGAAGATGGTGAGTGGATCCCTGTAGTCAGGTACGATACTGCTCACGGATATGCTCATCGCGACGTTATGCACCCAACCAAAAAGGAAGAGAAATCCAGAATGCCTGTGCAAGATTACAACGAAGCATTTACAATTGCAATGGATGATATCGTTGAAAAGCGATATGATTATCGCAGGAGATACCAAGAATGGCTAACCCAAAAGTAGACCAGGAAGTGGTTGAGCGCAATGTCCGCCTGACGGGTGAGATCATCAAGTATGTGATGAGTAACCCGAAAGTTTTGGATGTTCTCCCAGAGAAGTTCGAGTTAGTGCTTTTACCTGAAGACGATCCCGAAGTCCGCCTGCTAAACCTTGACTTGCTGGACAAATATGGGAGCGAGGGAAAGCCGATCGTGTTTGCGCGGATCAACACGCACGCGACGACAGCGAGATGGAAGCCGAGTATCTTCGTGCCTGTTGCCGCATAAAGTGGCTATGTTTTGAAAAATCCGAAGTCGCGTGACTTCGGATTTCTTATTTTGAAACTTGCTTGAATTGGGCGTATTTCCCCACCATGCACTTAAATGATGAACGCCAGGGTGAGGGGGGCACCCTAGCGTTCATCGTTTTGAATATTACTATATGCCTACCGGTTTTGCAAGAGGCAATTCATTAGCGTTTCATGATAATTTGAAAAGTTGTTTATCCATATCTATGCCCCGGGCGGGAATCGAACCCACATCTAAGCCTTAGGAGTGCCTTGTTCTATCCATTGAACTACCGGGGCGTTGAAGAGATTATATCAAAAACATAGGCGCGCTTTATAATTCAGCCCATGACGACAGGGAAATGAAACATGCGAAAAGCCAAGAAAATATTTCATCCGTCAAACAGATATGATCTAGCCGATTACGATGAGCGCGTAAGATTTCTCATTGGCTGGCCCGGCTATCGGACAGCGCGGAACAGATCGGGGCTGGGGTATGCAGAGACTCAAGCCGAATTGGGGCACATGCAGGGCTTGTTCATCCGTTGGCTGGTGACAGGGAAGTTTCGCACGCATAATCCCATATACCTGTTTTTTCTGGCGGTAGGTGGAATGATGTACGGCGGCATTCCCTTTCTCCTGATCCTGCATGAAGTATTTATCGCGAACAAATTGAGTTACCTTCTCCTATTGCTTCTTCAACCCGGTATTATTTTCGGCCTGCTGGTCATGGTCAATGCTTTGCTCAGTTTGTTCGATTGGAAGGGTCCAACAATTACAGGCGAATAATCGCTTGACTCAGATTTCAACCCTCTTTATAATCCCAGCCATTCAGAAGTAGTAGGCGAGTGGTTGCCTGATAGAGAAGAGTGCGCAAGGTGGAAGCGCTCGCAGGAAAACAATGCCGAAGTCGTCTGAAATTACTGGCGAAGAAAACCTGTTCACTGATAACTGAACACTGGTCGCTAGAACGCCACGGGATCGCCCGTTACAGCAAATTCAAGAGCGTTGAGTAGTCTTGTAGTTAGATAGTTGAATAGTTAGGTAGTGACTTACACTACTACACTACTAAACTAAGGCACTATCAAACTAACCAACGAATTGAGGTGGTACCACGGAGCGAACGCTTCGTCCTCTTATTGGACGGAGTGTTTTTGTTTAAGTAAAAACGCACACAAGTAAATAGGTAGACAAGGAAACAACGAACGTGTATACGTGTGTACTTGTTTCCCTGTCTACGCCCGAAGGAGCAGCCAAATGACCAAACACGAACTACCCAAAGCCTACGACTTCAAAGCCACCGAGTCGCGCATCTACGCGATGTGGGAGGCGGGCGGATTCTTCCAGCCGCGCAACGATCCCAACAAGCCGGGCTTCGACCCGAACGTCGAGCCGTTCGTCATTTCCATCCCGCCTCCAAATGTGACGGGCGAACTGCATCTCGGTCACGCTATGTTCGTCAGCGTCGAAGACCTGATGATCCGTTATCACCGCATGAAGGGCTATTCCACGCTGTGGGTGCCCGGCACCGATCACGCGGGCATCGCCACGCAACTTATGGTCGAGCGCGATCTCCTGCAAAAAGAAGAAGTGACGCGCGAAGAACTCGGGCGCGAGGAATTCCTCAAACGCACATGGGAGTGGAAGCGCAAATACGGGAGCATCATCACCACGCAGATTCGCCGCCTCGGCGCCTCGTGCGATTGGAGCCGCGAACGCTTCACTATGGACGATGGGCTGAGTCGCGCCGTAAGGGAGGCGTTCGTCCGCCTCTACGAAAAGGGATTGATCTATCGCGGGGCGCGTCTCATCAACTGGTCGCCGGGACTTAAAACAGCGGTCTCCGACATCGAAGTGGAATACAGCGAAGAAGAAGCGACGCTGTATTATTTTAGATACATGCTGTCCAGCAGTTCAACTGCTGGACAATCGGGAGAATATATCCCCGTCGCCACCATCCGCCCCGAAACGATTCTCGGCGATACGGCTGTGGCGGTGCATCCAGATGACGAACGCTTCAAAAAATTCATCGGCAAGACGGTTATCGTACCAATCCTGAACCGCGAGATTCCCGTGATCGCCGACGAATACGTGAGCATGGAATTCGGCACGGGCGCGTTGAAGATCACGCCGGGTCACGACCCGAACGACTACAACATCGCGCAGAAACACAACCTGCCTATCATCTCCGTGCTTGACGCGGAGGCGAAGGTTAATAAAAACGGAGGCAAGTACAAAGGTCAGGACCGATACGAAGCGCGGAAGAATCTGTGGGCTGACATGAAAACCGCGGGTCTCGTCATCAAAGAAGAACCGTACCGCACGACCATCCCAAGATCACAGCGCGGCGGAGAGATCGTCGAGCCGATGATCTCGGAACAATGGTTTGTGAAGATCGAGTCGCTTGCCGCCGCCGGGTTGGACGCCGTGCGCGATGGGCGCATCAAAATCGTGCCAGAACGATTCGAAAAGGTGTATTTCAACTGGCTTGAAAATATCAAAGACTGGTGCATCAGCCGCCAACTGTGGTGGGGACATCGCATCCCTGTGTGGTATTGCGCGGACGGGCACATGACCGTGACGCGCGAAGACCCGACACAATGCGCAACCTGCGGCTCGAAAGAACTTCGCCAGGATGAGGATGTGTTGGATACGTGGTTTTCCTCCGGCTTGTGGCCCTTCTCCACCTTGGGCTGGCCCCAAGAAACGCCCGACCTGAAATATTTTTATCCCACCTCGTTCATGGAAACGGGCTACGACATCATCTTCTTCTGGGTAGCGCGGATGATCATGATGGGGCTTGAGTTCACCGGCGAAGCGCCGTTCCACACGGTGTATCTGCACGGCTTGGTGCGCGATGAGCAGGGACGCAAAATGTCGAAGACGTATGGCAACGTGATAGACCCGCTCACCGTAATGGACGAGTTCGGGACGGACGCGCTTCGCTTCACCCTTCTGGTTGGCTCCACGCCTGGGCACGACATGAACCTTTCGGTGAAACGCGTCGAAGCCAACCGCAACTTCACCAACAAACTTTGGAATGTGGGCAGGTTTGTGATCAACGCGATTGGCGGACTCGGAGATCAGAGACCCAGTCTCCAATCTCCAGTCTCCAATTCTCTTGCTGATCGCTGGATCGAGGCAAAGATGCAACAACTCATCCGCGATGTGGAGCGCAACTTCCAAAACTTCCAATACGGGCAGGCTGGGCAACAAATTTACGATTTCATCTGGTCCGACTTTGCCGATTGGTATGTGGAAGTGGCAAAAGAACAGATGAAGAACGAAGCGACTCACACGCAGACCGTTGAAACTCTGGCGCGCGTGTTCGATATATGCTTGCGATTGTTGCATCCGTTCACGCCGTTCGTCACCGAAGAAATCTGGGGACACTTGCGAAGCGCGTTGCGCGAATCTCCGATCTCCGCTCTCTGCAAAGATTGGCCCCCCGCTCTCATCGTGGCGAAGTTCCCCCAGCCGAATCAGCCCGAAGGATGGGAAGAAGCGAAGGTCGCCGACTTCGAGTTGATCCAAGAGATCGTGCGTTCCATCCGCAACTTGCGCGCGGAGGAGAATGTCGCGCCCTCCAAAAAGATTCCAGCGACGATCGTCGGCGGCGAGAAGATGGAGTTGCTGAAAGCGCAATCGTCCGTTATCGCGTCGCTCGCAGGCTTGGATGAGTCTCAAGTCTCCAATCTCCAGTCTCTTCAAGAGAAACCAAAAGATTCCATTTCGTTGGTGGTTGGCTCGGTAGAAATTTATCTGCCGCTGGCGGGCATGGTGGACCTTGCCGAAGACAAGTCGCGCCTTGAAAAAGAGTTGAAAGAAGCCGAGTCGCACATCGAACGGCTGGAGAAATTGCTGTCCAGCGACTTCGCCAACAAAGCCCCCGCCGCGCTTGTGCAAAAAGAACGCGACAAACTTGCGGGCTATAAAGACACGGCTGAAAAGATTCGGGCGCAATTGAAATGACCACGTCAGAGATCATCTACACGTTCGACCTCACACACCTCGATTGGGCAGAGTTGAAAGCCGTGTTGCTCGCCGACGACTTCGACAACGGGCGCACGCTGGAGCAATATAAAACTTCCTTCGAGAATAGTTTCGCCGCCTGCATTGCCTACGATGGCGAAAAGATCATCGGCAACGCGCGCGTCCTCTCGGACGGCGTGTGCAACGCTTACATCGTGGACGTTTGGACGCACAGCGCGTATCGCCGTCGCGGCATCGCGTCACAGATGATGAAACTCTGTCTCGAAAAATTGCGCGGTCAACACGTATACCTCTTCACCGATGATCGCGCAGATTTTTATCGCACCCTCGGCTTCAACGAACAGGAAACCGGTATGGGCATGGTCGTCGGCAAATGGCTGGTGAACGAGTGATGTTATAATCGCGCCAACTGAATAACAACCTTCGGGGCAGGGTGCAATTCCCGATCGGCGGTACAGCCCGCGAGCAGGTACGACCGACTTAAGTCGGTCATACGGCACGATACTGGTGACACCTGCACTGCACCAAACGCAGTGCTGTGCAAGTGAATTCCAGAGCCGACAGTAACAGTCTGGATAGAAGAAGGATATCGACTCACCGCGAGTCTGATTCGACTTATCCCCGAAAACGCACTTTGTTTTCGGGATTTTTAATCGCTTCGGACTCAGGGACGTCTGATTCTGCGCCCCGACCTTTCGTGGCGCTTTTTAATTCCTCGCCCTCCCGTCATTGCGAGGAGGGCTTCGCCCGACGAAGCAATCCCCGTCAATAGGTTGGAGATTGCTTCGGGCGAAAAATCATCGCTCTCGCAATGACGAGATCATCTTTATGACCAAACGATTCATCCCCATCCTCCTCTCCCTCCTCGCCTTCCTCCTCGGCTGGGACCTGCTCACGCGCTTCAGCGGAATCCCCAACTTCATTCTCCCCTCCCCCCTCAGCGTGTGGACTCGTTTCCTCAAAGCCATGAGCGATGGAAGTCTGCCGCGTCATACCGCCATCACTTTGACCGAGATCGTGCTGGGACTCATCGTCGGAGTGTTATTCGCCACAGTTGTTGGATACATGCTCGCCAAATCACGCTCATTGGAAAAAGTGTTGTCGCCGTATCTCGTGGCGAGTCAGGCGATTCCCGTCATTGCGATTGCTCCGCTACTCGTGATCTGGCTCGGAGATGGGATTCTCTCGAAAGTGGTCATCTGCGCGTTGATCGTGTTCTTCCCCGTGCTGGTGAACACGATTGTGGGAGTCCGCGCCGTGCCGACCGCGTTATACGATTTGATGAATTCCCTCCACGCTTCGCGCGCGCAGATTCTGTGGAAGGTGGAAGCGCCCGCGTCCCTGCCTGTGTTTCTCGGCGGCTTGCGCATCGGCGCGACGCTTTCGGTTATCGGCGCGATCGTCGGCGAACTCGTGGACGCGGAGAGCGGTCTCGGCTTCTTGTTGCAACTTGGCGATTTTCAATACGACACGCCGATGGTCTTTGTCGCAGTCTTCACATTGATCGCGCTGGCGTTGATGTTGTATGGAATTGTACGAATGTTGGAGAATAAATTTTTGAAGTGGCAAAGTTAATACAAGACCTCACAGGTCTTCAAGGCCTGTGAGGTCTACTCAAGAAAAGGAGATACCATGCTTCGCAAATTAGTTTTACTCATGCTGGGGCTGTCGCTCATGCTGACGGCGTGCGGCAACTCGAAGTCCGCGAATGAAGCGTTGACCCACATCCGTTTGCCGATGGGATACATCCCCAACATCCAATACGCGCCGTTTTATGTGGCGGTTGAAAAGGGATATTTCAAAGACGCGGGCATCGAGATCGAATTCGATTACAAGTTTGAGACCGATGGCGTTGCGTTGGTCGGCGCGGGCGAGTTGCCTTTTGCTGTTGTTTCGGGCGAGCAAGTTTTGCTTGCGCGCGCGCAGGGATTGCCCGTGACGTATGTTGCCGCGTGGTATCAGCAATATCCCGTGTCGGTGATCGCGAAGAGCGAACTCGGCGTGATCGTGCCGCAGGATCTGAAGGGAAAGAAAATTGGCTTGCCTGGTTTGTTCGGCGCGAATTACATTGGCTTGCGCGCGTTGCTCAACGCGGGCGAACTCACCGAAGCGGATGTGACTCTTGATGCGATCGGATTCAATCAAGTCGAATTGATGGCGGCGGGTCAACAAGATATTATCGTTGGGTATGCCGCGAATGAGCCGTTGCAATTGCGCGCGCAGGGAATCGCAGTGACCGAGTTGCGCGTGGCGGATTATGCCCAACTCGCGGCGAACGGTTTGCTCGCGAGCGAAAAAGTGATCGCGGAGGATCCCGAACTTGTGCGCGCGTTTGTCGGAGCGTTCTTGAAAGGACTTCGATTCACGATGGATAATCCCGATGAAGCATTCGAGATCAGCAAGGCGTATATCCCGAATTTTTCCGAGCTCGATGCCAATGTGCAACAACAAGTGCTTGAGGTTTCCATCGAGCAGTGGAAGGCAGAACGACTCGGTTACTCTGATCCGCAAGCGTGGGAGAACATGCAAAATGTTTTGCTCGACATGGGCTTGATCGCCGAACCGCTCGATCTGAGCAATGCGTTCACGAATGAGTTTGTGCCATAATTTTTTAACACGAAGGTCACGAAGAACACAAAGGGTTTAAGTCCTTAATAAAGATTCCTTCGTGACCTTTGTGTCACTTCGATAAAAGTGCAAGCTTTTGTGGTAGAAAATGCCTCATACGTCCATCTTCACTATTCGCAACCTCTCTGCCGTATTTCAAAACGACAACGGCGGATTATGCGCGCTTGAAAATATTTCGTTCGATGTGAAGCCGCGCGAATTTGTGTGTGTGCTGGGTCCGTCGGGTTCGGGCAAGACCACGCTGTTGAGAATCCTCGCAGGTTTGATTCCTCCCACATCGGGCTCGTTCACGTTTGGGCGCGGCGAAGAGCCGAGCATCGGCATGGTCTTTCAACAGGCAACCCTCATGCCGTGGCGCACAGTGACCGAGAATATCAAACTTCCGCTCGAAGTAAAAAAAATAGATGAAGCCGTCGCGCGAAAAAAAACGAAAGAGATGATCGAACTCGTTGGACTAACGGGATTCGAAGACTCGCTCCCGCGCGATCTCTCAGGTGGGATGGCACAGCGCGTGGCAATCGCGCGCGCTCTCATCCATGACCCCGACCTGCTTCTGCTCGATGAGCCTTTCGCGTCCCTCGATGCCATGACCCGCGAACGCATGTGGACGGAGTTATCCAACATCTGGCAGGCGCGGCAGAAGACGGTCATCATGGTAACTCATTCGATCAACGAGTCATTGTTTCTGGCAGATAGAGTGTTAGTTTTGACTCAACGTCCTGGCAAAATAAAAATGGACATGGAAGTTGACCTTCCACGTCCTCGCAAGGATGAGATCCGCTACACGTCCCGGTTTGGGAAATTAGCGAAGAGGTTGAGAGGGGCGATTGAATGAATCAAACCGTCCCGCAGGTTTTTAGCAAGGAAACGATGTTTGCCCTAAAACCTGCGGGACGTTCTGCATTAGGCGCTTGAATAGCTTTTACGCCAGTTCTACCTTGAGCTTTTTCCCCAGCGCAGATGCAGCGCGTTCCAAGGTTGAAAGTGTGACGGACGAATTAGCAGGGTCTAATAATCGTTCCAACGCGGCGCGGCTGGTCCTCATCTTGTCCGCCATCTCTGTCTTGCTGAGCTTGCGGGCTTTCATTTCTTCGCTAATTTGGTATGCAATGACGCGCTTGATTGCCACAGCCTGCGCTTGTTCAAGCAGTTTTTCCTCACGCAAAAAATTGTCGAGGTTACTTCCAATATTTTTTCTTTTCATGATCTTATTCCTTTTCTACATCTGCCAATCGGCGGCAGGCGATATTCAAATCATCCAGAGGCGTCTTCTGGGATTTTTTTACGACAGTAGTGTACCATAAATGATACACTCATCAAGATGATAAAACCAGACACGGCTCAGTATATGCCACGCCCACGCAAGGATGAAATTCGTTACACGTCTCAGTTTGGGAAATTGGCGAAGAAATTACGCGCGGCGATCGAATGAATCAAACCGTCCCGCAGGTTTTTAGCAAGGTATCAACGCTTGTCCTTTAACCTGCGGGACGATGTGTGCGTGCTATAATTTCGGCGACCAAGGAGAATCCTATGAAGTGGAGCGAAATCCGCGAGCAATATCCGCAAAAATGGCTGGTGGTCGAGGCGATCAAAGCCCGCACAAAAGCCGATCATCGGATTCTAACGCAGTTGGCGGTGTTGGGTTCTTTCTCCAATTCCAAAGCGGCGTTACAGAAATATTCTCAGTTTCATCGGCTTTCGCCTGAGCGCGAGTTGTATGTGTTTCATACCAGCCGCGAAAAATTGACAGTGACAGAAAGGATGTGGCTCGGCATTCGAGGGGCAAGATGAAAATACGAATCAAGAACGGCTTGCCATATGTTTCAGCAACCTTAATACATCGCCGCCAGCGTATGACCCTGAAGAATGTCTTGCTCGACACGGGTTCCGCTGGCACGATTTTTTCAACAGACAAAGTAGCCGCCATCGGCTTGACGTATGAACCAGACGATTTTGTCCACAGGATTCGCGGCGTGGGCGGTTCTGAATTTGTATTTACGAAACAGGTGGATACGTTACAAGTGGGAGGATTGAAAGTATCAGGTTTTGAACTTGAGGTTGGCGCAATGAATTATGGCTTCGACATGGACGGGATTATCGGGCTTGATTTCCTGCAGGCAGTCGGCGCGTTGATTGATCTGAATCGAATGGAATTACGCGGCGGTTGAAAAAAATTACGGCGCGATCCACACAACAAACATCAGACTTGTCTGTTTATATTCTCCTCTCACTTCCCAACAACCTAATGACGGAAATTCCACGCCTGTGAGCATCGCTTCGCCGATGTCGTCTGCCATGGCGTTGGTTGCGCCGTAAAAGCGGAGGTCGGACGATTCGCCGTCCAGCCTGCGACCTGTGACGAGGAGCGCGGGTTCGGGTTCATTGGGCAGATCGTATAAACTGCTCCACCACATGATCTTTTGAATGTACCCATCGGAGTTAAGAGGCAGACCAGCCCAGACGCCGTCGTTGTGAAGCGAGGTCCACAAATGATCTGAGCCGAACCAGAAGAGTCCCTCCCATGGCGCGATGGGAGAATACGGTTCAGGCGCCTCGAAGTTTTGTTTTGATAGTGTCGTTACAGGACAATCTTTGGGAGGAGTCTCCGCGGCGATATCGGCTTCGACGGTTTGAGTCAACTCAACGGGCGCGGGGACGTCCGTTGGCATTCGGTAGTCTTCAGAAGAATTGATACTAGAGGCGCAACTGACTAAAAGGAAATTGAAGCTGATGAGGGCAACCATATATTGGTTCATCATGATCCTTTCAACTCAAATACACTTTTCGAATAAAGTGAATTCCCAACAGAAACGGACGGGATCTCCGTCCGTTTTATAGACAAAATTCAATTTTCATCGTAACGTTTTACGGAGGCTGGGGCACAGTATCTTCAGAATCATCGTTGTCGTTATTGCAACCCCAATCCAATCCATAGTCTATTGCGCCATCGTTATCGTTATCGATCCCGTCACTACATTCCGGGCGATCTGGGGTTGGCGTGTTAGTTTGGTTCGTGCCACCACCGCCGCCACCGTCGCCACCGTCGCCACCGCCGCCACCGCCGCCACCGCCACCGCCGCCACCGTCATTGCCACCGCCACCATTATTATTTCCGCCACCCAAATTAGTATCGAAAGGCGGCTCAACGACGACATATGGGAGTTGAGGAATAACGCTTGGATCGTATGTAAATTTCTCTAATGCAACCCAACATGGATTCGGGTAATCCGGTGTAAACGGCACCAAAACCCATTTTTGATCTGTGTTCTTTTCAAGAATTATAAGTTCGTCAAGTAGATTAATAAAAACAAGTATCTTGTTGTAAACAGCATTGGGACCAGAATGGCAGGTTGTGCCTTGGTTTGCGACAAAGGTATTCACCAATGGGACGGAGGCGATCTCAAAATTCAGTTCGACGAATTCAATACCAATCCAGCAATTACCGTTAGTGACGACTGCACCAACCTGCACTTTCAGCCAGTTTCTACCCTGGCTGTTGATACCCAACAATGTGATCTGTGTTCCTGCTGGAACATTTCTGCTGGTTGGCTCATACGCTTTGCCGGGGCCTTCATAACAAATAACCGGCAATATTGTTTTGGTGACAGTAGGCGCTACCCGCGGTGGAAATGGGGTAACTGTCGGTTCAAGAGTTTGGGGTGTCCCTGTAGCGGCTGCGTTTATGGTGGGTGTGTCAGTGGCAGTTGATAGAACACCATAAGTCGAAGTAGGAGTAGCAGATTTGCATCCAGCACAGAAGAGACTACCAACCACTAACCAATGTACAAAATAGGTTTTCATGATTTCCTCTCCCATTTAATAGATCAAACACTAACTATCTTTGTACAGGAGTGCCTAAACTCAAAGTGATGTTACGTTCTTGACGCATAGCGAAGGATATCCAAAAAGACAAATTCCCCTGTCTCTTCAAGATTCTTCTTCGCACCTTTGAGGCTCAGAATGACACTTTGTTTGTAAGGGTATCACCTCGAAACCGGATACTCCCTTTTGTACTATTTTGTATCTTGATCGATGTTTTACGGTAAAATTTATTATATCATCAACGTTTTCCAGGAGGAAGCATGAAATCGTCCAACACAAACAGGGCAAAGATACCTTGGGGTTATATTTTGGTCGGTATTTTAAGTCTCATAACCTTCTGGTTTTTTGTATCCAGAGATGATTATCCGATATCTCTTACGGGAAGTACACACGTCTACTTGGGATTAAGTGTTGTAGAACAAGATTTTTCAACAATTCTTCGAGAGATTAATGATGGCAACAAGGAATATTTGGTAATTGGCAATGGCATGTGGCTGGATGCAGATAATGATGGTATTCAGGATGCCGGTGAAACGCCGCTCGCCGGCGACACAAATATACAGAACGATTGGCTCGCTAGTTTCTTGTTACAATCTCCTGACCCGGCGGCCTTAATATATTTAGACTATATCCGTTTCGACAAAGACATTGATCTTCCAGAAATTGTTTGTTTTAAGACCATAACGATAGCAAAAAGTGGGGGTATACCTGTTCAAATTGCCCCTGAAGTCATTCCTGCTGGTCTTAAGATTACACAAGAAAGGTACGAATATGCATTCCCACCGGAGCGTTGCATGAAGCAGGGAGAAAAATATATCATGCCACATATATTATTAGGTGTTGTGCCGGTAAATGCGTCAGCCAATCTTCTTGGAATACTTGAGGTTAAGGGTTATCGCGCGTCTGATTATTTTCCCATTGATAAACAAAAAATTTCGTTTGATATATCCATGGAGATTGATGATGGCCGCACATTTTCACCATCGATGGAGGCTGTTGTGGCTCAAGAAGGCTGGGAAGGCAAATTCGTACTTGATCAAAACAAGATACCAACTTTAAGTTTAGATCGAATTGATATATACAGCTGGGTGCTTATCCCGTTTTTTCTTATCATGGCAGTCGCCATTCCATATCTATCCAATATTGTACAAAACACAAGTGAATTTCTCGAAATAGCTTTTGGTTTGCTTCTAGGGTTATGGGGCACTCATGAGATCTTCACTCCGGATTACATCAGTACATCCGTACCCATAGATATCATTATCTACTTTCTCTTCATATTATTGATTACAGAACTAATACTCACCCTTGTTCCTGAAATCAACAGACTGTTCTTAAGAATTCACGTTGAGGATGAAGGTACAAGAAATGAAAAAACTGTAATTGAAAATCGAGGTTTTCTGCGGGTAGATTTGACCGAATCCTTTCTCGGCGATTATCAATCAAGAATTACACAAGCTCTTCCGTCTATCCGCATACCAGGTAGAAGAAGTTCCGCTCGAAAGGTCATTATCTGGACAAGAGCTCCGGCGCCAAATGATCCTACTTCTAATCATATGATAACTTATCTATATTTGAAAAAGCACAGGCCCTTATGGACCGAGGTTGAGGATATTATTCACCTTAAAGACGCCAATAAAAAAATATTAACAACATGCTCTTATTAAATTCTGGGTCACCTTAAACCCAAGGTCGTCAATAGAGCGTTTTTCTCCTCATCACGGCGACAGTCGATGCACGACACATCCTTGCTTCATCTCGTATACATCGTGCAATGTCGAGAAGTTCCAACAAAAAACAAGATTAATTTTGCGTTGAGACGGTTGTAACACTTTTTACAGCCAAGTTGTTCAACAAAACTTGCGTTACTTGAGTTACTTCATCTACCGCCCTCTCAAACGCCGCTTCATTGACCTTGGATGGCTTGCGGTAGCCGCTAACTTTCCTCACAAACTGCAACGCCGCCGCGCGGATCTCTTCCTCGGTGGCGGGGATTTCACTGCGTAATGTTTTGATACTTCGGCACATGGTTTGCTCCTAGGGAGGGAATGTCAAAGGGTGGAGTCGGCATCCAGGGGCGAGGCAGGTTGGGGGGCGAGAGAAGCGGCGGCTTGTCCGAATTTCCCCGCGCTTTTTTCATCGAGCAAGTGCCAGACTTCCATTTGCCCTTTGCCTTTGACGTGAATCTCGCCGACGTATTCGCATTCGAAATCATCTTTGAGCAATTCGTACGCATCGCGCGTGATCTGGATGCGGTTCTTCACGCCGTGACTTTCCATGCGGCTGGCGGTGTTGACCATATCGCCCCACACCGCAAACACTTTTCTGCGACCGATCACGCCCGCGATCAGCGATCCCGAATTCAACCCGATGCGAATCTCGATGGGATGTTTGCCGCCGAGAAAATTCCCCTCGTGGACTCGCTTCAACATATCCAACGCGAGACGCGCGAGGACGTGCGCGTGATCGGGTTTAGGCGACGGGACGCCTGCCGCCGCCATGTAGCCGTCTCCCGCCACTTGGATTTTTTCCGCTTTGTGTTTCTCCACCAGCTCATCGAAGAGGGTGAACACATCGTCGAGCATTTTCACCACTTCATGCGGACCGAACTTCGCCGAGATCGGCGTGAAGTTGACGATGTCTGCAAACAACACGCTGGCTGAGTCGTATTCCTCTGCGATGGTTTTGTTGCCTTGTTTTAATTTATCGGCGATCCAACCTGGCAACACGTTGTGAAGCAGGGAGTCCACCTGATCGCGTTGAAAGCGGATGTTATATTTTTGCAGGAACTCGCGGCGACTGTAGCGTTCGAGATAAAAACTGGTGAACGCGCCCAACACGTTCGCGCCGAGGAAGAAAAAATTGTAGATGACGAAAATGAGCGTGCCAGTTTCGGTCTCCAGCAATTCCTTGACCCAGATGCTGTTGACTTCGTATCCGATGGCAATGATCAGGTTGGCGATCACCGCGTAACGGAAGAGCAAGCGCGAGAGTCCGTATGCCCACATCGAGACGAGTAGTAGACCCGTCACGTAGAAGCGGCTTCCAAATTCCACCTCTTGCGTGATCGAGATCATGCCCACGATTCCCAGCCCTGCGATGGCGGCGGTAGCGCACATCAACGGTTGGATGTACGGTTGGAACCGCTTGAAATAGGTGGAGACGAAAACCAGCGTGAACATCGGCACGACGATCCCGAATCGAATCGCCCAGACCATGTTCTTCGAAAGAGGCACGGCGTACATATCTAAAACCCCGAACAGCGCATATAACAACGCGCCCAACGCCAAAGCAAACCGCGCCGTGGACTGTACGTTGACGCGATAATCTTCGAGAAATTGTTTTTCGATCTCGAGAGGGAAGCGCAGTCTGCCCGCGCGGGGGTAGAGGGATTTGTTCACGGAACTACACTTTCGGCAGATCCATCAACAAGACTTCTGCCAACATGCGCGAGTTTACGTTTCTATCCATCTTGTTGAGCGCGTATTCGAGTCCGCTGACGATGCGGCGCGAGGCGGAGAGGTCCATGCGCGAGGCGATGTCTTCGATCTCCAGGTTGCGGTCCACGTTGACGAGCGGCGTCTCGGCTTGCGCGGTTCTCAGCATCACGTCGCGCCAATACGAGAGCCAGAACAAAATTGTCTGTCGCATTGCGTCTTTGTCTTTGGCAAGTTTGTCGGCGTAGGAAAATTTTTCCACGCGCGAGGCAGGCAGAAGGGAGAGAAGATCGTTCAGTCGTTCGTCGCGCTGGTCGAGCAGGGAATCGTTTTCGATCAAGCGAATCGCGTATCCCATGCGTCCGCCTGAAATATGCGCGATCAACTTCGCGCGTGAATTCTCTAATCCTCTATTTTCTAATTCTCTCTGTACTTCCTCAACGCTCAATGGTCTCAACCGCAGAACTTCACACCGCGAAACGATGGTTGGCAATAATTGCTCGGGATTATCGGCGGTGAGGATCAACACCGCATACGACGGCGCTTCTTCGAGAGTTTTCAACAGCGCGTTCGCGGCGTTATCGTTTGCCTCTTGAAATCTCAAAAACAACGCCACGCGATATTTCGATTGATACGGTTTCAGCGTGAGCAATTTGCGCGCCTCGCGGATCTGATCCACTTTCAGGATGCCGCCCTCGGATTCGGATTCGACCACGCTCAAGTCCGCGTGCTTCATGGACTCGATCTGCTTGCAATCTCGGCACGTTCCGCAGGGGACGCCTGCCTCAAGCGGTGTGGGGCAGTTCAACGCCTGAGCGAATCGCAGCGCCAGCGTGCGGCGACCCAAGCCGGGAGGTCCCGCGAAAAGATACGCATGGCGCGTCGTCTCACGGACGATGTGTTTCTGCAACATATCCACAGCCCAGTGGTGGCCCGTGAGGTTCCAGTTAGCAGTTAATGAGTGATCAGTGATCGAGTTATCAGTTATCAGTGAAGTAGTCATTAGTTATTTGCTTTGGTGGTTGAGTAGACACGAGCGAAGCGAGTGTCGTATCGAAACCACCACGCCACATGTAAACAAGTATTATTTTGATACCTGCTGGTTTCGATACGCTCGCAATGGCGCGAGGCGCCACTCGCTACTCAACCAGCGAATATTTCCCCAATCGTAAATCAAAAATCGTAAATCGTAAATCGGCAGTCTCTAATTCTCCAATTCTCTATTTCTCCCTCCTCAATTACCATTTACCAATTACTCTTTCCCTTCGCGCAACCTCAAATACGACTCATACCTATCCCTAAAAACTCTCCCCTCCTCCACCGCCTTCACTACCGCGCAACCCGGCTCGTGGATGTGCGTGCAGTCGCTGAATTGACAATGTTGCACAAGGTCGCGCAGTTCGGGGAAGTAGGCGTCCATTTCTTCGGGAGTCGTATCCCACAGCGCGAGAGACTTCCAGCCCGGAGTATCCGCAACGTAGCCGCCGCCATCGAGCGCGAACAATTCACGTGTGACAGTTGTATGCTTTCCTTTATTCATTGCTGTGCTTACTTCGTTGACGGCGAGTCCCAACCCGGGTTGTAGCGCGTTGAGTAAACTCGATTTCCCCGCGCCGCTGGGCCCTGCGAACGCGCTGATTTTTTGCGCGAGAATCTTTTTTAGTTCATCCAAACCATCGCCATTTTTTGCAGAGGTGTAAATGACGCGATAACCGATCGTCGCATACAAGCCAAAAATATTTTTCGCATCGTCAACAAGATCAATTTTGTTTGCGACGATGATCGCTGGAATTCTTTGTTTCTCCGCAATGACCAAAAACCGATCCAGCATTTTCAATTTCGGATTCGGATGCGCGCACGCGAACACGAACACCGCTTGATCGGGATTTGCTAACATCACTTGCTGATACTCACCTTGCGGTCTCGGGTCAAGCCGAACGATAGCCTGTTTCCGCTCATCGACTTCTTCGATGACCCCGCTTCCGTCCATCAGAATTGTGATTTGAACTTTATCGCCCAACGCGGCAATGTCGCCGGTGGCTTTTCCTTGCTTCAATTTTCCCCGCAGTTGACAAACAATCGAACCGTCCTCGGTCTTCACCGTGAAGAAACCAGATTGGGCTTTGACGACAAGGCCGCGATTCTCCAATTCTATACTCCAAAACCATCCGTCATTGCGAGTGGCGCTTTAGCGCCACGAAGCAATCTCCAACACCGTGATGGGGATTGCTTCGTCAGGCAAAGCCCTCCTCGCAATGACGGATGTCTCTTGTTACTGCTCCGGCGTCTCAGTTGGGATTCCGCCGAAGGGCGTCGGGGTTTCGGTCACGCCGAAGTTGGATTCGAACCAGTAGATGGTCCGGGGCGAGCCAAAGTAATACGTCTCGATGATACGCTTAAAGACCGGCGCCGCCCAATCGGAACCTTCGCCTTGATTTTCAAGAATAATCGCGATGGCAATATCTGGTTTATCTTTGCAGACAGGGTATTGATCCACGGCTTCTTCGCAAAGGGTATAGCCGGCGAACCATGCGTGCGGCCTGCCGCTTCCCGATTCGGCTGTGCCGGTCTTTCCGGCGACAGGCACCTGAATGCCGCGCAATCGGAAGTGCGCTGTGCCAAGCGAATTTTCGACCACGGAGATCATCGCTTCGCGGATGAGTTGCAGCCGTTCTGGCGTGACGGGCAGAACGCCGGTCGCTTCCGGCTTGAAGACCAGCGTCGACGCTCCTTCGATGGGTTGAATTGATTCGACCAATTGTGGGCGATACAGCGTGCCGCCGTTGCCCAGCGCGGCGATGAAACGCGCTACCTGTAACGGCGTAACCTGCATATCGCCCTGACCGATCGCTTGGTTTACCACATCTATCGCTGTTTGCGGGTCGCTAATATTCCCGGCGGCTTCGGTAATCTGACCGATTCCCGTTGGCGAACCGAGACCAAACGCGCGCGCCATGTTGGCAATATCCGTTTGGCGATTATTCTGATATAAGGTGTAGCCGATATCATAGAAAAACGGATTACATGAACGCATCAATCCCTGAGAAAGAGTCAACAAGCCAGAGGGAAGGCTATCGGGTGTATTACATTCCCTGCCCGAAGCAACGCGATCCTCGCAATGTTGCCACGTCCAATCGTGGCGAATCGTATCTGGAAGTTTTGTCCAATCGTATTGACAGTCGAAGGTTGATTCAGGGATGTATAACCCGCTTTCCATGCCCGCCGCCATGGTGATGATCTTGAACACCGAACCGAGCGGGTATTGTCCCTGCGCGGCGCGATTGAGCAGTGGATCGTCCACACGCTGAAATAATTCTGCGATTCGCTCTGAACTGTTGGGGTTGTTCGTTTCAAAGATGTTCGAGTCGTAATCCGGCGAGGATGCCATCGCAAGCACGCGCCCGGTATCCACTTCCATCACAACGACCGCGCCGCGGAAACCCTCGATGGACTTTTCCGCGTAATATTGCAAGTTGCGATCCAACGTCAAATGTACCGATTCGGATGGCTGCGGCTCGCTCTCTCCGACCTTCGTTACGATCTGCCCTGTGGACGGATTCACCACGTACAACGTGCCGCCGTGTTGACCGGCGAGAGAATCCTCCATGGATCGTTCGATGCCGGCATTTCCCACGCGCTCCGAGCCTTGATACCCAAGGCGTTTGTATGTATCCAAATCATCCGCAGAGATAAACGTGGTGTACCCAACCACATTCGAGCCGGTGCCTTGCTCAAAATAATAACGCGATGTGTACTGCTCCCATTGCAAACCGCTGGGAGAGCTGGCGCGGATGATCGCCGATTCGTCTGCAGACGCCTCGCACAACGGAATGGCAAATTGGTCCGGCGTGTTGAGGATATCCTGCGTGAGAACTTCGGGACTGATGCCGCACAACGCCCACACCCGCGCGGCAAGCGTGCCGATGCTTTCATCGGTCACGTTGCCGGGGATGACGTAGAACGCATACACGTCGGATTGCGCCGCGAATGGATCGCCGTTGCGGTCGTAGATCTCGCCGCGCGAGGGGATCTTGTAGTCCATCTTCAACGTGTTCCCGCCAGCGAGTTCCGGCAGGATGTTCGAGTCATCCCATTGCAATTTCCATTGTCCGTCTTCGAGCGTGAAGCGCGCGATCATGTCGCGTTGGATGTCGCCTGCCAGCACGGTGTGATAAGCGACGTTATACGACACCTCGGCGGACAACGGGCTGACCAAAGCCGAATTAACCGCGTAATCGAACGAGCCTGCGCTCATTTCGTTCAACGCGTCCTTGTTGCGTTTGGCAAATTGGTCGAGCGGAAGCGCGTCCGTCGTCACTTTGCTAAGCATGGCGTACATGGCGTTGTAATCGTCCGCTTTGTAGGCGTCGAGGTACGCGCTCAGCGCCGCGCCCGCATCCGGCGCGGAGGTGACGTTCACAATGGGTTGCGGCAGTGCGGTTCCAGTGGGGATACCGGGAATCGCGCTCGTGCCACACGCGGTGAGAATGAACGCGGGGAGGAGAATAATGCTGATAAGACGAAATAATTTCATGTGTGCCTTTCGATTGAGCAATCCCGAAGGGATGGAACGATTATAGCCGGGCAAGCGACAACCAAATCCCGAAGGGATGACATACGTTTCGCGCGTTATGAAACCCGTTTCGACACGGTGAGCGAATGACGAACCGTCAACATATCGCCTTCGGGGTTGCTATTTAATATTTTTTCATACACCGGGCATTCGTAGCCCAAATGCTTTTGACAATTTGTCGGTATGTCGGTCTTCGGGTTCATATCCATTTTCTTGAGCAGTCTCGTCACATGGCACAACGGAAGTCCCATCACGCCGGCGAAACATCCGCTCAGGTTTTCAACGGGATGAAACTCCGCATGTTGGATGGCGTACGCGCCGGCTTTGTCGAACGGATCGCGGGTGGCGATGTATGCGCGGATTTCTTCATCGGAATAATTTCGCATCGGCACATCGGTGATGCAGAGGTCGGTGAGGATGAGTCCGTCGCTGGTTCGCAATAAAGCGATTCCCGTGTAGACCTGATGCGTTCGCCCGCGCAGGCGGCTCAGCATATCGAAGGCTTCTTCGTCGCTGCCGGGTTTGCCGAGGATGGCGCGTCCGTTTACCACGGTCGTATCAGCCGCAAGGACGATTCGATCCGCTTCCATCCTGCTTGCGATTGTGCGGGCTTTGGTTTCCGCAAGCCGTAAGACGTACTCGGCGGGCGATTCGTTCTCTCGCGCACTTTCGTCAATATCCGCGACCGAAACGGTGAAATCCATTTGCAAGAGCGCAAGCAATTCGCGCCTGCGCGGAGAGTTCGATGCCAGCGCTATGTCGGTCACGCGGAAGATTCTAACACAGGCATACCTCCGCCCTTTCTCCCTTAAATTCGATAGGGCTGGCTTGTATGCAAACAAAATTTTGAGATCGAATTTGGGGGAGGTGTCCGAAGGACGGAGGGGGTGAAGTGGTACAATTTTTCAAACCAGCGTCATTTGGAGGCAATGTGAAAGAACTCGAAGAACGAATTCTGCGCGATGGGAAAAACCTCAGCGGGGGAATTTTGAAGGTGGATAGTTTCGTCAATCATCAGGTGGACCCGCTTTTGATGGATGCCTGCGGACGCGAGTTCGCGCGCCTCTTCGCTTCGGTCCGCGCGACGAAGATCCTGACCGCCGAGATCTCGGGCATTGCTCCCGCCCTGACGACGGCGATCCATCTTGGGCTCCCCGTTGTGTATGCGCGCAAACATAAACCGATCACCATGCCCGACCAAGTATTTTTGACTCTCGCGCCTTCGCACACAAAAGGACGAACGGTTGAGTTGATCGTCTCGCCGGAATATTTGGCGAATGGCGAGCGCGTCCTCATCATTGACGATTTCCTCGCCAGCGGACAGACAATTTTGGGGCTCGTCCGCTTGGCAGAGGCATCGGGTTCAAAAATTGTCGGCATTGGCGCGTTGATCGAGAAATCGTTCGAGGGCGGGCGCGATGCGTTGGCATCGCTGGGCGTGCCGGTGGAGTCGTTGGCATGCATCACCAAGATGGATGATGGGAAGATTGAGTTCAGAAAAATGGAGAATTAGAGAATTGGAGAATTGGTAATTAGTAAATGGTAAATGGTAATTGGCGTAGGGCGCTTTGGTTCTTTGCTCCGCTCATCGGCTGGATGTTTGCTCGCATGAGTTTTGCCATTCCTGTAAAGAGATTACGAGAGACTGAGACCTTGATGGCGTTTCATCACCCGAAACCTTCGTATCCGTTCCATGTTTTGCTTGTTCCCAAGAGGGCGGTCAAATCGTTGATGGAAATTGATTCAACCGATTCCGCTTTTCTCACCGACTTGTATTCAACTGTGCAAAGCATTGTGAAAGAATTTCATCTCACGGCGTATCGTCTCATCGTCAACGGCGGGGAGAATCAGGATTTTCCGCAGTTGCATTTTCATTTGATTTCAGAGGTTGAAGGTCAAAGGTTGAAGGTCTAAAGTCAACATGCGACTTTCAACCTTTGACTTTTGACGAGAGACTATTCATGCATTCAATCACCATCTTAGATTTCGGCTCACAATATGCTCAACTCATCGCGCGGCGCGTGAGGGAGGCGCATGTCTATTGCGAGTTATTTCCGTGGGACGCGCCGCAGGAAAAGATTCTCTCGATCCATCCCAAGGGATTCATTCTCTCGGGCGGACCCAAATCCGTGTACGAAGAGAACGCGCCATTTATTCAAGAATTCATTTTCAAATCGGGTTTGCCGATTTTGGGAATCTGCTATGGGATGCAAGCCCTCACTCATGCCCTCGGTGGGAAAGTTGACCCATCAGCCGAACGCGAGTATGGGCAGGCGGAAATTCGTCCTCTAGTCTCTGGTCTTCTAGTCTCCAGTCTCTCAAAGGTTTGGATGTCTCACGGGGATCGGATTAATAAACTTCCTGAAGGCTTCACTGTCTTAGCGAGCAGTAAAAACAGTCCCTTCGCGGCGATGGGCGACATGAAAAGAAAGTACTTTGGTGTGCAGTTTCATCCCGAAGTGCATCACACGCCGAACGGTGAAAAACTGCTCAAACATTTTGTTGTGGATATTTGCGGTCTCAAACCAGAATGGACTCCTGAATCCATCATCGAGGAATCCGTCGCGCGGATTCAGGAACAAGTCGGCAATCAGCGCGTGCTTGCGGCGGTCTCAGGCGGCGTGGATTCGTCCGTTGCGGCGGCGTTGGTGCATAAAGCCGTTGGCGATCAACTCGCGGCGGTGTTCGTGGATACCGGGTTATTGCGAAAGAATGAAGGCGAACAGGTCGCTTCGGCATTTCGGAATCATTTACATTCCGAATTGATCGCGGTGGATGCCAGCGATGAATTTTTTACTGCGCTTCATGGTGTGACCGAACCGGAGCAAAAGCGAAGAATCGTCGGCGAGAAATTTATCCGCATTTTTGAACAGCAGGCAAAGCAGTTGAGTCAGCCGAAATTTTTGGTGCAAGGGACGATCTATCCCGATGTCGTTGAATCGTCCGCGCCAGATCGAAACAAAGCCGAGAAAATAAAAACGCATCACAACGTCGGCGGGTTGCCTGAGGATATGCAGTTCGAACTTGTCGAGCCGTTGCGTTACTTGTTCAAGGATGAAGTGCGGGCTGTCGGCGAAGCGCTGGGGTTGCCGGAGTCGCTGGTGTGGCGGCAACCGTTCCCAGGTCCGGGGTTGACCGTGCGTTGTCTCGGCGAGGTGACTCGCGAGCGTGTGTCCCGTCTACGGGCGGCGGATGCGATCCTGATCGAGGAATTGTCCAAAGAAGGGTTGCTTCGTTCGTCCAGCAGTTCATATTCACCCGGATCGTCCAGCAGTTCAACTGCTGGACAATCTGTTGCGCACACATCACAGGCATTCGTCGTTTTGTTGCCTGTGCGTTCCGTCGGCGTGATGGGCGATCAGCGGACGTATCAAGAGGCGGCGGCGATCCGCGCGGTGACGACCGAGGATTTTATGACCGCCGATTGGGCGCGCCTGCCGCACGACCTGCTGGCGCGCGTGTCGAGCCGCATCGTCAACGAGGTGGAAGGAATCAATCGGGTAGTGTATGATATTACGAGCAAGCCGCCCGCAACGATTGAATGGGAATGATTTCGATTGACGATTTGCGATTGACGATTTTGGATTGGCGGCGGTCGAGTAATTCCGAGCGAAGCGTAGCGGAGATGAAGAACGTATCGAGACCCGATTGAGGAGATGCGATGAATTTGAACATTGGCGAGGTCTTATCTCGCGCGGTGCAGATCACGTGGAGGAATAAATCATATTGGGGGTTGGTCATTCTTCCGATGCTGGTAAATTTTGTGGGGATTCCGCTTTATTTCATCCCCTTATTCTTTTTAGATGAAAACGGTTCGGGTGTGCCGGTCTTTTTCGAGAACCCGGTGTTCATTGTGTTCTTCTTCATCTTCCATATCGTCTTTATCCTGCTCACGATCACGCTGGCTACCTATGGCTATTCAGCGCTGGCGTTGGGCATCGTCCGCTTGGAGCGGGGCGAAGAGAAAACATCCTTCAAACAATTGTTGCTAGACGCGAAAACATATTTCCCCCGCATGTTGGGCGTCATGTTCCTGACCACGTTTGTGATCGGCGCGATATTCTCTGCCATCTTCGGCTGTATGACCCTGTTCGGCATCGTCACCGCAGGCATCGGCTTTATTTGTGTCCAGCCTCTTTTCATCTTGATGTACCCGGTCATGTTCATCCTGCAAGCTTTCATGGAACAGGCGCAAGCGGCGGTGGTGGCGGATGGGATGGGAGTCACAGAAGCGCTCACCAAAGCATGGGAATTGCTAAAGACGAATTTTTGGCGATTGGCGCTTCTCTCGTTGGTGGTGTATTTCGCCATGTCGGTATTAAGCGGTATTATTGTTGCGCCGTTCATGATCCCCTTCTTTTTCTTTCCGTTTTTTCTCGAATCCAACAACTTTGACCCGACAACCTTTGGACTGGCGATGATTGGGATTATGCTCATTCTCTTCCCGCTGATGGCGCTGGTGCAGGGGGTTGCGGTCACTTTCATGAAATCCGTGTATATACTTGTGTACCTGCGTTTGACCGGTTCACCGAGTTCGGCTGTCTTAGTCGAAGCGACTGCATAAACAGGAGATAACAATGAATAATTTCAACTTTGGAGAAGTACTCAGCCAAGCCTGGCAGATCATCTGGAAGCATAAGATCCTATGGGTTTTTGGCATCCTCGCCAGTTGCGGACGCGGCGGCGGAAATTTCAATTCAAATTCCGGAGGCGGTGGTAATGGCGGCGGGGGCGGTCAACCGCCTGAGATTCCCCCGCAAATGATGCGCTGGCTTCAAATCATCGAACAAAACCTCACGACCATCATCGTTGTCGCGGTTGCGCTATTTTGCGTCATCTGGATCGTCACCATCTTCCTCGGCGCCATCGGCAAGATCGGTTTGATCCGCGGCACGGCGCAAGCGGATGGCGGCGCAGAATCGCTTGTCTTCGGCGAGTTGTTCAGCGGAAGCATGCCATATTTCTGGCGCATGTTCGGTCTTTCGTTGATATTAGGTCTGCCCGTTTTCATTATCGCCATGGTAATTGCCGTGGTCGTGGTTGGCGGCATTGCTGCAAGCGGAGGCAATGAAACCGCGATCGTTGGGATACTAGGGATGACACCCATTATGATCGGTTGTTTATGCCTGCTCGTTCCGGTCATGTTCGTGCTGGGCATGATCTTCCGGCAAGCAGAGAACGCGATTGTGCTCGAGGAGATGAACGTTCTCCCCGCCATCACGCGCGGTTGGGAAGTGTTCAAAGCCAACCTCGGTCCGATCATCCTCCTGGCGATCATCCTGGGAGTCATTGGATTCGTGGCGAGTTTTGTGATCGCCATCCCGATCTTCCTCATCGTTTTCCCGGCGATGCTCACCTTTGCGCTGGGGCAAGGACAAAACCTAACGCCCCTATACATGATGGGCGCTTGTTTATGCCTCTTCATCCCCGTCGCCTGGCTGTTGCAGGGAATCATCACCGCCTACGCCGAAGCCGCGTGGACGTTGACCTACATGCGCCTGACCAAACCGCAGGATAACGCGCCGATTGTCGCGGCTGAGGCAAATGCTTCGTAGACTGCTCGCGGTCTTCCTCAGTGGATGCCTGCTCGCCGCTTCTTCGACATTCGCGTCCGCCCAAACCGGGGCGTACGCCGAGATCGTCAGCGTAGACGCGCAAAACTTCCCGCAGGTCTCTGCGCTGTTGGATGTGTTCAACGCCAACGGCGGATTTGAATCGAATCTTCAACCCTCCGATCTAACGGCGTACGAGGACGGTCAGCCGCGCCCGGTCGACGCGTTGACCCAGCTCGAAGTCCCGGTGCAGATCGTGGTTGCGGTCAACCCCGCGCCCGCGCTGGATGTGCGCGACTCGAACGGGCAACCACGCTTTGCTGGCGTGGTCAACGCGTTGGGCGCGTGGGCAAACTCACAACCTACCGACTCGCAGGATGATCTTAATCTCGTGTCGCTTTCCGGGTCGCTCATCACGCATGGCGCCGTGCAGGAATGGTTCGTCAGCCTAAGCTCGTTCAAGCCCGATTTCCGCAAGTCAGAACCGAACCTGCAAACCCTCTCGATCGCGCTCGATACCGCTTCCCTGCCGGTTTCACAGCCCGGCATGAAACGCGCCATCCTGTTCATTACCCCGCATCTCAACGATCCAAACATCGACAACTCCATCGCGCCGCTCATCCAACGCGCCGTAGATTCGAAAACGCGCGTCTTCGTCTGGTTTGTGGATGCGCCGGAAGAGTTTGTTTCGCCAAGCGCGAATGCCTTCAAATCGCTTGCCTTGCAGACCAATGGTTCATTCGCCGCGTTCTCCGGTACCGGGTCATTGCCTGACCCAGCCATCTATTTTGCCCCCTTGCGGCAGATCTACGCGCTGACCTACACCTCCGCCCTCAACACAGCCGGGACTCACACCCTCGGCATGAACGTCGATACCCCGCAAGGACCAATCATCGCGCCGTCTGCTTCTTTCAGCGCGAACATCCAGCCGCCCAACCCCATCTTCATCTCGCCGCCATTGCAGATCACGCGACAACCGCCGGCAGACGACCCTTACAACACAGAAATTCTCACGCCGGAGACACAAGTCCTCAACATCGTCGTGGAATTCCCCGATGGACACAAACGCGATCTAACGCGCACCACGTTATACGTGGATGGCATCATCGCCGCTGAGAACACCAAAGCTCCGTTTGAGCGCTTCGTCTGGGATCTCTCGGCTTATAATGATAGCGCCCAACACACGATCGTCGTGGAAGCGGAAGATTCGCTCGGCTTGAAAAAATCGAGCCTCGGCATCCCGGTCACGTTCACCGTGATACCGGCGCCTCGCGGGGTTCAGGCATTATTCGCGCGCTATAGTTCCACCATCATTCTCAGCGCGATCGCGCTGGCGGGCATCGCTCTTGTGGGGATCCTCCTGCGAAGCCGAAAGCCTCACACCCCCGCCGCGAAAGAACGGAAATCGAAACCGCGCTTCGAAGACCCGCTCACCCAACCGGTGGCGTCATTGACGGCGCCTCCCGCTTCGGCGACAAAGAAGGCTAAAACAGCCCCGCGCCGCACAAGTTGGCTTCCATCTAAACCAGTGCGAGTGGCAGACGCGCCCGCCTACCTCATCCGCCTCGTGAACGGAGGCGAGCCTGCCAGCGTCGCGCCGATACCGGTCAACGAAAAAGAGATGACCTTCGGCACCGACCCGGTGCAATCTGTTCGCGTGCTGGACGATCCCTCGATTTCACCGTTGCACGCCCGCATCAAACAGACCGATAACGGTGTTTTCACAATATACGACAACGGCTCGGTGGCGGGCACGTGGGTGAACTTCGACCCAGTCCCGCGCGAAGGACGCCGCCTCGTTCATGGCGATCGAATCCACTTTGGGGGGCTGGTCTATCGCTTCGACTTGAAGCAAGCCCCCCCGGCGCCTGAACCGAGGGTTATATCCAAAAAGTAGGGTAGGCTGACCTCATCCCTGCTGTATAATCAAATAACCTTATGATGAAACGCACCGCGCGCGCGCATTTGAACGTCGAAGCCCAGACCCATGCCGGCATGACCGGCAAGAACAACGAGGATCGCTACGCGGTGGCATCGTTCGTCCTGACCGGCAGTGAGCGGACGCCGGTCTTGTTCGCCGTGCTGGCAGATGGGATCGGCGGTCACCGGGCGGGCGAAGTGGCGGCGGAACTGGCGGTCAATCACATTGTGGATGTGGTGGCAAAAAGCGACGGGCATCAGATCCGCCGGACGCTCGAAGACGCGGTGGCAGATGCCAGCAATGCCATTGCCGCGCATTCCGCGTCGAACGATAATCTTAAGGGCATGGGTTCCACGTGCGCCACAGTATGGATCGCGGGCGACCGCCTGCACACAGCTTCGGTGGGCGATTCGCGTATTTATCTCTTGCGCGGCGGGAAGATCCAACAACTATCGGTGGACCACACCTGGATCCAAGAGGCGCTCGAGAAAAATCTCATCACGCCCGAAGCGGCGCGCGAGCACCCGAATGTGCACGTTATTCGCCGCTATCTCGGCTCAGCCGTGCCGCCCGAAGCGGACTTCCGCTTGAAACTCTCAAAAGAGGACAATGACGAGCAAGCGGAGGCGCACCAAGGGGTGAAACTTCAGCCCAATGACGTGGTTTTGTTGTGTAGTGATGGGCTAACCGACCTGGTCTGGAACGATGAGATTGTAGAAACCGTGAAATCGAAACCCAACCTGAAGGAAGGAGCGGGGGCATTGATCGCGCTCGCTAATTCGCGCGGCGGACACGATAACATCACTGTGGTGTTGATCTCGATCCCCGCCGATTACCCCTCGAAGCAGGTCAAAAAGCAGGATTGGTTTTCATGGCTGATGGGAGAGTAAAACGATGACTGTTAAACATTCAAACGATGTCGAAGCGAAGAACGTCGCCGCGGGAAAAGATACGACCATTCAAGTCCTCATCTCCTCGCAAGAGGGACCGAACTTCGCCCTGCGGAAATTTTCCATGCAGAAAGGCGGAGGGATGCCGCGTCACACCAACATGGTGGAGCATGAGCAATACGTCCTGCGCGGCGAAGCTGATATCACCGTCGGCGACGAGTCGCATCACGTGAAAACGGGTGATGTAGTTTTCATCCCCGAAGGTATCATCCATTCGTATCAAAATACGGGGGAAGAACCGTTCGAATTCCTGTGCATTGTCCCCAACAAGGAAGATAAGATTGTGGTTGTGGACGAGGGGTGTTAAAAACCACATCTCTTTCTTCTTTCATCTTGCCTGATCGCGCATGAAAGAAGAAAGAGGAAAGATTGTGTCGCGTTCACAACGCCTGTTTCGCAGGAATTCCCGCCTTACGCGGATATTTCTCCGGCGTCGCGGCGACTTTGTCCACTAACACAAGATAACGATCATCTTCAACATCCGGCAATTTAACGGGGATCAATTCTCTCAACTTCCCGCCTAACAATTTAATCGCCTTCCCCGCAGACTTTGCTTCGGCGCGCGCCGTTTCGCCTTTTTGCGCGAGCGCCGTCCCACCCACTTTCACCAGCGGCAAAAGATATTCGCTCAACACGTTGAGGTTTGCCACCGCGCGCGCCACTGCCCAATCGTAGGCTTCGCGGTGATTTTTGTTGTGTCCCAAGTCCTCCGCGCGCGCCTGGATGACGCTCACATCATTCAGTCCCAACGCGCTGACAATGTGCTGGCAGAACATGGCTTTCTTGCCCACCGAATCAACGAGGGCCAATTTTAAATTGGGGTAAAGGATTTTCAGCGCAAGCCCCGGGAAACCCGCGCCAGTTCCTACGTCGATGAGCGAGGCGGGAGGGTTGGCTTGCCAAGCCAGCACACACGAGAACGAATCCAAAAAGTGTTTCGTGCGGATGGATTCCGAGTCGCGGATGGCGGTCAGGTTGAACTTCTGGTTCCACGCCAGCAATTCTTTTTCATACGTGATCAACGACATCACCTGCCTGCCTGTGATGTGGACGTTGAACAATTCCTGCGCCTCGCGGACGAGTTTTTCCATACCGCGATTATACCTGTTGAGACTCTTTTCTCTTTCCTTATATGAAAGAGGAAAGCATGGCTGTAGCAAAGTCAGAAAGCGAGCTTTTTTCGTACACGGATTTCGCGGAAGACACGGAGTTTGTCCGTGATTTAACGGAAGAAACCGTGGAGTCCGTGTCTTCCGTGTACAAAAGCAGGTTTTGTCAAGCGACTCTGCTATAGCCATAAAGAGGAAAGACCGCCGGATTCGGCGGTCTTTCTTGGTTTGCTTTGTTGCGAGGTCGAATTTACTTCTTCTCTTCCGTCTTCACTTCCGCAACCGCTTTCGATTTGCCGAACCTGCGATACAACTTGCGCCCGCCAAGGAACAGAAGATAAAGCGGGATGGCAACCAGAACAAGCGCGGGAAGCGTGTACAACACGAAGCGGATGAGGAACTGGATGAAACCTTGCGTGAAGTAGATCAAATCCTGAATGGCGTCGTTGGCTGTGCCTTCCAGTTTCCAGCCGCCGATCTCCACGGGTTGGACGGTCTCTTCGGCGATCAAGCGCACGCTGACAGCGGAAAGCGCAACCGACTCGTCGTAATATTTGATCTGCCCTTTCAGCACTTCGATCTCGCTTTGAATGCGTTGCAGTTCGGTGTAGACCGCCAGCACATCCTCGGTCTCATCGGCGGCGTCGAGGATCTCCAGCAGTTTCTTCTCGGCGGCTTGTTTGGCTTTGAGTTGCGATTGCAAATCCACGTAAATGTTGGTCACATCTTCGCCGGTGCGATTCTCGTAATTGACCTCCACCGCGCCCTCTTTGATCGCTGCGAGCGCCTCGTCGAGTTTCTCCTGCGGTATGCGGATGGTGATGGAGGCTTCCGGCGCTTCCACACTGTTAGGTCCGTAATAAGTGGTGTACAAATTTGAGGAGACCACAAATCCGCCCATCTCTTTTGCTAATGCCTCGATCTCGCTCATACGCGTCTTGGGGTCGGCGACCACGATGGCGAGGTCCGCGTTCTGGATGACCATACGCTCTTGAGACTGGGTGATGAATGAGTTTTTCACCTCATCACTGAGCGGTTGCATTGGCGCGCTGGCAAATTCTTCGGGCACGCCGCCCCCGCCAGAACCGGGCAAAGCGTATGAAATCTCGCTATACGTCTGTCCGATGCGCGGGCCGAACAAATTCATCAACAGCGATCCAACGAGGACAAATGCGACCACTACCGACAAGATAATCAATACCGGGCGTTTCATGTTTTCTTCTCCTTGATAGAGCAAAGTGACTTCACTCTACAGACGAATCACCTCTTATAATGTTCCACTCCCACCCGCCACTTTCCACTTTCTAGTCTCCAGTCTCTGCCTGCAATTCTCTAATTCTCCAATTACTACTTACCACTTACTCACCCGCCACCCCTACCACCCCTCCACCAACCTCACCGCATGTTTCTCCGGCAGCTTCACCTCGCGGATGCGCTTCTGCACCGCGGGGATATCATACTTTACGCGGCGCGGCTCCCATTTTTTTTCTTCAGCATCATAGATGGCATAAGCGGCGCGCGGATCGCGGTCGCGCGGCTGACCCACCGAACCGGGATTCATGATCAGCCGCGGCTTGAGCGTCATCGCCTCGTTCACTTTCAGCGATTCAAGCGTCACGCGGTCGTTTTCCGGGTGCAGGCGGAACATGCACTGCAAATGCGAGTGACCCACCATGCACCACGGCGTGGTGAAATGCCCAAAGTTCAAGCGCGCCGAAAGCGCGTTCAAAATATATTCCCACACCGAATCGCGCGGGCTTCCATGCACGAGGCTGGCATCCCCTTTCACGGTCAGGTTCGACGGCAGTGAAAGCAGGAAATCCATGTTTTCCTTCGTCAACACTTTTTCGTGATACTCGAGCGCCCGCCGCGCGTCGCCGTTGAACGATTCAAGGGGAATCTTCCCGATCGCCGCCACATCGTGGTTGCCGAGCAGGCAGGTAAGGTTGGGCAAACCTCGCACCCTCTCCACCACCTCGTTCGGATCGGGACCGTACCCCACCAGATCGCCGAGGCACCAGGTTTCATCCACGGCGCCGGCGTCAGCCAACACCGTTTCGAGAGCGATAAAGTTTGCGTGAATATCCGAGATCACCAGAATGCGCATATCACCCCAGCAATTTCCCGATTCGTTCGATCATAATTTCAGCAACTTCCGTTTTACTCATCAAGGATAATGATTCCCTGCTTCCGTCTGCGAATAATAGCGTAACACGATTAGTCTCAACTGAAAATCCCGCATCGGATGCGGAGATGTCGTTCGCCGCGATCATGTCCAAGCTTTTGGATTCTAACTTATTTGACGCGTTCTCAAGCAGATGTTGCGACTCGGCGGCAAACCCAGCCACCACCCGCAAACGCTTCAAATCGGACCTTCGGCTTGATACCGTTTTCAGGATGTCTTCCGTCCCTTCGAGCTCGACTTGCGGAACGCCGCCTTCCTTTTTGATCTTGTCCTTCGCCAAAGTTTTCGGTCTAAAATCTGCCACTGCCGCCGCCATGATCAACGCATCCGCGTCTGCTGATTCGTTCAACACGGCGTCGAGCATTTGTTTCGCGGTCTGCACATTGACCACATTCGCGCCGACGGGAGGAGTCAATGAAGTTGGCGTTGTGATCAACGTGACTTCCGCTCCGGCATCCAGCGCGGCTTGAGCGAGGGCGTAGCCCTGCTTCCCGGAGGATTTATTCGTCAGTACGCGGACGGGATCGAGCGGCTCTTGAGTCCCGCCGGCGGTGACGATCACTTTCCGCTTGGCGAGCCAGCCGTCCCGTCCGAGAAGGAGGCGGATGTGTCCGATGAGTTCGGGCGTCTCGGGCAAGCGTCCTTTGCCGGTGAGTCCTGAGGCGAGATGTCCCTCCGCCGGTTCGATGATATACGCGCCGCGTTTTTTCAGCGTGTCGAGATTCTCTTGCGTTGCCGCGTGATCGTACATGCCGCCGTCCATCGCGGGCGCGAGGAGGAGCGGACAATTCGACGCCAAGGCTGTGACCGTGAGAAGCGAATCCGCCTGACCATGCGCGAGTTTGGCGAGCGTGTTCGCGGTGCAAGGCGCGATGACGAGCAGATCGGCGGCGTGACCCAAGCCGACATGCAGAACATGCGCTTCGTCGCCCCACAGATCGGCATCGGTGTAAGCGCGGCGGCCGGTGACCGATTGAAACGTGAGCGGCGTGATGAACTTTTGCGCCGATTCAGTGAGGACCACATCCACCTGCGCGCCCGCTTGCGTGAGTTTGGATGCGAGGTCGGCGGCTTTGTACGCGGCAATGGAGCCGGTTACGCCGAGGAGGATGCGTTTGTTGGAAAGCGCGGACATACGCGCTGATTATACTGCCAACAAAAAAGCGATATTGTGATGTGTATCGCTTTTTCAATATTCAATCTTTGGCGGGAACAACGCCTCCAGCCCGCGCCAGATATCGTCGCGCCAGGCGGTGTAGTTGTGTCCGCCCGCGAATTCACGGTATGCCACGTTGTATCCGTGTTCTTCCATTAACGATCTCATGCGGCGGTTGTCTTCCAGCAGAAAATCGAGGGTGCCCACGTCCATCCAAATATTGATCTCGCGCGATTGCTCGCGGCGGATGAGGTCAACTGTGGCAAGGTCCATGCCGTTGATGGCAGAGACGCCTGATTGCGCGATAACCTTCCCAAAGTAGTTTGGCATCCGCAAGCCTGCGTACAGCGACATGATCCCGCCTGCCGACGCGCCCAATGCACCATACGCGCCCTGGTGTCGAGCAGGGTCGAGCAGATTTAATTTCTCGCGCGCCAGCGGCAGGATGATCGTTTGGATCCAGTGCAGCGTCGCGTCGGAGCAGAGATATTCCACGCCGCGCCAGCGATTCCCATGGGAGAGGAATGCCATCGCGATCGGTTGGATGCGTTTGTCGGCGATTAAGTTATCCACGATGGTGTTGAGTTTTCCGCGTTGCAAATAATCCTGCCCATCGAACACGATCAACAACGGGACGGGTTCTTTGACAGGCGGGCGATATAAAAATATTTCGCGCTCGCCGTCTTCGCGCAGGAAGCCCGTCTCTACGCGGTGAGTGCTGATCGCGCCGACGGGAACATCGGCGCGGCGCATGGTGAACGGCGAGGGCATCGTCTCGGGCATGTAGAAGAAGTTGTTGCGCGAGCCGACTCCATTGCTGATGCTTTTCGAGTTGAGCGGATCGGGGAATCGTTTTTGCGAAACGGGATCGTACAACGCGTACTCGAGGTACGCGTCGCGGGGGAGGTTGAGGGAGCACGACCAAATTGACTTGGGCGAGGCAGGCTCAATGGTCGAAGAGAGACGTTTGAACGGTTTGGGATTCTCCTCCCAGCCGTTCAAGTCGCTGATGAGGTGCGGCGCGGTCTTGCCCTCCCAAATGAACGTGGCGCGATCTCCGCGGATGACGGGGTTGCCAAATTCTTTGGCGCGTTGGATGGTATCTTGTGATGAACTCATTGGATAAAAGTTGTGGGCAACCTTGCGAAGGTTCTCAACCTTCGCAAGGTTATTTGCTGAACGTCCCCACCAGTTCGTCTTGCGCGAGGATGTGACCTTTCATGGCTTTGAGCAGTTCGCCTTTGTCGGTGCCGGGCAGAAGACCCACGGTTTCATCGAGCGCGTAGAGTTTGAAAAAATAACGATGTGTTCCGCTCGGCGGACAGGGTCCATCGTAGCCGATGTTGCCGCTGGAATTTCTACCGGTGAACGGACTTCCCTGACCTTCGGGAACATTCTTGCCGGTGACGGGCAGGTCTTCGGAAAGACTTCGCGTGTCGGCGGGGATGTTGTACAACACCCAATGCACCCATGTGCCAACGGGCGCGTCAGGATCATCCATGATGAGCGCGAAGGATTGCGTTCCTGCGGGCGGCTGGCCCCATGCGAGCGCGGGTGAAATATTTTTTCCGATGCACGCATATTTTGATGGGATCGAGCCGCCATTGGCAAACGCTTCACTGGTGAGTGTGAGTTGATTCGGCACCACAGCCTCCGTTGACGCCACTGGGGAGGAACAGGCGGCAGTCAAAATAGTAATAACGAAAATTAGCGAGTAACTTCGCATGATGACAAGTATAGCCTCTATGACGTCCGTTTTTGAGAAGCACCTCGTTATGTCGACTTGCTGTTTACAATTTCTTGATGAAGTGAACCAGACGCCCCACTTCATAGTAACCGGTCTTGTAATGCGCTTGAATGCTGACCTCGTTTTCCAGCCAGGTATCAGACCCCATCTCGGTACATCCTTTTTCGCGCGCCCAATTCTCAGCGGTGTGGATCATTTCGCGCCCCAGTTTCTGCCCGCGGATGTTCTCATCCACGAACCACGCTTCGATATAGCCGACGGGGTTGGTCTCGCATCCCTCAGCCATATCGCGCTGGCTGGCTTCCACGAAGGCGACCAGCCCCCCGTCGGCGCGCGAGGCGACAAAGACCGCCCGCTTCTTGTCATCCAGAATTTCGTCCAGGTCCCAATCCAAATAGTCGATGGGGGCTTCGGGCCACAGCAGTTGCCTCATCCTCAGCCATTCGGGTTTGTCAGCCGCAGTCGCGCGGCGAATGTCGTACGTCACGGGCTCACCATAGGGTTAAGAAAAATCGATGCGAGCCAGATTATAGTCAATATCCAAAGTCTGGCAATGATTTACCCCATAATCGCAAAACCGTCTTCTGGCCGGCGCTCGTTACCCGAGTTGTACAAAATAGACTTTATCGGCTCTACCGTTTTTAACGTGAAAACTCTTTTCAAACACAAAGGACACAAAGGAGCAACCTATCATCGCAAAGGCTTTTTTCCCCTTTGTGTACTTCGTGGTAAATTTCTTTCCCATTAATTACGGGAGAGCCACTTTATCGAAAATCAAACGCGAATCACCCAATGAACGCAAGGGGCTTGATCGATATTGTATGGTCTCGCCATTACCTCGCCACCAGCGCCAACGGACCTTTCGGGTTAATGAGCGACTTTAATTCACTGTATGGCACAATCACAGTTTGCGGTCCCACTGCATACGGCGCCACCTGATACTCGTCGAAGGTGATCATGATTCCATCAAGAGTGATGTTCCAATTGCGGTAGTTCTCTTCCAACGGCTCCGCGCCTTGTTCGAACCCGCCATAAAACCCGATGTCGCGGCGGCTGAGTTCGGCAATGCAGAAACTCGAAATCGTTTTCAAGTACCCGGTGTCCGCCGCAAACAGATCATCAAGCGAAAGTTTCTTTCCTTGTTCGAGATCATAGTTCAGCGTCATACTGTAATGAAAGGGATGAGCCGCCCCATCGGAATAACCGGAAAAGTTGAATTTCAACGCCCATATTCCGTTGTTTTGGTAGACGAGAGCGTATTGGGCATCGAAGGAACTGCCCGACGTGATGGGCGTGGCAGACATGTGGGCAAGCACATTTTCACGGAAATATTGGATTTCCTCCTGCATCATTTTTTCCGCTTTGTTGTTAAAGTCTATAACGCGCTCATCTTCACTGCCAGCCAGCCGGGGTATCTGACCCGTGATGATGTACCTCGGTGACGCTCCCTCCTCCCGCATCGAGACGGTAGTGAGGCTGACCCGGCTACTCAACGGAATCGCATCTTGTGTGGGCTTCGCCTTGGCGGTGGCAGTAGGAGCCGGTGTGACAGGCATGCACGAGCCCAGAATTACAATGGCAAGACCAAAAACCATACCAGTGAACCTCGAAAAAGCGTCCATCTCATCCTCCTTTTTTACTTTTTAACGATGATTGCTTTCTCTGAGTTCCACCCAATTTTTTTCGCGTTCGTGTTTTATGGTTCGCCGACTTCCACGCGTTCAAACCCCGTCACCACCGGGGAATTTTCATATGATGCGGCAGTGACCCCGATCTTGCCGGCGCCGAGTTCAAAGCGCGAGACATCCACGCGGCGGAGGACGTTCTCGTTTACGAGCAGAGTCAATGTATCGCCGGAACACTCCAACCCAATGGGTTGACTTGCGCCGCTGGGTTGCGCATCTTTGATCATGCCGTCGGTGATAGGGGTATATTCCGCGATTCCCAGGGCGAGCCATTTTCCGTAGAGGATGTTATACAACCCATCGGTGGACAGGTTGAATTCCAGCCAGCCATCTGTTTCGCTGTAACGACAGATCAATCCTGCCGAGGCGGGTGTGCCAGCCAGATTTTGATACTGTGTTTCGATGCGAACGTCGGCGTAATCTTCCGGTCCGTAGAGGGCGTAGAGCCAGGTGAAGGATGAGTCAATTTGAAGGAGGAGAGATCCGTTCGCCACGTTAACTGACGGCACAGAATCGTTCCCAGCCTGCAAGATAACCCAGCCGGCGATTGAGTCGTTGAACTCCTGAACAAAGAATCGCGGAAGCGCGGTCGGTGAAGGCTCGAAGGTTGGAGACGGCTCGGGGGTTGGAGTATCAGGCAAAAGGGTGGGAAGAGGCGTTGAGGTTGCAAAGAGCGAGTTTGATGGTGTGGCAGTCGGGTTCGGGGTCGAAGTCTGGCAGGCGGTGAGGAGGAGCAGGTATCCAAGAAGAAGTTTTTTCATCCGCTTTTTATAACACAAACGTCCTTAAATGATCATCCAGCAGTTGAACTGCTGGATGATCGCTGTGGAGATGCCGGGAATTGAACCCGGGTCCGAAAGACTCGACCCTCGGAAATCTACGAGCGTAGCCTGCCGAAAGTAGTCATCACAGAGATCTCGGCGGGCAGGTAACTCTGTGACCATCTGCTGGTCTTTCGCGCATTTAGCAGAATCATGCGCGGCACTCACACCATTGTTTCGCCCGGTCCGTCACCGGGTGGAGGACGGCTCCGGCGGACGTGGCGCCTCAGGCGCCAACTGTTATGGTCTCGTCACACTAGGCGGCGAGGGGCATAGCAGCGTAGGAAGTGCGATTGGCACTTGATTGTTTGCGCTGAGTTTACGAGTTCAGCGCCTCTCGGCTCGCATTCCGGGACCAGCCTCTCCCGTCGAAGCCTGTCATCCCCGCGATTGGGAGTGTTCCCGTTTTGCAAAATCATTATAGCATACTTGCAAGCAATGCTTTCGGCTTGCCCTTGCGCCTTCTTTATGCTAGACTGTTGCAATACTTTTGTAAGGGATGCCGCGCATGAGCGAAAAAATTCTCATCATTGACGACGATCTTGACACCCTGCGCCTCGTGGGGCTGATGCTTCAACGCCAGGGATATCAAATCAGCGCGGCAACCAATGGTCAACAGGGTTTGGATAAAGCGTTCGAGGAAGATCCCGACTTGATATTGCTCGATATTATGATGCCGGATATGGACGGCTATGAAGTGACGCGCCGGCTGCGGGCAAATCCTTCGACCACTGAAACCCCCATTTTGATGTTCACCGCCAAAACCCAGTTAGACGATAAAGTGATCGGTTTTGAAGTGGGAGCGAACGATTATTTGACCAAACCCACGCATCCTTCTGAATTGCAAGCGCGCGTCAAAGCGTTACTGGCCCGCGCCAATGAAAAGAAGGGCGAAAACGCGCCAGCCGCCCCGGTGAGCGCCGGGCAGGAGGGATTTGTTGTCGGCGTGATCGGCGCGCGAGGCGGTTTAGGCGCCACCACCGTGGCTTTGAACGTTGCCGCCGGCTTACATACCCGCGCCAAGGGATACGTTGTCCTCGCGGAAATGTTGCCTGGTCATGGCGCGTTGTCGCTGGAACTGGGGCTGAAGGCATCCACCGGATTGGTCGACATGTTGAGCGCCACAAAGCTATCGGATATCACATCGGATAGCGTTCGTTCGTCCCTCACGCGCCACGCGTCCGGCTTGAATATCCTGCTTGCATCCGATCGTCCGCGTGATATGCATTTGATCGGTCAAAGCGCCAACTATGGCGCATTCATCTCAAAACTTGCGGCGCTGGGGCGATACATCATCCTTGATCTCGGCGCAGGATTGCAACCGTTCACCCAGGTGGTGCTCCCTCATTGTAATGAGATCTTTGTAGTGCTTGAGGGCAACCCGAATACGATCATCAACACCAAGGCGCTCATCGAAGATTTGAATTCATTCGGTATCAATTTGAAAAATATTCACCCGGTACTCAACAATCGCGTGAGGTCGGATACGCAGTTGCCCTCCAGCCAGGTGCAAGCTAAGTTAGGGTATGAGATCCTCACCACCCTCACCCCCGCGCCGGAACTCTTCACACAAGCCACCCGCACGCAAACTCCCGCCGTCATTTGCCAGCCAGACAGCCTAACCACTCGCCAGATCGTCAAACTTGTTGACTTCATCGCCGAACAAGAGGCGATGCCTCGATGAGTTCCCCCTCCGCCCTTGCAACAGCGTCTGACGCTTTGCGTGCGGCAGAGTTATTCTGCAAAGCCAGGCGCGTTGTTATCTTAACGGGAGCCGGCATTTCCACCCCCTCAGGGATTCCAGATTTCCGCTCGGAGGGAACCGGTTTATGGTCTCACAATGAGCCGCTTGAAGCCGCGTCGCTCACCACGTTTCGAACCTCCCCTGAAAAATTCTTCCAATGGTTCCGCCCGCTCGCCGGGCAAATTTTTAACGCGCAACCCAACGCCGCGCATCTCGCGCTCGCCGACCTTGAAAAGCGCGGCGTTGTCATCACCATCGCAACCCAAAACATAGACGGGCTTCATCAAAAAGCAGGCTCTAACAAAGTCATCGAATTGCATGGCACGATCCGCACGCTCTCTTGCGCGCAATGCTTCAAAAAATACGAGTCGCCTCCATTCCTGCAAACCTATATCGAGGATGGAACCATTCCCTTATGCCCAAGTTGCAATGGAATTCTCAAACCGGATGTGATATTGTTCGGGGAACAATTGCCGCAGGCGGCGTGGAATGAAGCGCAACGCGAAACGCGTCAAGCCGACTTGATGCTGGTCGCCGGTTCCTCGCTCGAGGTTCTGCCTGTGGCAGGGCTTCCGATGCAAGCGGTCGATCGCGGCGCGCACCTCATTATCATCAATAACACTCCCACCTATATCAACGTCCGCGCGGATGTGGTTTTCATGGACAATGTGGAAACCATCCTGCCGGAGATCGTACAAAGAGCAATCCATGGCTGAGATCAAAACCCAAACCCTCGGAAGTTACCTGCGCCTGATCGAAATCTCGCGCGACCTTGCCTCCACCCTCGACCTCGATATCCTGTTGGATGATATCGTGCGCGCCTCGGCAGACATCACGCATGCCGAAGCCGCCTCGATCTTGTTATACGACGATACCGCGCGGCAATTATATTTTCAGGTCGCCACCAATATAGACGATGCCACGATGCGCGGGCTTGTCGTTCCGCTCGATAAAAGCATCGCCGGTTGGATCGTGTTGAACCGAAAATCCCTGCGCATCGACGACGCCGAAAAAGACGAACGTATCTTCAGCGAAGTAGACCAGACCATCGGGTATTCCACCAAATCCCTGCTGGGAATACCGCTCGTCACAAAGAACAAAGTGGTGGGGGTGCTGGAGGTGGTGAACAAAAAACGCGGCAAGTTCACCGATGCGGATGAATCAATGCTCAGTGTGTTGGGCGCGCAAGCGGCGGTCGCCATAGAGAATGCCCGCCTCTTCCAACAATCGGACCTGATCCAGGAGTTCGTGCACGAGCTTCGCACGCCGCTGGCTTCGTTGAGCACCGCCACGTACCTCCTGCTCCGCCCCGAGATGTCGCGCGAACAACGCGACCAGATCGTCAACAACATCCACAATGAAACCTTGCGACTTAATTCTCTGGCATCATCCTTCCTCGATCTGGCGCGATTGGAATCGGGACGCGTGCAATTCCGCAAGACGCGTTTCAGCGCGGCGGACCTGCTCTACGAAGCGCGCGATGTGATGATGACCAAGGCGCAGGAAACGAACATCCAGATCCGCGTGGATGTTCCCAATGATTTGCCGCTTATGGAAGCCGACCGCGACAAGATTAAACAAGTATTGCTCAACCTGACGAGTAATGCCATCAAGTACAACCGACCGAGCGGTTCCATTCTGATCGCGGGGAATTACACCGACAATGACCTGTCCGTCCTTGTGCAAGATACCGGCTTGGGAATCCCGGAAGAATCCATCCCTCATTTGTTTGAAAAGTTTTACCGCGTGCGCGACCATGAAGGTAAAGCGACAGGCACTGGGCTGGGGCTTTCGATCTGCAAGCAGATCATCCAGGGGCATAACGGGCGTATCGAGGTGAAAAGCAAGGTGGGCATTGGCACTTCGATCACATTTTATATCCCGCGCGCCCAGCGGACGATACCCAGAGAATAAAAAATGGCGACCGCGTGGTCGCCATTTTTTTACGGATTCATCACAACCTTCAGCGCGCCAGGCCGCGCCGCATGTTCGAACGCTTTCATCGCATCTATCAGCGAATACTCCGCATCGATCAACACCGTCGGATCCACCTGGCGGGATTCCATCAACTGCAACGCCGGCTCGAACGGACCGCAGCGCGAACCGATCAGGTTGATCTCATCCACCACGATGGATGAAAAATCGACGCTCATCTCGCCTTTATACGTGGACTTCAATACCAGTATCCCTCGCGGACGAATTGCCCGCCGCGCCACCGCAAACCCGCTCGGCGACCCGGTCGCTTCCACCACCACGTCCCAGCGCCATTTTTGCACATCCGCTTCGTTGATGATGCGAATACCGCGCGCGGTCAACAGATCTTGCTGGCGTTGATGGCGGGCGATCACGCGCAGGTCGCAACCGGTCAATGCCAGCGTTTGTGCGATGAGTTGTCCCAGCCGCCCCGCGCCGACGAGCAGAACCCGGTCGCCTGGCTTGACGCTGATCTGCTCTTGAATCTCAAGCGCGGCGGCGAGGGGTTCGGCGAACACAGCCATCCCGTCCGGAACTGAAGCGGGAACTTTGTGAAGGTTGGCGATGGGCAGGCAAACGTACTCGGCAAATACACCGTCACGGTTGACGATTCCCAGCACGGTCCGAGACTCGCAATGTGTGGGGCGTTCGTTCAGGCATTGTTCGCATTGACCGCATACCGCGTTGATCTCGCCCACCACGCGTTGACCGATCCACGAAGCGTCCTCGGCTTTGACCACTTCACCCACGAACTCATGCCCCAGGATTCCAGTGTATGGGTAATACCCCTTGACCAGTTCGAGGTCGGTGCTGCAAATACCGGCTTTGCGAATCTTTACCAAAGCCTCATTTGGTTTTTGAGGCTGAGGGACTTCGCGAAAGTCGATCTTGTTATTTTCGAGCCACAGCGCTTTCATCTATTCCTCCATCGCCATCCAACGATTTCGCCCACTGTTCTTTGCCGCATACATGGCGGTATCGGCGCGATGCAGGAACTGTTCCCAATTCTCCTGCCCATATTTGAATTGAGCCACGCCGATACTCACCGTTATCGAAATGAGTTTTTGTTTTATCGCTTCCACTTGCAGGTTACGGATGTGGTTGCATAAACGCGACGCTTGTTCTTGGGCGGCGCTCAATTCGCTGTTGGGGAGCACGATCAGGAATTCCTCGCCGCCGTAACGCCCAATGGTATCCGGGTGACGGATCTGTTCGCGCAGTCGCGCAGCGATCGCGCGCAGGGTTTCATCGCCCGCGGCATGACCATAGGTGTCGTTAACTTGTTTGAAATGGTCGATATCCACCATTGAGATGGATAACGGCGTATTATATCGCGCGGCGCGGATGACCTCCTCCTGCAAATCTACAATGATCTTGCGGCGGTTCGGCAAAAAGGTGAGCACGTCGGTGTTGCTGATCTCATGCGATTGCGCCAGCACCGCCTTGAGTTCGATCTCTTTGATCTCCAGGGTGCGTCGAATCCGCCGGACTTCATCCTCCAGCGCTCTAAAATCGTTGACCAATTGGTTATATTCCCGGTTAAGGGTATCGTTATCTGGCACCGCGCCTCCCAAATTGACGTTCGAGCACGTCTACAGAAAGATGGATCATCGTCGGTCTCCCATGCGGACACGTCCGCGGCGAATCGCAGGCTTCAAGATCGTTGAGCTGGGCGCGCTGCTCTTCATTGGAAAGCGACATGCCCGCTCGCACTGCCATACGTTTGCATACGCGCGCGGCAAGCTTTTTCTCCACTTCATCTTTCAGCGGCGCCTCATCCTCTTCAAAATCTTCCACCAGCGCTCGCAATGCCGCGGAGGGATCGCTGCCTGAGAACAAGACGGGCATCGCGCGGATTTGGAACGTGTTCGGACCAAACTCATCCACGTCAAAACCAAAATACTTCAAAACCGGCAATTGCGAAATGAGCAATTGGGTGGATTGAGGCGGCAAGGTGACCGTCGCCGGCGTCAGCAGGGCTTGCGAGGCGATGCTCTTCATCTCGCGTTGCGCCATGAGTTTTTCGAACAACACGCGTTCGTGCGCGGCATGTTGATCGATGAGGTATAGTCCATCGGGTCCCTCCGCCACAAGATAGACCGCGCCGATTTGGCCGATCAATCGCAGGAGGGGAATGCGGGCAAATTGAGGATTGGAAGACTGGAGATTGGAGCCTGGAGACTGCCCCATAGTCTCTAGCCTCCAGTCTCGATTATTCACTGATAACTGATCACTGTTCGCTGGATCACTACTCACTTGCTCATCATGCCCAATCGCCCAATCTAGTCCCACTGAATTTGATCCTACTGGCGCCGCCCGCCCTCCCCACAAGCTTGTCGCTACATTCGGAACAGGCGAATACGCCAACAACGCCTTCCGCGCAGAACGTTGCACAAAGCTAAACACTTGATCCTGATTCCGAAAGCGAACCTCGGCTTTGGCCGGATGCACGTTCACGTCCACATCTTCCGGTTTGATCTCGAGGAACAATGCCGTGAGCGGATAGCGTCCCACCATCAATAACGTGTGATACGCCTGCATCAATGCCGTGGACAACGCCGCATCATGCACCCAGCGCCCATTGATGAAGAAAGTAATTTCTTTGCGGTTTGAGCGCGTCAACGAAACAGGACTGATGAAGCCCGCGAGGGTCATGCCCTCTTCAATGGAATGGACTTCGAGCATTTGCTTCGCCACATCCACACCGTAGAGCGCGGCAAGAATGGCGCGACGGTCGCCATCGCCCGTCGTTTGCAAAACCTCATTCTTGCCGTCGGTGAGTTTGAATCGTTTCGCGGGATATGCCAGCGCGTAGCGCGTGACGAGCGAGTCAATGGCGCGGCGTTCGGTTACATCGGTCTTCAAAAATTTCAATCGGGCAGGGACGTTGTAAAACAGATCCTCCACGCGCACGGTCGTCCCAACCGTAGCGCCGACTTTAGTCGGCTTACCCGATTTTCCCCCCTCCACTTTCAACCTCGTCCCTTCTTTTTCACCATCCCCCCGCGAAGTGATCGTCATGCGCGAAACCGAGCCGATGGAGGCAAGCGCCTCGCCGCGAAAACCCAGCGTCACGATGGAAAAAAGCTCATCGGAGCGAACCAGCTTCGAGGTGGCATGACGCGAGGCGGCAAGTTCAATTTCATCCGCAGGGATGCCGGAGCCGTCATCCGCAATTTCGATCCGCTTTTTTCCCGCTTCCTCCACATGGATGGTAATCGTGTTCGCGCCGGCGTCGAGCGAATTTTCGAGCAACTCTTTCACGACCGAAGCGGGGCGCTCGATCACTTCGCCCGCGGCGATCTGCGAGGCAACTTCCGGCGAAAGCAGGCGGATGGGCATAACGAGATTATACCCGCCCTTGCCAGCCTATTTTCTGCGCTCAAAAAAACCGGCGAGTATTTTATAATCGCCCGATGCGATTCTCAACCCTTTTCTTCGACCTCGACGACACGCTTTACCCAAATTCCAACGGTTTATGGCAAGCCATCCGTGGGCGCATTCAGCAATATATGATCGAGCGCATCGGCATCCCCGAAAAAGACGCGCCCGCCTTGCGCGAACAATACTTCAAAATGTACGGCACTACACTGCGAGGGTTACAGGCGCGGCACAAGATCGATACGGATGATTTTCTCGCCTTCGTTCACGATCTGCCCCTCGGCGATTACATCGCCCCCAGCCCGATCCAACGGGATGCGATCGCTTCGCTTCCCCAACGGAAGCTGGTCTTCACCAACGCCGACAGCAACCACGCCCGACGCGTCCTCGCCGCGCTCGACCTCAGCGACCTCTTCACCGGCATCGTGGATATCAACGCGGTCGCGCCATATTGCAAGCCCATGCCTGAATCTTTCGCCATCGCGCAGGAACTTGCCGATGAGCCCGACCCGCGCAAGTGCGTGATGATCGACGATCTGCCGCGCACCACCCGCGCCGCGCTGGATGTGGGCATGGCAAGCATTTTATACGGCTCCGAAGCGCCAACCAGCGAAGCCAGCGGCGTGTTCGTGAACTGGAAAGATTTGCCGATCTTGTTGGGGTAAAACTATACGCGATACGAAATCGAACGCTCGTCACAACGTGTTCCGCATGAGGCTTTTCTTACAATTCATCCATACCGTTCAAACAAATTCGTTACAATCGTTTCAGCAAGCGTTAATCCCCGCATAGTATCTTTCAGGGCAATTACCATCGGAGGCATTCGTGAATAAATCGATCAAACTCATTCTTGGCTCGATCATTGCGTTCATTTTTCTACTGGCAACTTTTTCGGCGGGGATTCTCGTCGGGGTTTTCATGCCAAAAAGTTCTCAACTGCCGGTCGTCAACGACTTTATTCCGCTTCAACCCACCGCCGCGCCGGAACAACTTTCTGCCACCCCTGAGGATATGCAGACCCTATTCGCCCCATTCTGGGAAGCGTGGAATATCGTCCACAGCGAATTTGTCGATCAACCGCTGGACGATGTGGCGCTGATGCGCGGCGCGATCCGCGGCATGATGGAAGCGGTCGGCGACAAGCAAACTTTTTACATGGATCCTGTGGTGTACGAGACCGAAACCTCGGCGCTTTCCGGCGAATATGAAGGCATCGGCGCGTTCGTGGATACGACCGGGGACTATCTCTCCATCATCAGCCCCATCGAAGGCTCGCCCGCCGAAGCGGCAGGGTTGAAACCCGGAGACCTGATTGTCGCCATCGACGGCGTAGACATGACCGGCACACCGCCGGAAGAAGCGCGCCAGAAAGTCATCGGTCCCGCCGGGACAACCGTCACTTTGAGCGTGGCGCGAGAAGGCCAGGAAGAACCGCTGGAGTTCATCATCACCCGCGCCAAGATCACCATTCCCAGCGTGACCGGCAAGATGCTCGAAAACGATATCGCCTACATCGACATCAACCAGTTCGGCGATAAGACCACCAGCGAGCTCAACACAACGCTGGAAGAACTCCTCCCCCAAAACCCGAAGGGCATCATCATCGACCTGCGCAATAACGGCGGCGGATATTTGCAAACATCCATCGAAGTGGCGTCTGAATTCATCGACAAAGGCGTGATCCTCTACGAGCAATATGGCGACGGAAGCCGCGACACGTACAACGCGTTGGGCAACGGTCGCGCAACCGAACTTCCCATTGTTGTGCTGGTGAACGAAGGCTCCGCCTCCGCCTCTGAAATTCTCGCCGGCGCCTTGCAGGATTACGGACGCGCAAAACTCGTCGGCGTGATCACGTACGGCAAAGGCTCGGTACAACAATGGATTCCGCTCTCCGGCGAAAACGGCGCGGCGCGCGTGACCATTGCCCGCTGGCTCACCCCACACGAACGCCTCATCGACGGTGTCGGCTTGGCTCCCGATTTCGTCGTTGAACTCACCGAGGAAGATGCCGCCGCCGAACGCGACCCGCAACTCGACAAAGCCATAGAAGTGTTGTTAGAATTGATCGCAGTGAAGTAGCTATCCACAGTAGACCTCACAGGTTTTAAAAACCTGTGAGGTCTCGAGAAGGAGAATAAAATGTTTTTCGACCCAAC